>JADJPO010000002.1:736580-1104870 GCA_016713225.1 Kineosporiaceae bacterium
CGCTGCAGGTCACGGGCGCTGTCGCCGAGTCCGACACGACGGCGGTTTCCCATCTGTCACGCCTGCCTCTAGTGTGCTCCTCAGTTCCACCAGTGGCGTGAGTTCGATCAGTTGGACCAACGCAACGCAGACAGGCCGTCCCGGGGGTGTGCCGGCCGAGGCACGAGGGGTTGGTGCTCAGGTAATGCCCGGTGATTTCAACGACGTTCGGTTCCTGACCGTGGCCGAGGTCGCGTCGATCATGCGCGTGTCCAAGATGACGGTGTATCGGCTGGTGCACTCCGGCGAGATGCCCGCCGTCCGGGTGGGACGTTCGTTCCGCGTACCGGAGTCGGCGGTGCACGACTATCTGCGCCACTCCTACGTCGATACCGCCTGAGTTCGACGAGGCAGGCGTCGGCGGTGGGTCTCGATCCGACCCGCTGGACGGCTTCGTGGCGCCCGCGTCCGGTGATCCTCACCCCGCCTCGGGTGGTGTCGGGTGATCCCGGGTCGAAGCAGGTCGAATAGTTGTCCGCGGCGGCCGTCGCCACCGTGTCGGCCGGGTAGGCTGACGCAGATCGGGTGCCGCCACCGGTATCCGCTGCTCTGCTGCTCGTCCGCTCTCCCTTCGGGTGAATCGGGCGCGTCGCCGGACTGCATCCCTATCGAGTGTCATCCGTACCGACTGCGAGGTCCCGTGGGCTCCGTCATCAAGAAGCGCCGCAAGCGCATGGCCAAGAAGAAGCACCGCAAGCTGCTGCGCAAGACGCGCCACCAGCGCCGCAACCGCAAGTGACCAGGCGGGTCGGCCGTCCCCGACGGCCGGCCGACCCGGCACGGTCGCATCCGACGCTGTCCGACCTCGACGCGGCACCTTCCACACCAGGGGCAACGATGGGGCGAGTGGTTCTCGTGACGGGGGTCTCGAGGTATCTGGGGGGGCGTTTCGCCCATCTCCTGACCCGTGACCCCTCGGTCGAACGTGTCATCGGCGTGGACGTCGTCCCGCCGACCCAGGACATCGGTGACGCCGAGTTCGTGCGCGCCGACATCCGCAACCCGGTGATCGCCAAGGTGATCGCCCGGGCGGAGGTCGACACCGTCGTCCACATGAACGTGATCGCCACCCCGACGGGTGCCGGCGGGCGGGTCTCCATGAAGGAGATCAACGTCATCGGCACCATGCAGCTGCTCGCGGCCTGTCAGAAGTCGCCGAGTGTGCGCCGGTTGGTGGTCAAGTCGACCGCCGGCGTCTACGGCTCGAGCCCGCGCGATCCGGCCATGTTCACCGAGGAGACCGGCGCCAAGGTGTTGCCGCGCTCTGGATGGGCCAAGGACTGCGTCGAGGTCGAGGGCTACGTCCGCGGATTCTCGCGGCGCCGTCCGGACGTCGAGGTGATCACCCTGCGGCTGGCCAGCTTCATCGGCCCGCAGGTGCGTACCCCGCTCACCGACTACTTCACCCTGCCGCTGGTGCCGACGGTGCTGGGGTTCGACGCCCGGCTGCAGTTCATCCACGAGGACGACGGCCTCGAGGCGTTGCGCCGGGCCACCGTCGGCGAGGTGACCGGCACGATCAACATCGCCGGGGACGGCGTGATCACGCTCAGCCAAGCGGTGCGGATGGTGGGGCATCCCTTCGTGGCGGTGCCGCACAAACTGTCCGGCGTGATCGGCCAGTTGGTCCGTCGGGCCGGTCTGGCCGACTTCTCGCCCGAGCAGGTGCGGTTCCTGTCCTACGGCCGGGTGATGGACACCACCCGGATGCGTGAGGTGCTGGGCTTCTCGCCGGGGTACACCACCCGTGAGGCATTCGTCGATTTCGTCCGCGGCCGCGGTCTGCACGGACCGCTGTCCCCTGAGGTGGTGGCGCGCGTGGAGCACGGATTGCTCGGCGTCTTGACCCATCAGGACCAGAAGGCGGGTGCCTGATGGCCGAGGGCACGCACGGACACGCCACGGCACGCACACGCGCGAGTTCCGCTGTGATCGCAGGGGCCGAGCGCGCCTCCGGTGAGCGGGCGCGCCGCCGCCGCCGGACGACGCCGCTGCTGGCCGACCTCGAACCGATTCCTGAATCGGTTCAGGAATCGGTTCAGGAATCGGTTCAGGAATCGGTTCAGGAATCGAGGCCCACCAAGGCCGCGAAGCCCCGTACCGCGGCCTCTGCTCAGGCCGCGATGCCGGCGCAGGCACCGAAACAAGCACCGAAACAAGCACCGAAACCGGCCCGGACCTCGAAACCGGCGCCGGCCTCGAAGCGAGCACCTGCCGCCCGACCCGCGCCGGCCTCACCGCCCGACTCGCCACCCACCTCGACGCCGACCTCCACGCCGACCTCCACGCCGACCCGGACACCCGGCCCGCCACCGCGATCCGCGGTGATCGGTGCGTCCCGACGGGCGAAGGCGGCTGCGGCGCCGCGACGTCCAGCTGCCCGGCAGACCTCGGGGGGCGAGCGCTTGGTGGCGGTCGCGGATCTGGCGGCCGAGGCCGGTCAGCGGATCGTGGAGGCCATCGAGCAGGAGGGCGCCGGTGCGGCCGGCAGCGGCGGTGCCCGTGACCTCGAGGGCCGCATCGTCGAGATCCTCGCGTTCCTGCGGCGTCGGCTGACCGGTGACTACGCCGTCGACGAGTTCGGCTTCGACCCCGAACTGACCGAGACCGTGTTGCTCCACCTGACCCGGGTGCTCTACAAGCACTGGTTCCGGGTCGAGGTGCGCGGCATCGACAACGTGCCGTCCACCGGCGGTGCCCTGATCGTGGCCAACCACGCCGGCGCGATCGCCCTGGATGCCGTGATGGTGCAAGTGGCCTTGCACGACGAGCACCCCGAGCATCGCTTCCTGCGCTCCCTCGGCGCCGACCTGGTGTTCTCGGCGCCGGTCCTGGGTGAGTTGGCGCGCAAGACCGGGGCCACGTTGGCCAACAACGCCGATGCCGAGCGGCTGCTGTCCTCCGGCGAGGTGGTGGGGGTCTGGCCCGAGGGGTTCAAGGGCATCGGCAAGCCGTTCAGTGAGCGGTACAAGCTGCAACGCTTCGGCCGGGGCGGTTTCGTGTCGGCCGCGCTGCGCACCGGGACGCCGATCATTCCGTGCGCGATCGTGGGCTCGGAGGAGACCTACCCGATCATCGGCAACATGCCCGCGGTGGCCCGGCTGCTGGGGGTGCCGTACGCGCCGATCACCCCGACGTTCACCCTGTTGGGGGTGCTCGGGGCGATCCCCTTGCCGAGCAAGTGGCTGATCGAGTTCGGCGCCCCGGTGCCCACCGACCATCTCGGCCCTGCGGCCGCCGAGGATCCGATGCTGGTCTTCGACCTCACCGATCAGGTGCGCCAGACCATCCAGCAGACGCTCTACCAGCTGCTGGTGCAGCGCCAGTCGGTCTTCTTCTGACCCCCACCCCTCGGTGATCATGCAATCCGTGCACGTTTTGTGCATCGTTTGCATGGTCACGACGGCTTTGTGCACGGATTACATGATCACCGAGGGGTCAGCAGGGCATCACCGAGGGGTCAGTGGGTCAGGGGTGGGGGTGCGGCGGCGTCGGACCGCCAGGGCGCCCATGGCCGCGCCCACGGCCATGCCGGTGAGCAGCGTCGCCGGGACGCCGATGCGAGCCGCCTTGCGGCTGGTGCGGAAGTCGCGGATCGTCCAGCCGTTGGTCCGGGCGTGGGCGCGCAACGCGGCGTCGGGGTTGACCGCCACCGGACGTCCGACCAGCGACAGCATCGGCAGGTCGTTCGTCGAGTCGCTGTAGGCCGAGCAATCGGCGAGGTCCAGACCCTCGAGGGCTGCCAGGGCGCGCACCGCATCCGCCTTGGCCTGGCCGTGCATGATGCCGCCCACCAGCCGGCCGGTGTATGCGCCGTCGACGACCTCGGCGACCGTGCCCAACGCCCCGGTGAGCTCGAGCCGACGGGCGATCACCTCGGCCACCTCGACCGGGGTGGCGGTGACCAGCCAGACCTGATGCCCGGCGGCCATGTGCTCGCGGGCCAGCGCATAGGGGCCGGGCCAGATCTTGTCGGCCATCAGCTCGTCGTAGATCTCCTCGCCGATGGCTCGCAGCTCGGTGACCCGGTACCCCTCGACGAACGACAGTGCCTTGGCCTCGATGTCGGCGACGTGGTCCAGGTTCTCGCCCAGCATCAGGAAGTTGATCTGCTGCCAGGCGAAGTGGGCGATGTCGCGCCACGTGAGCAGCTTGCGCTGATAGAGGCCTCGGGCCATCTGGAAGATCGAGGCGCCGCGCATGATCGTGTTGTCGAGGTCGAAGAAGGCGGCGCGTGGCGGTTCGTCCGACGGCGGCTCGCCGGCCTCGGGCGGGACGGCGTCCCCGATCTCGACCACGGCCTCACTCTAGGCGGGACGGGCGGGACAGGACGGGGGTCTGCGGTCCCTTGTCGTCCATCGCACTAGGCTGGCCCGATGGCACGCATCACCCTCATCGGCAAGCCGGGATGTCACCTGTGTGACGTCGCCCAGGAAGTGATCGAAAAGGTCAGTGCCGACACCGGGACGACGTGGGAGAAGGTCTCGATCGACGACGACCGCGCCCTGAAGCGCAAGTACTGGGACAAGATCCCGGTGATCATGGTTGACGGGGGCGAGTTCGCGATGTACCGCGTGGAGGAGCAGGGGCTGCGGGCCGCTCTCGACCGCTGACCGACGACGAGGTGTGAGTCGTCGGGACATCCCACGATCGACTTTGTGCATTCGTTCACAAGTGCCTAGGCTGGCGGGACACCCCAGGTCGAGGAGTTCGTCCCACTCGTGTCCACCGACAGAGCCCACCGATTGCCCGGTGCTGCCCGATCGCTGCGTCCGGCGGTACCCGAGGCCACGGTCGCCCGATTGCCGGTCTACCTGCGGGTCCTCACGCTGCAGGCCGAGGACGGTGTCGAGACGCTCAGCTCGGAGGAGCTGGCCACGGCGGCGGGGGTGGGTTCGGCCATGGTCCGCAAGGACCTGTCGCACCTGGGGTCCTACGGCACCCGAGGGGTCGGCTACGAGGTCGACTACCTGATCTACCAGATCTCGCGTGAGCTGGGTCTGACCCAGGATTGGCGCGTCCTGATCATCGGCGCCGGCAACCTCGGCCACGCCCTGGCCAACTACGGCGGGTTCGCCTCCCGCGGATTCCGGGTGGTGGCGCTGCTCGACGTGGACGCCGGGCGGGTGGGCGAACAGATCGCCGGCCTCCGGGTGGGCTCCATCGACCACCTGGAGCAGGTCGTGGCGGACGCCGGGGTCCACATCGGGGTCCTCGCCCTGCCCGCCGAAGCGGCCCAGGCCACCTGTGACCGGCTGGTCGAGGTCGGCGTGTCCAGCGTGCTCAACTTCGCCCCCTGCGTCCTCGAGGTGCCCGACGGCGTCATGGTGCGCAAGGTCGACCTGTCCACCGAGCTGCAGATCCTCGCCTTCCACCAACAGCGCAAGGCCTTCCACTCCGAACGCCACTCCGACCGCCACTCCGAACGCCATGGACCGGCCGATGGCCGTCACGTGCCGCTGGCGGAGGCGCTGTGACCAATCCGCTGGTGGTGGGCCTGTCCTATCGCACCGCTCCGTTCGGCCTGCTGGAACGCGCTGCGCTCGATGCAGCCTCCTGCCGTGCGCTGGAGCTGCGGCTGTGCGGCGCCGAGCACGTGTCCGAGGCCGTGGTGCTCTCGACCTGCAATCGGCTCGAGGTCTACGCCTCGGTCGACCGGTTCCATGCCGCGCTGGCGGCGGTCGGTGACCTGCTCGCCGAGGTCACCGGCGTCCGGCTGGACGACCTGACCGAACACCTCTACGTGCACTACGAGGGGGCGGCGATCGAGCACCTGTTCGCCGTGGCCGCCGGGCTGGACTCGATGGCGGTGGGCGAGCAGCAGATCCTCGGCCAGGTGCGGGGCGCGCTCAGGGCCGCCCAGGACGGCGGGACGGCCTCCCGGCGACTGATCCCCTTGCTGCAGACGGCGTTGCGCGTCGGCAAGCGCGTGCACACCGAGACCGACATCGACCGCACGGCCGTCTCGCTGGTCGAGACCGGGTTGGACGCCGGCCGCGCCGTTCTCGGCCCGCTGGAGCAGACGCACGCCCTGGTGCTCGGCGCCGGGGCGATGAGTGGCCTGGTGGTGGCCACCCTGCAACGGGCCGGGGTGGGCACCCTGACGGTGATCAACCGCACCCCGGAACGTGCCGAACGACTGGCCGCCGCCGCCGGCGGCTCGGCCCGGCCGTTGGCCGACCTGGCCGCCGCGCTGGCCGAGGCCGATCTGGTCATCAGCTGCGCCGGCGCGGGTGGTTACCTGGTGCGCCCCGAGGCGGTGGCCTCGGCCGGGTACGGGCGCTCCCGCGGGCAACAGGTCTACCTCGATCTCGCCCTGCCCCGGGACATCGACCCGGCCATCGGCGCCCTGGACGGCGTCCGGTTGATCGATCTGGCCCAACTCGGCGACCTGGTGGCCGACGCCGACCGGGCCCCCGGGGTCGAGCAGGCGCGCACCCTGGTCGCCGAGGAGGTCGAGGCCTACCTGGTGGCAGCGGCCGCCCTGGACGCCGCGCCGACGGTCGCCGCGTTGCGCGAGATGGCCCGTGGCGTGATGGATTCCGAACTCACCCGGCTGCGGGCGCGACTGGGGGACGACGTCGATCGGCGCACCCTGGCCGAGCTCGAGCGCGCCGTCCACCGGGTGGTGGAGAAGCTGCTGCACATGCCCACGGTGCGGGTGAAGGAACTTGCGGGCGAGCCCAACGGTTCGGTGTATGCCGAGGCCTTGCGCGAACTGTTCGGCCTCGACCTGGGCCGCCGCGTGGCGGCCGTGAGCACGCTGAGTCTGACGGCCGAGTCGGGCTCGGCCGAGGTGAGCCTCACGATCGAGGGGGTGGGTGCGCCGTGACCCGCGTGTTGCGCCTGGGTACCCGGCGCTCGGCGTTGGCCCTGGCCCAGTCCGGTTGGGTCGCCCGCCGGATCGAACAGGCTGCCGGTGGGGCCGTGCGGGTCGAGTTGGTCGAGGTGACCACGGAGGGCGACACCTCGACGGCGCCCCTGACCAGCTTCGGCGGGGTCGGGGTGTTCGTGTCGAGCCTGCGTACCGCACTGTCGGCCGGTGAGATCGACCTGGCCGTGCACTCGTTGAAGGACCTGCCCACGACGCCGGCCCCGGGACTCGTGGTCGCAGCGATCCCCCCGCGGGAGGACCCCCGCGACGTGCTGGTGGCCCGCGACCGGGCGAGTCTGGCCGAGTTGCCCGCCGGCTCGCGGATCGGCACCGGTTCGCCCCGGCGCGCGGCCCAGTTGCGGGCCATGGGGTTCGGCCTGGAGATCGTCGACCTGCGGGGCAATGTCGACACCCGGATCGCTCGGGTGCTGGGCTCGCCCACCGGGGCGGCCGGTGACCTGGACGGCGTGGTGCTCGCCCGGGCCGGGTTGGTGCGGCTGGGCCGCGACCACGAGGCGAGCGAGGTGATCGATCCGCTGGTGATGCTGCCCGCCCCCGGTCAGGGCGCCCTCGCCGTCGAGTGCCGCGATCCGTCGGCCGACGCCGACGCAGCGCAGGTCGTGGCGTTCGTGAGGCCTCTGGACGACGCGAGCACCCGGGCGTGTGTCGAGGCCGAACGCGCCCTGCTGGCCACGCTCGAGGCGGGCTGCGCGGCGCCGCTGGGCGCGCTCGCCGAGATCGTGGACGACGAGGACGGTGAGCAGCTGTGGCTTCGAGCCGTCGTCGCCTCGGTGGACGGCAGCCACAGTCTGCGGCGTTCGGCACTGGGTGCTCCCACCAGCGCCGCGAGCATCGGGGTGGCCCTGGCCGCCGAACTGCTCGCCGAGGGAGCCGGTGAGTTCGTCGGTCGCCACCCGGTGGCGGCAGTACGTGGGGAGGTGGAGCGGTGACCTCCGGGCAGAGTTCGGGTCAGACGCCGGGGGCGGGGTCGGTGTGCTTCGTCGGGGTCGGTCCCGGCGACGAGGGTTTGCTCACCCTGCGGGCGGTCGAGCGGCTGGCCCGGGCCGACGTGGTCGTGGTCGATCAGCCCGGCCGCACCGCCCTGATCGCGACCTATTGCCGGCCCGACGTCCAGGTGCTGGACGCCGGCTTCGGTGACGACGGCCAGCCGATGACCCGCAATGCGCGGGCCCGGCTGGTGGTGCGTGCGGCGCGGACCGGCGCCACCGTGGTGCGGCTGCTGGACGGCGATCCGACCACGATCAACGGTCTGGACGGCGAGATCCGGGCCTGCCGCAAGGAGAACCTTCCCTTCGAGGTGGTACCGGGGGTCTCGGCCGTGACCGCCGTGCCGGCCTATGCCGGGGTCGTGTTGACCGCCGCCGGGGTGGCCGGGATCCACATCGTGCAGCCGGACGACGAGACCGACTGGTCGCTGCACGCCGGCCCGGCGACCACGTTGGTGGTGCTCGGGCCGGTCGCCGCGCTGCTCACCGCGGTGAGCCGGTTGCTGGCCGCCGGACGGGCACCGGACACCCCGGTGGCGGTGATCACCGAGGGCACCACGGTGCACCAGCGCACCGTCACCACCACGCTGGCACAGGTGACGCAGGTGGTGCCCGGTGCCCTGGCCGGGCCGGCGCCTCGGCGGCTGGTCGCCGTCATCGGCCGAGCCGCCGGTATGGCCGAGGGGGCGCGCTGGTTCGAGCAGCGGGCGCTGTTCGGCTGGCAGGTGCTGGTGCCGCGGACCAAGGAGCAGTCGGCCCCGCTGACGGCGTTGCTGGCCGAACACGGTGCCCTGGCACAAGTGGTGCCGACCATCGCCGTCGAACCGCCGCGTTCGCCGGCCCAGTTCGAGAAGGCCATCACGGGTCTGGTCACCGGGCGGTATCGCTGGATCGGGTTCACCTCGGTGAACGCCGTACGCGCCGTCCGCGAGAAGGTCGAGGCCTTCGGGCTGGATGCCCGTGCGTTCGCCGGCGTCCAGGTCGCAGCGGTCGGTGGGGTCACGGCGACCGCCTTGCGGGCGTGGGGGATCGAGCCTGACCTGCTGCCCGCCGGGGACGTCGAACAGAGCTCGGCCGGGTTGCTGGAGATCTGGCCCGCGGTCGATGAGCTGCTCGACCCGATCAAGGGAGTGTTCCTGCCGCGCGCCGACATCGCCACCGACACCCTGGTGGCGGGGCTGGGCGAACTCGGCTGGGACGTCGACGATGTCACCGCCTACCGCACGGTGCGCGCGGCGCCACCGCCCGCGGAGGTCCGTGAGGCGATCAAGAGTGGCCGCTTCGACGCGGTGCTGTTCACCTCCAGCTCGACGGTGCGCAATCTGGTCGGCATCGCCGGCAAGCCGCACCCCACCACGGTGGTGGCCTGCATCGGCCCGGCCACGGCGAAGACCGCGCAGGAATACGGGTTGCGCGTGGACGTGCTCGCCCCCGAGCCGAACGTCGCCGCGTTGGTGAGGGCGCTGGCCGAGTACGGCGACTGGCTGCGTGCCAGTGCGGCCGAGGCCGGTGAAGAGGTGGTGCGCCCGAGCCTGCGGCGGGCTTCGTCGCGGCGGCGGGCGCGATGAGCGGCTATCCGGTGCAGCGACCCCGGCGATTGCGAGCCGGCGAGCCGATGCGCCGCCTGGTGGCGCAGACCCGGTTGCACCCGGCCGAACTGGTGTTGCCCCTGTTCGTCGCCGAGGGGGCTCGTGAACCGCGGCCCATCTCGTCGATGCCGGGCGTCGTCCAGCACACGCGGGACTCGCTGCGTAAGGCGACTCACGAGGCGGCCCAGCTCGGGTTGGGCGGGGTGATGCTCTTCGGTGTGCCGCTGGTCAAGGACGAAACCGGTTCCGGCGCATGCGATCCGGACGGCGTGTTGAGTGTGGCGGTGCGCGACGTGGTCGCCGAGGTGGGCGATGACCTGGTGGTCATGGCCGACCTGTGCCTGGACGAGTTCACCGACCACGGCCACTGTGGCGTGCTGGACGAGGCCGGACGGGTGGACAACGACGCCACGCTCGAACACTACGCGCGGATGGCCGTGGTGCTGGCCGAGGCGGGCGCGACGATGGTCGGGCCCAGCGGCATGATGGACGGCCAGGTGCGCGCCGTCCGGACGGCGCTGGACGCGGCCGGACATCTCGACACCGCGGTGCTGGCGTACGGGGCCAAGTACGCCTCGGCGTTCTACGGGCCGTTCCGTGAGGCCGTCGGGTCCTCGTTGACCGGCGACCGACGCAGCTATCAACAGGATCCGGCCAACGGTGACGAGGCGCTGCGCGAGGTGGCCCTGGACATCGCCGAGGGGGCCGACATCGTGATGGTCAAGCCGGCGATGGCCTACCTGGACCTGGTGCGCCGAGTGGCGGATGCCGTATCCGTCCCCGTTGCGGCCTATCAGGTCTCGGGTGAGTACGCGATGATCGAGGCAGCCGGGGCGCAGGGCTGGGTGGACCGGGATCGGGCGGTGCTGGAATCGCTGACGTGCATCAGGCGGGCGGGGGCTTCGGTGATCTTGACGTATTGGGCCGGCGAGGTGGCGCAGTGGCTGGGCGCGCCGTGACGGCCGAGCCGCGGTGGCTGAACGCCTCCGAACAGCGGGTGTGGCGGGCCTATCTCGACGTGACCCGGATGGTGAACGAGCGGCTGGGACGCCAGCTGGCCGAGGACAGCCAGCTGTCGTTGGCCGAGTACGAGATCTTGGTGCAGCTCTCCGAGAGTCCGGATCGCCGGTTGCGGATGTCGGAGCTCGCCGAGCGCGCCGTGAACTCACGGAGCCGGCTGACGCACACCGTCTCGCGGATGGAGGCGCGCGGCATGGTGCGCCGCGAGCCCTGTCCGGAGGATCGGCGCGGCGTCTGGTGTCTGCTGACCGACGACGGGTTCGCCGTCATCGAGAAGGCGGCCCCGGGCCATGTCGAGGCGGTGCGCGCGGCGGTGTTCGATCTGCTGGACGGCGCCGAGACCGAGGCCTTCGGCGTGGCGTTGATCACGCTTCACGAGCAGCTGCGCGGGTCGTGACGTCGACCGCTCGCCGGGTGGGTGTGGCGGGTAGGTAGTAGGCGCGAAGTGGCTCGAACCCGTTGAACCACACCGAGGAGTACGACGTCGTGTAGGCGCCGGTGGCCAACAGATCCAGCTGGTCACCCTCGCGCAGATCGACGGGCAGCGGGTAGGGCGTGTCCTCGTAGAGCACGTCGAGGCTGTCGCACGTCGGCCCGGCCAGTACGGCGGGCGCCGTCGGGCCGTGGGGACGCGGGCAGCGGATGCGATAGCGGATGGACTCCTCGGCGGTCTCGGCCAGTCCGTTGAACATGCCGATGTCGAGGTAGACCCACGGGTGGCTCTCACCGTCGCGCCGCGAGATCAGGACCACCTCGGTGCGGATCACGCCGGCGTCACCGACCAGGAAGCGCCCCGGCTCGACCATGAAGCGCAGCCCCGGGTGGTGGGCCAGATGACGGTCGATGGCGGCTCCGATGCTCGCGCCGTACACGGTGACGTCCGGGGTGGGGGCCAGGTGCGAACTCGGCAGGCCACCGCCCAGATTGACCGTGGTCAGGGCGATGCCGTCGGCGGCGAGTTCGTCGGCGACGGTGGCGATCTGGCACAGCGGGGCATCCCAGGACTGCACGTCGTGTTGCTGCGATCCGACGTGGAAGCCCATCCCGACCGGGTGTCCCGCCGCAGCCGCCCGGCGCAACAGGGCGAGGGCATCGGCAGGGCCGCACCCGAACTTGCGGCTCAACGGCCAGTCGGCGCCGGCCCCGTTGGTGGCCAGGCGAATCAGCACGGTCGAGCCGGGAGCCTGTCGAGTGATCTTGTCGAGCTCGGCGACGCAATCCGCGGTGAACACGGTGACCCCGAGCTCGGCGGCGACGCGGATGTCGCGCTCCTTCTTGACGGTGTTGCCGTAGGAGAGTTGGCGCGGGGCGGCACCGAGATCGAGGCAGAGCTCGACCTCACCGAGACTGGCCACGTCGAGGTCGCACCCCAGATCGATGAGCAGGCCGAGCACCGCGGGATCCGGGTTGGCCTTGACCGCGTAGTAGGCGGCGGCCTGCGGCAGGGCTTCGCACAGCGCCCGGTACCGCTCGGCGACGACGTCCAGATCGACGACCAGGAACGGGGTCGGCAGGTCGGGGCGCCGGCAGAGGAACTGCTCGATGCGAGCGGTCGGCAGCGCCGGTGCCGCCGGTGCTGCCGGTGCCGGTTCAGGCGGGTACATGACCATGGCGTCCTTCTCGGGAGGGTCGGACGGGTCGTCGGTTCGCCCGCGTCTGGTGGGCAGGAGGCGCGGAAACGCCCGGCGATACACCTGACGCCCGGCCGGCACGAGCGCGCCGGTCGAGTGCGGCACGGTCCACGTGGTCGATTGGTCCGAACATCCCAGCCGGTGCCGGCCACTCGCCGGGTGGCTGTCGGTGGGCGCTGTCACGATGGGGCTGTGCCGCAGACACAGCTGATCGGCCGGCAGCGCGAGCTCGCCGGGCTGCTCGCGCTGCTCGGGTTGGGGCCGGGGCCCGGCGATCCGGACGTCGGCACCACCTCACCTGTCGCCGTGCTGCTCGGTGGTGATGCCGGGATCGGCAAGACGCGCCTGCTCGACGCTCTGGTCGACGCGGCGCGTGAGCGCGGTTGGCGGCCGTTCATCGGGCACAGCCTCGACCTGGCCGAGAGCGGATTGCCCTACCTGGCCTTCTCCGAGGTGGTGGCCCGGATCGGGGCCGAGCTGCCCGAGGTGCTCGCCGAGGCGACCGCGACCCACCCGGCGCTGGCCCGACTGCAGCCCGGACGCCGCGTGCTCGGCGGGCCGGTTCGGCTCGAGGCCGATCGCGAGGCCCTCGACCGGGGCGCGCTGTTCGAGGCGGCACGCGATCTCATGTCTCGGGTCGGCGGGCACGAACCGGTGCTGGTGGTGCTCGAAGACCTGCACTGGGCCGACTCCTCCACCCGCGATCTGCTCGGCTTCCTGCTGTCCCGGCCGCTGGACGGCCGAGTGATGTTCGTGGCCTCCTATCGCAGCGACGACCTGCACCGACGGCACCCGTTGCGGCCCTACCTGGCCGAGTGGGGACGCCGTCGCGGCGTCCACCGGGTGCAGCTCGACCCGCTGCCGCCACAGGACGTGCATCGCCTGATCACCCGGCTGCACCCGGATCCGTTGCCCGCGGCCCAGGCCAACAGCATCGTCGAACGGGCCGAGGGCAATGCCTTCTTCGTCGAGGAGCTGCTCGGGGCGCTGGCCGGCTCCGACGGGCAGCCCGGCAGTGCGCTGCCGCTGAACCTGGCCGATCTGCTGTTGGTCCGGCTCGACCAACTGGACGAGGACGCCCGCCAGGTGGTGCGGGTGGCCGCGGTTGCCGGGCGCCGCGTGAGTCATGGCCTGCTCGCCGCGATCTGCGGATTCCAGGCCGCGCGGCTGGACGAGGCGGTGCGTCGCACCATCGAGATGAACATTCTGCGGGCCGACGATCAGCACTACGCGTTTCGGCATGCCCTGCTGGCCGAGGCAGCCTATGACGACCTGTTGCCGGGCGAGCGGGTGCGGCTGCACGCCCGCTACGTCGAGGCACTGACCGATCGCCGCGGCACCGGAACCGCCGCCGAACTCGCCCGCCATGCTCACCGTGCCCTGGACCGGCGCACGGCACTGGCCGCCGGTGTCGAGGCGGCGCGAGAGGCGATGTCGGTCGGTGGCCCGGACGACGCAGCGCGGCACTACGAGGCCGCGCTCGAGTTGTTGGCCGACCCCGTGCTGGCTCGCGAACAGTTGGTGGGCCTCGGCGAGGAGTCCGGTGATCCCGAGTCGGCCGCGGCCGAGTCCGGCCGCCTCGAGCCCGCCGTGGTCGCCACCGAGGCGGTCGAGGCGTTGATGGCCGGTGGGCACGTGGTGCGAGCGGCCGCGCTGGCGGCCGAGCAGCTGGGCCGGCTACCGGTCGAGACCTCTGCGCCGGGGCGAGCCCGGTTGCTCTCGGCCCGGGCCCTCGCGCTGAGTCTGATCGAGCCGGACGAGGACCCGGTCGCCGTCTCGGCCGAGGCGGTGCGGTTGCTGGGGGAGGCCGACACCCCGTTGCGGGCCAAGGTGCTCGCCGCCCACGCCCGGATCCTGGCGCAGGCCGGCCGGGACGACCAGGCCCGCCGGACCGCCGGGGAGGCCGTGCGGCTGGCCGACCAGCTCGGCTGGGCCTGGTTGGCCGGCGACGCGCTGACCACGATCAGTCGTGCCGGTCGGCGGCAGGTCGGCCCCGAGCGTCGTGCCGCGTTGGTCGAGGCCATGACGCGCTCACGTCAGGTGGGCAACCGCGCGGCCGAACTGCGCGGCGGGTTCTGGCTCGCCTTGTCCTACCTGGTGACGGCGGAGTACGTCGAGGCCGAGGCCAGCCTGCGCGCCGGGGTGACGCTCGGCGCCGACCTCGGCACCCCGTGGGCGCCCTATGCCTTCGAGTGCCGGTGGTACCTGGCATGGGTGTTGCTGCGTCAGGGCCGCTGGGACGAGGCGCTCGACGTCCTGGCGGACCCGCACCACAGCGCCCCGCCGATCGCCGGTGCCCTGCTCGACGCCCTCGCCGTCCAGATCGCCGTGGCCCGTGGCGAGCCGGAGGGCGTCGGCCGGCTACCGGCGATGCGTCGGTTCTGGCAGGTCGAGGGGTTGCTCGCGGTGACGTCGGCCGGCGTGGAGATCGAGGCGGCGGGCCTGGCGGGGGAGCTCTCGCGGGCCGTCGAGGCGTATCGCCACGTGGTGGCGGTGATGAGCCGGGTCTGGCACCCCTTGTTCCAGGCGCGGTTGCGGTTGGCCACCACGGCCCTCAGCGTGATCGCCGATGGGGCGCAGCATCTGCCCACCGCCCGGTGGGCCGAGATGAGCGAGGTGGCCGACGAACTGGCCGCCGACGTCGAGCAGGTCTTCGCCGACGCCGCCCACCCCGGGGTCGAGACCCTGGCCTGGGCGGGGCTGGGTCGCGCCGAACACGCGCGCTGGCACTGGCTGACCAGCCACCACCCGGAGCCCGACCACCACAACCAGCACAACCAGCACAACCAGCACAGCCAGCGCGACCAGCGCAGCCGAGAGAGCCACGACAGCCATGACCGCCACGACAGCCACGATCTGAGTGCCGAGCAGCTCGTGGCCGGGTGGACCGACGCGGTGGCCGGGCTCGATCGGTTCGGCGACGTGCACCTGGCTGCCCGGGCTCGGGTGAGCCTCGCCGAGATCCTGATGGCCACCGGCGAGGCGGACGCCGCGAGGCGGGTCGCGGCATCGGCCGGCGAGGTGGCCCGTCGGCTCGGTGCGCAGCCCCTGCTCGATCGGCTGGCGCGACTGCCCGGCGGGACGAGCGCGGCTCGGGCGGGCTCGGGTCGCAACGGCCGGGGGAGCCCCCTCGTGCTCACCCCGCGCGAGCACGAGGTCTTGGAGTTGGTCGCCCTGGGCCGCAGTAACGGTGAGATCGGCGCGCGGCTGTTCATCAGCACCAAGACGGTGAGCGTGCACGTGTCGAACATCCTGGCCAAGCTCGGTGCCTCCGGGCGCACCGAGGCGGCGGCGCTGGCCCGCCGGCAGGGCCTGATCGAGATCTGAGCGCGGCAGCCGGTGCGGCTCCGCCGGGGTCAGGTCAGTCGCAGCACCGCGGCCGCGACCCCGGTGAGGCCCGCGATGGCCAGCACGCTCAGATAGGCCACGACCAGCCGGATGTCGCGCAGGAAGCAGCGGGACCGGGTCAGGCCACGGCGCCAGGCCCGGGTGTAGCCCACCAGGCCGAGGACGGCGAAGACCACCAGCGTGACCGGACCGCCCAGCCAACCGAGCAGGGCGATGGTGGCGAAGATGCACAGCCGCAACGGGTCGAAGGGTGCCGGCGCGGCCTCGAGGTGCTGGTCGAGCAGGGGCGGCGGCACACCGGGCGGGAGGTATCCGGACGGCAGATGATCGCTGGGGTCACCGGGTGGTGTCGGTGTGGGGGTCGGCGCGCTCATCGGGTCACCTCGGTCAGCGGGAGGTCCACAGCAGGGGGCGCTGCGGCCGCGCTGGACAGTCGCTGCCGGGCCAACGCCGGCCAGGCCTGCACCGCGCAGAACGGGGCGCATTGGTCGGCGTCGTCCTCGCTGCGAGTGCCGACGTGCACACAGCACTGCATCAGCCGCTCCTCGATCATGGTCGACAGGTCCATGAACGGTTTGACGGTGATGCGTGTGATCCTCTGGGCCAGAAGCCGTCTCAATCGATCCTGCTGGCCCGGCAGCCGACCCGCCGCCAGCGTGGCCAGGGTGCCGACGCCCAGGTCGCACTGGGTGCAGATGGTGCGCCACAGGTCACCGGTGCGCGGGTGCGACAGCGAGGACTGGTCCGAGAGCAGGTCGAGCAGCGAGGACTTGACCGCCTCGCGCAGCGCACTGGGCAGGGTCGAATCGGCCACTCTGTTCGCCAACAGGTCGGGGTCGAGGTCGAGCCAGGACTTCAGCCGGTCGTGGCCGACCAGACCGGCCAGCGAGCGCCAGGTGCCGGCGTCGTCCTTGACCAGGTAACCCACCGAGGCGCAGTGCGGGTGCGAGCAGGGCAGCGCGGTGAGATCGTGCCAGCTCACCTGGCCCCCGGTCTGGGCCTCGAGCCGGGCCAGTACCCCGGTGTGGGTCAACCGGTTCGAGGCGTCGATCGGGTTCGCCCGGCCCGACCCGAACACCGGCTGGATCGCGACGCCGCCCACGAAGGGCGTCTGCAACGCGCGCAGCACCACCGCGCCGATCTCGCCGTCGTTGACCCCGAGTGCCGCGGTCATGGTGAGCGTGGTGAACACCTCGGCCTCGCTCAGCCGGGTGATGGCGGCTTCCTTGAACCGGGTGAGGTCGGCGCCGCGGTGGTGGATCGAGGACTGCGCCGACGGGCCGTCGTACTGTAGGTAGACCTCGACCCGCTGCCGGTGACGTCGTAGCAGGGCCAGCAGTTCGTCGTCCTCGGCGATGCGCAACCCGTTGCTGTTCAGCAGGATTCGCACGATCGGTCGAGCCACCAGCTCGTCGAACAGGCGGTCGAGTTCGGGGTACAGGGTCGGCTCGCCACCTGAGAGCATCAGCACGTCGAGACGGTTACCCTCGCGGGCCAGTCGGGCGTCCACATTGGCCAGCACGGTCTCGACCGATGCCACCCCGCGCAGCTGCGGCCCCGAGGCGGTGAAACAGGTCGGACAGCGCAGGTTGCAGTGTTCGATCACATCGGCCACCAGGATGCAGGTGTGCTGGGTCTGCATCGCCGGCAGGCCGTGGGCGTAGGCCGCCGGGATCGGCCGGAAGTTCGAGACCTGATCGGGCACATGGGATTTCGTCGGTGCCTGCCACTGTTCCAGGTAGCTCAGGATGTGCGGCGACTCGTCGTAGTAGGTGCGCACCAGGCCATGGTCGGGGCAGCCGCGCTCGAGCCAGACCGCCCCGTCGCGTACCACGAGCCAGCCGGCGAGCCGGCGCACGTCGTCCAGCGGTCGTTCGGGATCGTCGGCGTGGCACTGCGGACAGAACGCGGTGACGTAGCGATGGATCCGGTCGCCGCGCAGGGGGCGGCCGGGTGAGAGCCCGGTCATGTCACCCTCCCCGTGAGCGTCGAGGTACGGACCCGGATGCCGGCCGCGCGGCGGGCGAGCAGCGGCGCGCTGACGAGCAGGAACAGTTGCGGCCGGGTGAGGCCGGCCCAGACGACCTCGTTGCCGCGGACGAACTCGACGCCGAACCGGAAGATCGCATAGGCCGCCACGTAGCCGATGAACAGGTCGCCACGTCGGGTCAGCGCATCGCGCAGCCGCCAGATCACCAGGAAGGCCACCACGTGGAAGGCGATCTCGTAGCCGAAGGAGGGGTGAAGTGCGATCCCGGCCGGGGCGCCGAGGAGCTGCGCCTGCTCGGGCGGCAACGTGATGCCGAATCCGGTGCCGGTCGGCGTCCCGGGGCGTTCGGTGAGCAGGCACCCGATGCGTCCGAGGGCCATGGCAGCCGCGACCGCCGGGGCGAACAGGTCGCCGGTGCGCTCGCGGTAGCCGGTCAACCGCTTGCCCAGGTGGACGCCGCCCCAGGCGCCCACCAGGCCCGACAGGATGCTGCGGTTGCCGTACACCCACTGTTCGAGCAGTGAGGCGTTGGCGCGTAGATCGACGTGCTGGAACCAGGTGCCGAGCCGCGCCATCAGCGCACCGCCTGCGAGCGCCAGGGCGACGATGACCCACATCCGGTCGTCGGTGACGCCTCGGCGCCGCACCTCGTGGTGGAACAGCAAGGCCGCGACGGCGACCCCGAGCGCCACGAAGGCGCCGTGGACCAGGTCGCTGCCTGCCGCCGGGATCCCCGAGACCACAGCGATGGAGATCACCACGATCACGCGGTGGAGAATGCAGCCAGCAGGGCCAGGCACGAGCCGCCGGCAATGAGCACCGCGACCCCCACCGAGATCAGCAATCCGGTGCCGAAGCGGCGGGTGCGTTCCTGCGCCGTGAAGACGATGCCGGCGATCAGCAGCCCCAGCGGCAGCAGGGCGACCAGTCCCGCGGAGGGCCCCAACCAGCTCTGGTTGCCGATCACCACGAGCGCCACCACGGTGAGCAGCAGGCCGCCGCAACCGACGCCGACCCCGGTGAGTCGGCTGGGGCCGGTATCGATGGACGCGGCCTGCGGGTAGCCCGGCGCGGTGGGGTGGCCCTGACCCGGCGCACCGGGAACGCCGGGTGCACCGGGCTCGTCCGACCACGTGGCCCAGGTGTGCGGCTGGTACGGATCCGGTGCCGGCTGGTAGGGGTCAGGCGGTGGCGTGGCCGGCGTACCCGGGGTGCCGTCGTCCGGCTCGGGCGGGGGTGGCGGTGGCAGTGGCGGCATGCTCATGGCGATTCCCTCACACCCAGCCGAACGGCCCGAAGAGACGATGACGGTGACCAGGATGGCGCTTCCCGTGGGCCGGGCCACCACGGCCGGTACGGCGATGGCCACCAGCCCGAGGGTGCCGACTCTCGACTGCGGCGCGTTCGGTGAGCGACCGCGGTGGCCTCGACATGGGCTCACCGTAAGGGCCTGACAGACTGGCCGGATGAGTAGCAGTACCTATCGGGGTGTCTTCGCGCAGGAGGCGCCGGCCTCGGCTGCACTGTTCGAGCGGGCGCTCGTCGTGACCCCGGGCGGCGTGAACTCCCCGGTGCGTGCGTTTCGCGCCGTCGGGGGCACGCCACGGTTCATGGTCAGTGGCCACGGGCCGTATCTGCGCGATGCCGACGACCGCGAGTACGTCGACCTGGTGTGTTCCTGGGGGCCGATGATCCTCGGCCATGCCCACCCGGCGGTGCTGGACGCCGTCCGGCACGCCGCGGCCCAGGGTTTCTCGTTCGGCACCCCGAGTGAGAACGAGGTGGCCCTCGCCGAGGAGATCGTGCGCCGGATCGAGCCGGTGGAACAGGTGCGGCTGGTCTCCTCGGGCACCGAGGCGACGATGAGTGCGATCCGGTTGGCCCGCGGCTTCACCGGGCGCCCGGTGATCGTGAAGTTCGCCGGGCACTATCACGGGCACGTCGACGCGCTGTTGGCCGCGGCCGGCTCAGGAGTGGCCACCTTCGCGTTGCCGGACTCGCCCGGGGTCACCGGCGCCAGCGCGGCGGACACCCTCGTGCTGCCCTACAACGACTTCTCCGCTCTGGAATCTGTCTTCCGAACGCACGGTGACCGGATCGCGGCGGTGATCACCGAGGCCGCAGCCGGCAACATGGGCGTGGTGCCGCCGAGGCCGGGCTTCACCCAGGCCCTGCGGCGCGTCACCGCCGAGCACGGTGCACTGCTGATCAGCGACGAGGTGATGACCGGGTTCCGCTGCTCGCCGGCGGGCTGGTTCGGCATCGAGGGCGTGGTGCCCGACCTGTTCACCTTCGGCAAGGTGATGGGCGGTGGGTTCCCGGCGGCCGCGTTCGGGGGCCGGGCCGAGATCATGAGCCGGCTCGCGCCGTCCGGGCCGGTCTACCAGGCGGGCACGCTCAGCGGGAATCCGGTGGCGACCGCGGCCGGGTTGGCCACACTGCGCCACTGCGCCGACGAGGTCTACACCCACCTGGCCGCTGCCGCCGAGCGGCTGTCGGGCGCGGTGCACCAGTCCTTGGACGACGCCGGCGTGCCGCATGTGATCCAGCACGCGGCCAGCATGTTCAGCGTGTTCTTCACGCCCGAGGGTGTCGAGGCCGTCACCGACTACGACACCGCCCGCCGGCAGGATACCGAGGCGTTCAAGGCCTTCTTCCACTCCATGCTGGCGCAGGGGGTCTACCTGCCACCGAGCGCTTTCGAGTCCTGGTTCCTCTCGGCGGCGCACGACGACGCCGCGCTCGACCGAGTGATCGCAGCCCTGCCGGCCGCCGCCCGAGCCGCCGCCGATGCACGTCCCAACCCGCGGTGATCATGCAATCCGTGCACGTTTCGTGCACGGATTACATGATCACCGCGGGTTGGGGAGGGGTAGGTAGGGGACGTTGCGGCATCGGGGCGGGGGCGGAGATGGGCCAGGTTCCGCTCGTCCCCACTCGGCCTGAGAGGATGTCGGCGTGAGCACGCGCACCGTCGTCCATCTGTTGCGTCACGGCGAGGTGGAGAACCCGAACAAGGTCCTCTACGGCCGGCTGCCCGACTACCACCTGTCCGAGCGGGGACGGGCGATGGCCGAGCGTGCGCGGGAGTACTTCGTGACCGAGCTGGCGGCCCGGGCCGACGACGGGATCGACCCGGTGATCGCCCGCGTGGTCGCCTCGCCGATGGAGCGCGCGCAGGAGACCGCGGCCCCGCTCGCCGCGGCGCTGGGGCTCGACATCGCCGTCGACGGCCGGCTGATCGAGGCCGCCAACGTCTTCGAGGGCAAGCGATTCGGCATCGGGGACGGCGCGCTGCGCGAGCCGAGCGCCTGGCGTCACCTGTACAACCCGTTCCGCCCCTCCTGGGGCGAGCCCTATGCCCGGGTGGCCCAGCGGATGCACGCCGCGCTGGCGGCAGCGCGTGAGGCCGCACCGGGGCGACACAGTGTGCTGGTCAGCCACCAGCTGCCGATCTGGATCGCCCGGCTGGCAGCAGAGAAGCGCCGGCTGTGGCACGACCCGCGGCGCCGCCAGTGCAACCTGGCCTCGGTGACCTCCTTCCACTACGACGACACACAGCTGGCCCTGATCTCCTATGCCGAGCCGGCGGCCGACCTGGTCGCCGGGGCGTCGACGGTGTCCGGGGCCTGAGGAGGACGACGAACGCAATGCGCCTGCACACCCGGGGACGGTCGAGCCTGCTCGCCGCCGTGACGATCGGCCTGATCGTGGTGCTCGGGTCGGCCGGCTGCACCGGCTCATCCGGTCAGAGCTCGGCCACCACGGGCACGGGCATCGACTACACCGGCGCCGACGGGCTCATCCGGGTGGTCGACCCGAGCCGCCGCGAGCAGCCTGTCGCCCTGTCCGGCACCACCCTCGAGGGCGCGCCGCTCGACCTGGCCTCCCTGCGGGGGTCCGTGGTGGTACTCAACATCTGGGGTTCGTGGTGCTCGCCGTGCCACAAGGAGGCGCCCGACCTGCAGCGCGCCAGCACGGACCTGGCCGCTCGCGGCGTGAAGTTCCTGGGCATCGCCAGCGAGGTCAGCAACGACCCGGCGGCCGCACTGGCCTTTCAACGGACCTACAAGATCACCTATCCCAGCTTGCTGGACGACACCAAGCGCGCCGTTCTCGCGTTGCGCGGCTCGGTCGCGCCCGGGGCCGTTCCCAGCACGCTCGTGATCGACCCACAGGGACGGATTGCCGGCCGGATCTCCGGCGGCCTCACCTACAACACCCTGACCGCCGTGGTGGCCTCGGTCCTCGACGGCATACCGCTCGTGATCTCTCCTGGGACCACGGCGACGTCGTCTGCCACGTCCGCTCCGACCTCCTCTGCCACGTCGTCGCCCGCACCCACGGGTACGCCGTGAACCCGGGCGCGACGGTTGCCGACGGCTCGCTGCTGTTCGCCGTCCCCATCGCCGTGGCCGCAGGTCTGGTCTCGTTCCTGTCGCCGTGCGTGCTGCCGCTGGTGCCGGGCTACCTCGGTTATGTCACGGGGCTCAGCGGTATCGACCTGGAATCACGGCGTCGGGGACGCATGGTCGCCGGAATGGCGCTGTTCGTCCTCGGGTTCACCGCGGTCTACGTGCTCATCGGCGCCACCACCGGGGCTCTCGGCGGCCTGCTGATCGAACGCTCCGCCCTGCTCAGCCGGATCCTCGGCGTGATCACGATCGGGTTGGGCCTGGTCTACATCGGCATCATGCCGCTGCTCGGCGGCGAGCGCCGGCTGGACGTGCGGCCCGCGGCGGGCTTGGCCGGTGCCCCGCTGCTCGGCATCGTGTTCGGTCTCAGCTGGACGGCGTGCACCGGGCCGACGCTCGCGGCGATCCTGGCGCTGACCCTGGACGACGCCAGCGCCACCCGCGGCGCCGTCCTGGCCACCGCCTATTGTCTGGGGCTCGGCGTCCCGTTCGTGGTCGCCGGCCTGGCCTATCGCCGGATGCTCGGAGCGCTGGGCCTCGTGCGGCGGCACCGGGTGCTGGTCACTCGGTTGGGGGGCGGGATGTTGATCGTGGTGGGCCTGCTGCTGGCCACCGGGCTGTGGGGGGACTGGATGCAGCGGATCCAAACCTGGGTACTCGACTTCGAGACGGTGCTGTGATGGCGACCAGTACCCGACCCGAGGCCGAGGGCGCCTTCAGCGAGTACGACGCCGACGCCCCGATCACCCAACCCACCCTGAGCCTCGGCGGCTGGCTGCGCTGGGCCTGGCGCCAGCTCACCAGCATGCGCACCGCGCTGCTGTTGCTGTTCCTGCTGGCCATCGCTTCGGTGCCCGGCTCGATCGTGCCGCAGAACCGTGAGGACCCCAGCCGGGTCATCGACTATCTCGACGAGCACACGACGGTCGGCCCCTGGCTCGACCGGCTGGGTTTCTTCGACGTCTACACCTCGGTCTGGTTCTCGGCGATCTACCTGCTGCTGTTCATCTCACTGGTGGGTTGCGTGCTGCCCCGGGCGCGGCTGCATCTGCGGGCGATGCGCTCGGCTCCGCCCCGAACGCCGCGCCGGTTGGAGCGGCTGCCCGACCACCTCACCCTGGCCGCGCCGTCCGGGGCGAGCGCCGGCACAGCCGACACCGTCCTGGACGCCGCCCTGGTCGCGCTGCGCCGTCGGCGCTACCGGGTGGTCGACAACCGGGGGTCTCGGGACGACGCCAGCATCTCGGCGGAGAAGGGCTACTCGGCCGAGACCGGCAACCTGCTGTTCCACCTCGCGCTGCTCGGGCTGCTGGCAGCGCTGGCGTGGGGGTCCCTGGCCAGCTACTCCGGTCAGGCCGTGGTCGTGCAGGGCGGCACCTTCGCCAACACCGTGATCAGCTACGACTCCTTCAGCGCCGGCCGGCTGATCGACACCGGCACCCTGCCCCCCTTCACGGCCGAGCTGACCGACTTCAAGGTCGAGTTCGAGACCGGATCCCAAGCCGGTCAGATGGGCGCCCCTCGAGAGTTCCAGGCCACCTTCTCGGTCGTCGACGAACCCGGCCGGGCGCCGCGCACCGTCACGGTCAGCCCGAACCACCCCCTCGACGTCAACGGCACCCGGGCGTTCCTGGTCGGCAACGGGTACGCCCCGATCATCACCGTCACCGACGGGCAGGGCAACGTCGCCTACCGCGGCCCGGTGATCACCCGGCCGCAGGACGGCAACTACAAGTCGCTCGCCGTGGTCAAGGTTCCGGACGCCACGCCGCGCCAGATCGCCCTGGTCGGGGTGTTCCTGCCCACCTACGACCTGCAGGACGGCGTCCCGGTGTCGCTGTTCCCGCAGCCGCTCGAGCCGCGGCTGATGGTGAACGTGCTGCTGGCCGCGCCGGGTCAGGACGGCCTCGAGTTCCGCACCGGGGTGCCGCAGTCCGTGATGCGCCTGGGCGGCTCGATGACCACGGCCAAGACGGCAGATGGGCAACCCCTGAAGGTGTTGCTCGCCCCGGGCACCACGGCGCCGCTGCCGGACGGCGCAGGATCGGTTTCCTTCGACGGACTGACGCGCTATGCCGCCCTGGACATTCGGCGGGATCCGTCGAAAGGCTGGGCGCTGGGTTCGGCGCTGCTGGCGCTCGGCGGGGTGACCGCCTCGCTGTTCGTCCGCCGTCGCCGGGTCTGGGTGCGTGCCACGCCGGATGAGGACGGTCGCCTCATTCTCACCGTGGCAGGGCTGTCCCGCGGGGACGACGCCACGCTGGGCGCCGAGGTGACGGCCATTGCCCGGGCTACGCTGCCTGACGGGGTGGCGCAGACGTCGACGACGAGGGAGTCCTGATGGCCATCGAGCAGAATCTGGCCCAGCTGAGCAACGTCCTGGTGTACTCGTCGATGGCGGTGTACACCGGTGCCTTCGGGGCGTTCGTGGCCGATCTCGGGGCGCGCGGCGCCCGGGCGGGGTTGGAATCGGCTCGGCTCGAGGCCCGGGAGCTGGCCACGGTCGGCGCCCCGGCCGGTGCCGATCCGGACCTCGTGATCGAGGCCACGGCCCGGCCCGAGGAGGCACCGCCACGTCGCCGGGCGCTGGGCATCGCGATGTCGCTCACCTGGCTGGCGTTCGGCCTGCACCTGGCCGCGGTCGTGACTCGTGGGATGTCGGTGCAGCGGGCGCCCTGGGGCAACATGTTCGAGTTCGCCACCACCGGGGCGGTGGTGGTGACCGCGGTGTTCCTGGGGGTCCTGCTCAAGCGCAAGGTCCACTACCTGGGCACCTTCGTGATCGGTCCGGTGCTCCTCACCCTGGGCCTGGCGGTCAGCGTGTTCTACTCCGAGGCCGCCCAACTGGTGCCGGCGCTGCGCAGCTACTGGCTGTTGATCCACGTCTCGGTCGCCTTCGTCGCGTCCGCGTTGTTCACCCTCGGCTTCTCGACCTCGGTGCTGCAGCTGCTCCAGGAGCGCCGTGAGCTCACCCGGGCGGCCGGTGGCACCCCGCGCCGTGGCCGGTTCATGGACGCGCTGCCCGGCTCGGCCGATCTCGAGCGCTCCAGCTACCAGCTGCACATCGCCGCATTCCCGTTGTGGGGGTTCACCCTGATCGCCGGCGGGATCTGGGCCGAAGCCGCCTGGGGCCGGTACTGGAACTGGGACCCCAAGGAGGTCTGGAGCTTCATCATCTGGGTCGTCTACGCCGCGTACCTGCACGCTCGGGCCACCCGCGGGTGGGAGGGCCGTCGCGCCGCCTACCTGGTGATGTTCGGCTACGCCTGCCTGCTGGCGAACTTCCTGGTGGTCAACTTCTTCGCGGTGGGCAAGCACACCTACGCGCGGTGATCCCCGCCGTCCGGCCCGTCGGTGGTGTCGGCCGGCTCAGCCTCGTCGTCGGTCGATTCCGGCGGCGCCGGCGGGGCGGGCGGGACGACGGGCGGCGGTGGCGTGGCCGGTGGCGGCGTCTGATCGGGACGGCGAACGCGCAGTGAGCGCAAGAACTCGGGGTCGTCATCCGGGGCGACCACCCGGCGTCCGGGCGGTCTGAGACCGGCAGTCCCCGGGGGAGTGACCCGGCCCAGAACCAGGTAGGCCACCGCTCCGGCCAGCGGCATCACCACGATCGCGACCAGCCAGAGAACCTTGGGCAGCCCCCGGATCTCACCCGGCCGGCTGCGCAGACAGTCGACGAGCGCGTAGATGGCCACCCCCACCGTGACCAAAGTGATGACTACGCGCATACCTCAACTGTAAGTCGTGCCCGCGCTGCGTCCGAACCGGGCCGTGACATCGCGCGGTCCGGCGGGCTGACCGATGAGCGAACCGCTGGCCGCGTCGACCCCGATGCGGCAGGCGGCGTCCAGCTCGTCGACCGTGCTCAGGCCCTCGAGCAGCAGTCGAGCGCCGGCGCGACGGCAGGCCGCGAGGGCGGCGGCGACCGGGACACCGTTGGTGACCATGGCCCGGGTGACCGTGGGATGCAGCGAGATCCCGGAGGCCGGCACGGTGCGCAGCAGGGCGATCCCGGCGCCGGGGGCGACCACCGAGGTGATCACCACCTCGATGCCCTGCGCCCGTAGCTGGGTCAGCACCGGGCGCACCTGGGTGGCGTCCGACACCGAGGCGGCATCGACCTCGACGACCAGACAACTGGGCGGCAGATCGCGTCGGGTGAGGTGACCGATCACCGTCGCGACCAGGTCAGGGTCGCTCAGGTGCCCCGCCGACAGCCGTATCGACAATCGTCCCACCGGGAAACCTGCTGCGTACCAGGCGGAGACGGCGTCCAGGCCGCACCCCAGAACCTGCAGCCCCAACACCGAGGCCAGGCCCGCCGACTCGGCCAGGGCCTCGATCTGCTCGGGTGGCAGGGTGCTTCCATCGGCGCGGGACCAGCGAGGGAGGGCCTGCATCGCGATCGTGCGGCCGGTGATCTCGCCGTGCTGGTCGTCGTCCTCGGCCCGGCCCAACTGGACGATCTGGCGGAACGAGACCTGGATCCGTTGCGCCCGTAGGGCATCGCGCAACTCGATCTCGGCCGCGCCCAGGGCGGTGGCATCGGCGTGTCGGGCGCTGTCGTACCGGCACCAGGTGCTGCGGACCACGGCCCCGGGAGCGACGTCGTCGGTCTCCACGGCATGCAGCCGGGCCTCCCGGGCCGCGAGCAGTAGATCCTCGGCGCAGCTGAGCTCGCCGCTCGAGGTGGCGATCCCGATGGCGAAGCGCACCGAGGCCAGGCGTTGGCCGCTGCTCATCGGCTCGGTCAACAGCGCGGCCAGCCGCGCGGCGATCTCCTGCGGCGCATCATGATCACCGACGCCCTCGGTGAGGACGGCGAACGTGCTCGGGCCGAGCTGGGCCACGGTGTCCTGGCCGGGCAGCCAGGCCTGCAATCGGCGCATGCTCTGACGGGCGACGTCCAGCTGCCCGGCGACGCCGAGCGAGGAGATCACCTGGCCGGGGTCGGCCACGTCCAGGACCAGCAGCGCCACCTCGCCCCCCATCAGATCCCGACGGGCCAGGGCCGCCTCGGCCGCGCTCAGCAGTTCGGCGCGTCCGGCGGGTTGGGATCGAGGTCCGGGCCGCCGGGGGGCGGCTGCCGTCGTCCCCCGGTCCGTGCGCCGAGCGGATCCCCGGGCGGATCCCCGGGTGCGGGGCCGGCGGGGTCGGGGCGCCCCGCCGCGGCGCGCGGCCGGTCGAGGGGTGGCTGCGGCGGGAACGGGCCGCCGGGGGCGCGCGCCCCGTGCCACGGGACGCCCGCCTCGGCCACGCCTGCCGCCACCGGCCAGCGCGATGATGGGGATGGCGACCACCAGGGCCAGTCCGGCCGACAGCCCGAGTGCCAGCGTGAGGGCCTGCGAGAGGCCGGGTGCAGCGAGGACGACGGCCGACACCATGGCCGGGACGGCGAAGGCCGCGACCCCCAGTGACAGCAGCACCAGATGGCGCAGGCTCGGCCCGGGCGGGGGCGACCCGGTGCGCCCCGGTGCCGGACGAGTGCCGGGGGAACCCGGGTCCGCGTCGTCGAGCCGACCGAGCCGATCGAGCAAGGTGTCGCCCGGGCCGTCCACCTCGTCGAGCGGGTCGAGCTCGGGGTCGAGTTCGGGAGCGAGCTCGGCGTCGTCCCGGCCGGTGGTGGCGTCCTCGCGTGCTCGCGAGCCCTCGGCGAGGCGACGATGTCCGTGTGTGGTGCGGTCGCCGCTCATGTCTTCTCCCCAGCGTGAACGAGGGCGTCCCCGTCGCCTGTGCGCTGTGCGTCGACCGTCCCGAGCGCGCACTTGAGGGTGGACGGCACAGTTCGGACGCCCGCGTGGTCGGGTCGACACGGCCTGCGGTCGGGGTGGCGCCACGGGATAGTTAGGCTGGGTGGCGTGAACCCGTTGCTGCGCTATTCGATGGCCCGGCTCGCCCTGTTCGTGGTCTCGCTCGGCCTGCTCGTCTGGGCCGGCGCGGGGCAGCTCTGGGCGATCATCGGGGCCGCGGTCATCTCGATGCTGGTCTCGTACGTGTTGCTGCGCGGTCTGCGCGATCAAGTGGCCCTGCAGGTCGCCGACCGGGTCGCGCGGCGCACCGGCCAGCGGCCCGGCCCGGGTGTCGATGAGCAGACCGAGGACGCCGAGCTCGACGAGCTCGACGCCAGGAAGCCGGCCCCTCGCGACTCGGCCGCGACCGACTGACTGGCCCGATCGAGTCGGCCCGATCGAGCGGCCCGCTGGTTCAGCCCAGGGCGAGTGCCAGGCCCAGCAGCACGGCGTAGACCAGTTCCAGCCGCCCGGTGTCGCGGAGCACGGGCAACAGCTGCAGTCCGGCGTCCCCCCGCAGCACCGCGCGCACCGGCGGCAGCGCGGCCGGAACGGCCACCAGCGTGATCAGCGCGGCCGGACGGCGCAGCGCCACCAGGACCGCGAGCACGAACGCGCCGGCCACCAGGGCGGCGTAGAGCCGCCGGGTGGCGGGGGCGCCGATCCGGACCGCCAGGGTGTGTTTGCCCGCTGCCGTGTCCGTGGGCACGTCGCGCAGGTTGTTCGCCACCAGGATCGCGCAGGCCAGCAGACCGATCGCCACTGCGCCGGCCAGGGTCTCGAGGCCGACGCGTCCGGCCTGGGTGTACGTCGTCCCCAGCACCGCCACCAGGCCGAAGAAGACGAAGACGAACACCTCGCCGAGCCCCGCGTAGCCGTAGGGCCGGCTGCCGCCGGTGTAGTACCAGGCAGCGATGATGCTGGCCGCGCCGACCGCGATCAGCCACCAGGTGCCGCTGAGGGCCACCAGTGCCAGTCCGGACGCCGCGGCCACCGCGAAGCCGGCGAAGGCCGCCCGGCGCACAGTGGCGGGGTCGGCCGCACCCGAGCCGGTCAGCCGAAAGGGTCCGACCCGGTCGTCGTCCGTGCCGCGGATGCCGTCGGAGTAGTCGTTGGCGTAGTTGACCCCGACCTGCAGCGCCAGCGCCACGACCAGGGCGAGCAGCGCCCGGCCGATCAGGGCGCCGTCCAGCGCCGCGGCGGCCCCGGTTCCGACGAGCACCGGGGCGATCGCCGCCGGAAGGGTGCGCGGCCGCGCCGCGGAGATCCACTGCGCCCGGGTCGCCACGGGCGGAGATTACCCTCCCGACCCGCTCGACCCCTCGGCCAGCCGCGCGATGGCCACGCGGTCCGGCTTGCCCGGCCCACGCGAGGGCAGCTCGGCGAGCACCATCACCTGCCGGGGCACGGCGGCCGACTCGATCCGCTCGGTCACCACGCGACGCAGCTCGGCCTCGGGCGGCAGTTCGGCACCGGGACGCAACACCACCGCAGCCACCAGCCGCTGCCCCCATCGGTCATCGGGGATGCCGACCACCACCACCTCGGCGAGTGCCGGCAGGGTGAGCAGCGCCGCCTCGACCCCGGCCGGTGAGACCGTCACGCCGCCGGTGATCACGGCGTCGTCCAGCCGGCCCAGGATCTGCAGCCGCGGGGGTGTGTGGTCATCCCAGCGACCGGCATCGTCGGTGCGAAACCACCGCTCGGCTTGGCTGTCCGTACTGAACGCCGACGCGTCGGGCAGCCTCTCGCCGAGGTAGCCCCGGGCGATCGTCGGCCCCCCGAGGTGGATCCGGCCGTCGTCGTCCCGTCGCACCCGGACGCCGTCCAGCGGTCGACCGTCGTAGAGGCACCCGCCGCAGGTCTCGGTCATGCCGTAGGTCGCGACCACGCGGACGCCGTCGTTCGCGGCGCGCTCGCGGACGACGTCCGGCAGCGCCGCCCCGCCGATCAGGACGCCGTCGAACCGCGCCAGCTCGCGGCGCACCTCGGTGCCGGCGTCCAGCAGCCGAACCAGTTGGGTCGGCACCAGGGCCGTGTAGCGGCGCGGGCCGGCGAGGGTGGCCGCCGCCGCGGCGAAGTCCTCGGGGTCGAACCCGTCGCTCAGGTCGAGGGCGACCGGGCGGGTGCGGGTCAGCAGCGAGCGGATCAGCACCAGGAGCCCGGCGACGTGGTGCACCGGCAACGCGAGCAGCCACCGTCCCGGGCCGCCGAGCCGGTCGTGGCCGGCCGAGGCGGAGGCCAGCAAGGCCGAGGCCGGCAACAGCACCCCCCGGCGCCGGCCGGTCGAGCCGGACGTGGCGACCACGGCCACAGTGGGGTCCGCCGCATCGTCCTCGTCGGCGTCCAGGGTGGCCGGGGCAGGCAGCGGCTGTGAGCCGGTTGGATGGGGCAGCAGTGCCGGTCCGGACCCGTTGAGCGCGGCGGCCAGGGCATCGAGCAGGTCCAGGGCCGCGGGTCCGCTGCCCACCGGAACAGCCGTCAGTGCGCGCACCCGAGGGAGCCTAGGCCAGCGCGTCGCGGCCGTGCGCGCGGGCAGCGATGGCACGCTGAGCATCGTGCAGTCGGTGGAGCAGGCACTCGCGGCGCTTCATCGTGCCGAGCCCGCGCTCGCCGACGCCGCTCGTCGCGCCTGGGACGCCCTGCTGGCCGGCGCCGGTCCGGATGCCCTGACCCAGTGGCGATTGCAGCAGTACTGCTGGGACGAGTTGCCACAGACCTGGTTCCCGGCCCAGACCGCGCTCGGTCACGGCGTCGGGCCGCGCTGGCAGGTGGCGCAGGCCTTGGCCGCGCTGCTCGACGAGTTGAGCCTGGGGCGTTACGCCGAGATCGCGCGCAGTGAGACCACCCGTGAGGTGCTCGCGATCAGCGAGCACACCCCCGAGCGAGGCCGGGCGCTGGCGCGGCGGGCGGCCGAGCGATCGGGGATCGAACCGCCGAGCACCGAACTGTTCACCTGGGGCGCGAGCATGGGGCCGGCCGAGGCCTACGCCCTCGAGGCGGTGGCGGACACACTCGAACTGGCCGTCGCGGTCGGCGAGCTGGTGCCCGCAGCCCGCGGTTGGCGTGATCGCCAGACCGAGTTGACCCTGGCGGTGCTCACCTCCCCGCGGCCCGACCTGGGCGGCGAGACTCCCTACCACCGGGTGCTCACCGAACGCCTGGGGCGGTGGGTGCGAGGCGCCCGGTCGACCACACGCAACGCCATGCTGGCCCCGCTCGCGGCGCGCCTGGCCGAGCCGGTCGAGCCGTTGACCGGGGCGGCGGCCCGCGCCGTCCTGCACCCGCTCGACTGGCTGCTGACCGAGGTGGGTGAGGGCATCACGCTGACCGCGGCCGGCTACCTGCCGCCGCGCACCGTGGTGCGGGCGCTGGACGAACTGGGCTGGCGTGAGGAACTGATCGGGGCCTCCAACCGTGAGGTGGACGCCTACCCGGTGTTGGTGTTGCGTGAGGCAGCCACCCGCCTGGGGCTGGTGCGCAGGCGGGGCCCGCGACTGCTGCTCACCCCCACCGGACGGTCTGCGCTGAGCGAGGGTGGAGTGCTCTGGAGCATGGTGGCCGGCCGGCTGATCGGCCCGGAGCACTCGGCCCTGGCGGTGACCTGGGAGGTGGTGCTCGCCGTCCTCGAGAGCGGTGACTCGGTCGTCGAGGAGGACGTGCGGGACCTGGTGCAGTCCGTGGTCACCGAATCGGGGTGGCGCGTGGCCGGACGACGCCAGCCGTCGGAGGCGGACACCTCGCCGCTGTTCTTCGCGGTGTTGCGCGAACTGCGGTGGCTGGAGCTGATGGAGGAGTCCGGCGCGCTGACCGGCCGGCGGCTGCAGGCCCGGCCCGGGGCGGCGACGCTGTTCCGGGCGGCCCTGCGTCACCGGGTGCTGCATCGCGACGTGGTCTTGGAGTGATCACGGCGCCGACTCTCACCCGTACGGGCTAGGCTGCCGCTTCATCGGGTCGGGTCGGTGAGTCGCACAGGGGGGGCCACGGTATGCAAGTGCGTTATCCCGAGGCGAGTTGGCGTCCGCTCGGCACTCAGGTCGAGCCGCGGATCACCCCCCGGGTGCTGATCTTCCACACCATGGTCGGGTATCTGAAGAGCACTGATTCGCTGTTCCGGGGCCAGGGCTACACCGGTACCGAGTCGCATTTCGGGCTCGGCGGCCCCTGGGACGGCGCGGCGCTCGACGGCGCGGTCTGGCAGTGGCAGTCCCTCGACTACCAGGCCGACGCCCAGAACGCCGGCAACGCCTACGCGACGTCGATCGAGACCTCGGACGGTGGCGAGCCGCTGCGCGCCTGGTCGACCAAACAGGTGGATGCGCTGGTCCGGCTGGGAACCTGGTGGTGCCGTCAGACCGGCGCGCCGGCCCGGTTGGTCACCTCCACCTCACAGTCCGGCATCGGCTATCACGCCCGCTTCCCGGCCTGGGCGCCCGACGGGCGCAGTTGCCCCGGCAAGACGCGTATCGCCCAGCTGATCGACGTGGTGATCCCGCGGATCGCCGTCGCCCTGGGCCAGAACCCACCCCCGCCACCCCCGCCCCCGAACGGAGATCCCATGGCCCTGACCCAGGACGACCTCAACAAGATCGCTGCCACGGTGTGGGGGTCTCGCTTCGGCGAGAGCCCGACCACGGGCACGATGCTGCAGCGGGCCGCCGTCAACACCTCACCCGACCCCAAGGTGATCGCCGCTGCCGTGGTGGCCGCTCTGCCCAAGGGAGCCGACGGCAACCTGACCGCGGCCGACGTCGAGACCGCGGTGCGCAACGTGCTGCGCAACGGCGTCGCCTGAGGGTGGTCCCGCTGGTCTGATCTCAAGCGAGCTCGTCCCGATGACGACATCCAGACGGTGCGACGACTCATGCGCCTCAACGGGACGGTGCTCGCGGGCTTGTTGGTGACGATGGTCATGCTCGCCGGTTTCGGTGTGCTGCAGGGTGCCACGTCGTCAGCGTTCGACAGGCTGGAATCGGACCGCATCGCGGCCGACGCCCAGCGGGTCAGGACCGGGCTCGATTCCTGGACCACCCTGGTGCGCAACTACGGGTCGACGAACTCCATCTGGGACAGCTCGTTCGACGATGTCGCCAAGCGGGACGCCGAGACCTTCGCCGCCGACTTCCCGCCGGCCGACGTGCGTGACCTCTACGGGCTGGACGGCGTGCTGGGTGTGGGGCCGGACGGCACCCTGCGGGTGGGTGGACTCAGTGACGGCACCGCCTTCACCAAGCCCCCGGCCGGATTGAGCGAGCCGGCTGAGCTGATCAAACTCTTCGACCCCGAAGCCGAGGCCGGCGCGGCCCGGTGCGGCATCACGGTGGCCTCCGACGCGCCGTACCTGTTCTGTGGTTTCGCTGCCCACCGCGGTGATGGCGGCGAGGAGATCGCCGGCGGCCTGATCTATCTGCGCTCGCTCGGCGAGCGGGGCCTGAAGCAGCTGGGGCAGGAGCTGACCATGCCGCTCGCCCTGGTCAAAGGCGCCGCCACCTCGACTGCCGCCTCCAGTTCGCCGACGATCGAGAGCCAGATCGGCAAGCTGGGTGTCAGCACCGCGGTGCTGAGCTCGACGGCCATGGCGCTGCGGGTGCAGGTGCCCTCGGTGGGTGGCACGCCGGTGGTGCTGGAGGCCGTGCAGCAACGAGTCATCCACCAGCAGGCCCAGAGCCTGCTGCGCGGCATGATGATGGCATCGGCCGGGGTCGGCATCGCGTTGTTCGCCGGGGTCGTCCTGCTGACGCGGCGTGAGGTGCGGCTGCGCATCGCGCCGTTGCGCCGGACCGCCGAGGAGGTCATCTCCTCCGGTGACCGAACGCTGCGCATCGCCTCGACCGACCGCGGTGACCTCGGCGCGCTGGCCAAGACCATCGACGACATGCTCGACGCGATGGCGGCACGCGATGCGGAACTGTCCGAGCTCCAACAGTCCCGCGAATCCCAGCTGCGGCAGAACTTCCTGCAGCAGCGGCTGGCACTCGGGCACCTGCGTGAACGCGCGCAGAAGGCAGTGCACGAGACGGCGTTGACCGTGGTCGAGGAACTGCGCGAGGTCAAGACCGAGGCCCAGTCCGTGCGTGATGCCGTGGGTGAGATCGATGAGCGGATCTCGGCGACCGCCCAGGTGACCGAGGCTGCTGCCGAACGAGCCGATGAGGGCCGCCGCTCGGCGGCCGCGGTGGACAACAGCCTGCAGCGCATCAGCGGCATCGCCCGCATGATCTCGGGGGTTGCCGAGCAGACGAACATGTTGGCGCTCAACGCCACCATCGAGGCGGCCCGGGCCGGTGAGGCCGGCAAGGGATTCGCCGTGGTGGCCGGCGAGGTGAAGAACCTGGCGGCCACGACGGCCGATTCCACCCGCGAGATCGCCACGACGCTGGGTCAGCTGCACCAGGACGTCGAGGGCATGTCCTTGGTGATCAACGGTATGAGCGAGGGGGCGGTGGGCATCCGGCACGAGACCGGCGAGCTCACCTCGGCCGCCGATCGGCAGCGGCAAGGCATCTCGGCCCTGGTGACCGCCCTGGACGACGCCCTCGCCCGTGTCGAGGCGATGGCCACCTCGAGTCAGAGTGAGCGCCGTGGTGCCCAGCGGGTCGAGACCGAGGGCACGGTCGAGCTGGAGGCCATGGGCCGCTCCATCGTCGGCACCCTGTTCGACATCAGTGAGACCGGCTTGAAGTGTGTGATCGAGGACAGTCTGCTGGAGCTGGGCATCGGGGACAGCGTCGGGTTGCGGCTCAGCCTCGGTGGGCGACTGGTGCGCCTCGACGGCCTGGTGGTTCGGGCGAAGAACGCCGAGCTCGGCCTCGACATCGGGATCGAGTTCACCGGGCTCGACACCGAGGCCAGGACGGCGATCCAGGGATACGTGGCGCGGGTGCTGGGGGAGGCGTCGGCCGAGGTGGGGTGAGGTGTTCCTGCTCTGGGTTGGTTTGTTCGTGGTTCCGGGTGGGGGGGGGGGGGGGGGGGGGTGGGGGTGGGTGGGGTTGTCGCGCGCGGCGGTCTCGCGTGGGTCGGGCGGGGGTGGGTGGGGTTGTCGCGCGCGGCGATCCATCCGCGCTCGCAGGCTCGCGCTCCCGCCAGACCCAGCCAGCCGCGCGCGACAACCCCACCCACCCCCACCCTCTGCCGACCCCGCCGCTCGGCTTGGGTTGGCGTGAAAACCGTTCTGGGGTAGACGAATTCGACGGCCTACCCAATGGCGTTCGAACAGGTGTTCGGGTAGAATCGAGGCATGTTCACGCCCGACCTGTTGCACGACGCGGACGCCGAGGTGGCTCGGCTCAGCGTCGAGAACGAGGCGTTGCGGGAACAGGTCGAGGCACTGCGGGCCGAGAACTCGGTGCAGCGTGAACAGCTCGACCGCGGCTCGGCACGGTTGTCGGCGCGGGAGGCGGTGTGGGACTGGTTCACCGACGGCGGACCGGAGAACGAGGACGACCGGGATCAGGTCGCGGGGCGGATCTGCCGGACGTTCCTGACTCCCGGGAACGTCGAACCCTCCTTGGTGACCGTGGCGGCGGTGACGTTGGCGCAGTCGCAGCCCTCGGGACTGTCGGATGCGGAGGTGGTCTCGGCGGCGGTGGCGTGTCGGCAGGCGATCACCCACATCGAGTTGACCCAGGCGCAGCTGACCCGGGAGCTGGCGTGGCGGTACCAGGCGCGTCACCCCGATGAACTCGACCTGGATGTCGAGGTGAACCTGCCGGCGTGGGTGCGCGACCCCGAGGAGCGGGCGTTGACGGCAGCGATCGAGGAGGTCGCCGCGGTCGCGCGGATCAGTCCGTCGGGACTCCGGGCACGGGTGGAGATGCTGGCGACCTGGCCCGAGGACCACGGCCGGCTGTACCGGGCGCTGCTGGACGGGTCGATCTCGACGACCCGGGCACGGGAGGTGGCCCGCCAGACCGGACGCCTCGCAGCGGGTCGGGCGCGGGACTGGGTGGAACAGATGATCCTGCCGGTCGCCGAGCAGCTCGGCGCCGTGGGGTTGAAGAATCGGATCGAGCGGCTGATCGCGCAGGCCGATGCCGCGGCGTATCGCCGGATCCTGGACGACGCCGCCGCCGAGAAGGACTCGGTCAAGGTCACCCAGCAGGGCTACGGGCGGGCGGCCATCACTTACCGGGGCTCGATCACCAACATCGCCGACCTGCACGCCGCACTGCTGCACCGAGTGCAGGCCGCCGCCTGCCCCGACACCACCACGGGCAGTGGCCTGGACAGTGGTGGGTCGGTGGGGCAGCGGGAGCGTCAGGCGGCCTCGATGGCGCAGGTCATGTTCGACCTGATCACCGACCCCAACACCATGCCCCCGCTGCTACCCACCACACCCGGCAGCACCGGCGACGGTGACCCGGACACCGCGACCACGACCCAGCACACCCACACCCCGCACGCACCGGAACCGACCGAGGCGCCCACGGCTCAGCCGACAGGCGAGGACGTGACCGGTGACGAGGTGGTCAGTGACGACGTGACCGATGGCGGCGTGGTTGGTGGCGGCGTGACCGGTGGTGGCCTGCTCGGCGGCGGGGCTGTCAGTGCCCCGGCACCGGCCTGCCCGGGGATCCGAGTCGAACCCAAGGTGTCGTTGAACGTCACCATCCCGTTCCAGGTCCTCACCGCGCTCTGGGCCGGGCAACCGCCACCGACCGGGTCCGGATGGGTCGAAGCGGCCGGCCACGGACCCATCCCCACCGACGCCCTCGCCGCCATCCTCGACAAGTACGGCCAACGCGCCCTGTGGCGATGCCAAGTCCTCGACGACCGACCCGACTCCCCGACCTACGGCACCCTCATCGCCATCGGACGCGCCGCCACCGACCCCGGCTACACGCCGTCCCCATTCGTCAAGACGTTGGTGAAGGCCGCCCGGCCCCGCTGCTCCCACCCCGGGTGCGGACGCCCCGCGATCGAGGCCGACCTCGACCACCTCACCGCCCACGCCAAGGGCGGCACGACCAGCGAGCAGAACCTGGCCCCGTTGTGCCGGTTCCACCACCTGCTGAAGCACCACGCCGGTTTCACCCCGACCCTGGACCCGACCACCGGGCAGGTCACCTGGCGCACGCCGTCCGGACACACCGTCAGCGAACCACCCGACATGCCACCACCCCTGGCGGCTGAGGGTGACCTGCCCGGCGCCTGGCCACTCCCGCCACCCTTCTGAACAACGGGTCGAGTCCAGCGATTGTGTGCGGTCAAAGTCGGCCTATGGCCCCACTTTCGCCACACAGAATCCCCACATCAGTAGTACCAGGGATAGTCCGACCAGTCGGGGGATCGCTTCTGCAGGAACGAGTCCCGGCCTTCGACGGCCTCGTCGGTCATGTACGCCAAGCGGGTCGCCTCGCCGGCGAACACCTGCTGGCCCATCAGGCCGTCGTCGGTCAGGTTGAAGGCGAACTTCAGCATCCGCTGCGCGGTAGGGCTCTTGCCGAGGATCTCGGCGGCCACCTCCAGCGCCACCGCCTCGAGGTCGGCGTGGTCGGCGACGATGTTGACCGCACCCATCCGCTGCATGGCCTCGGCGTCGTAGGCCCGCCCCAGGAAGAAGATCTCGCGGGCGAACTTCTGGCCGACCATCTTGGCCAGATAGGCCGAGCCGTAGCCGGCGTCGAACGACCCCACGTCGGCGTCGGTCTGCTTGAACCGGGCGTGCTCGCGGCTGGCGATCGTCAGGTCGCAGATCACGTGCAGGCTGTGCCCGCCTCCGGCCGCCCAGCCGGGCACCACCGCGACGACCACCTTGGGCATGGTCCGGATCAGCCGCTGCACCTCGAGGATGTGCAGCCGCCCGCCGTGCGCACGGGTGCGTGCGTCGTCCACGGTGTCTGCGGTCTCGCCGGCGGCGTACTGGTAGCCCGACCGACCCCTGATCCGCTGGTCGCCACCGGAACAGAACGACCAGCCACCATCGCGCGGGCTCGGCCCGTTGCCGGTCAGCAGGACGCACCCGACATCCGGGGTCATCCGGGCGTGATCGAGCACCCGGTACAGCTCGTCGACGGTGTGGGGCCGGAACGCGTTGCGCACCTCGGGCCGGTCGAACGCCACCCGCACGGTGCCCCGCGCCGGCCCGTCCACCACGCACCGGTGATAGGTCAGATCGGTCAGCTCGAAGCCGGGCACCGGCTGCCACACCGCGGGGTCGAAGATCTCCGAAACCTGATCGTTGCTCACAGGGGCCGAGAATAGGGCGGTGCCCGACCCCTTGGTTGCCCCGCCCCCGCTGGACGAGCTGCTCGCGGCCAGTGCCGTGGTCTCGCTGCCGCTGCGGGTCCGGTTCCGCGGCATCACCGCCCGTGAGGCCCTCCTCCTGCGTGGACCCCACGGCTGGGGCGAGTTCGCGCCCTTCGTCGAATACGACGACGCCGAGGCGAGCCGATGGCTGTCCAGTGCGATCGAGGCAGCCTGGTCGCCGCCGCTGCCGACGGTGCGGGACGCCGTCCCGGTGAACGCGACGATCCCCGCGATACCCCCGGAGGCGGTCGCCGCCGTCCTGGCCCGCTTCGACGGCTGCACCACGGCCAAGGTCAAGGTCGCCGAGCCCGGCCAGTCGCTGGCGGACGACGTCGCCCGCGTCGGCGAGGTGCGTTCCCTGCTCGGCCCGGCGGGCCGCCTTCGCGTCGACGCCAATGCCGCCTGGGACGTCGAGCAGGCGCGCCGGGCCCTCGCGGCGCTGAGCAGGTTCGACCTGGAGTACGCCGAGCAGCCGTGCGCCACCCTCGACGAGTTGCGATCGCTGCGGATCGAGCTCGCCCGTCACGGCATCGATGTCCCGGTGGCCGCCGACGAGAGCGTGCGCAAGGCGACCGATCCGCTGCGGGTCGCCGTGGCGGGCGCCGCGGACGTCGTCGTCCTGAAGGTCGCCCCGCTCGGTGGCGTGCGAGCCGCCCTCGAGGTCGCCACCCGGCTGCACGCCGACTTCGCGGTCGCGGTGGTGGTCTCCTCCGCTCTCGACACCTCGGTCGGTCTGGCCGCCGGGGTGCGATTGGCTGCCGCGCTGCCGGAGCTGCCGTACGCCTGCGGCCTGGGCACCGCGTCTCTGCTCGCGGCCGACGTCACCCCCCGGCCGCTGCAGGCCGAGGCGGGCCGGGTACGGGTGCGAACCGTCGAGGCCGAGCTGAGCTGTCTGGCCCGGGTGGGGGCCTCGGCCGAGCGGCGCAGTTGGTGGCTCGAGCGATTGGCGCGGTGTCATGCCGTGGTGAGTGCGAAGCACCTCGAGTTGCACTGAACGGTGCACTCGTTCGGGCTCACCGTTCGGGCCTCGCCGTGACTCTGGGTGCTGAACTGTGCGCCACTTCTTGCATATCGCGGTCACTCTGGGTACGAACGGCGGACATCTCTGATGCGATTCGTCAGGGGCGACTACGCTTCGGCTCAGGTTGCCGTCAGGTGATCTCAGTCGTTGTTTCGGATGCGTGCGGGAAGAGGGCTGCCACATCGTGGCCGAGAACATGGGGCGTGACGTCGTCACGCGCAGGGTGCTGTGGGGGGCATTGGCTGTTGCCGCCTCCTCCCTGGTGACGTTCGGTGCCACTCAGGCGGGTGACGACGGGGACGTCGTCGCGTACTCCGTTCCGGACACCATCCAGAGCACCGGTGCCACGACGGCTCCGGCGGCCTCGGGCGACCAGCCGGACTCCGGCGCCGGCGTGAGCCGGGGTGGCTTGGATACGACCTCGGACGCCGAGACCCCCGGGGCCACGCCCCCCGTGACACGTGGTGGGACGGCGACAGATCAGTTGGGCGGTCCCGTCCTTCAGCCTCTGGTCGACGCCACGCCTCCGGTGGTGGATCCGGTCCCGCCCGTGACCGGCATCGATGAGGAAACCCCCGCCGATCAGGGCCCGGTCGAGCAGCCCCCCGCGCCGAAGCCTCCGGTCGAGCCCGCGCCCGTGCCGGTCGAGCATGCCCCGGCGCCTGCCCCCGAACCGGTCGAGCCGGCCCCTCTGCCCGAGCCGGTGGCACCCGCGCCGAAGCCGGTGGCACCCGCTCCCGAACCGGTCGCGCCGGCCCCGGCGCCCGCACCGGTCGAGCCGCCCGTGGTGACGCCGCCGGTGGTGACGCCGCCCGTCGTGACGCCGCCCGTGGAGACGCCTCCCGTCGTGACGCCGCCCGTGGTGACGCCGCCGGTCGAGACGCCGAGACGCCGCCCGTGGTGACGCCGCCGGTCGAGGTTCCGCCGGTCGTGACCCCGCCCGTGGAGACGCCGCCGGTGCAGACACCGCCGGTCGAGTCGCCTCCCGTCGTGACACCTCCGGTGGAGACGCCGCCGGTGGACGCCCCGCCGCTAGAGGCCCCGCAGGTCGAGGTTCCGCCCGTCGTGACCCCCCCGGTGCCGGTGACCCCGGCCGAGGCGCCGCCGATCGAGCAGACGCCGGCTCGGGTGGCCCCGGTGCCGGTCGACGTCCCGGTCGTTGTGGTGCAGCAGTCGATCGGGGCGACGCCGGCCGAGCCGGCCCAGCCCGTGGCCGTCGAGGTCATCTCGAGAGCGCGCCATCGATGCCCCGGGCCGGCCATGGGTCCGAACGGCATCGCCGCCGTCCCCGACAATGCCGTCCTCCTGGCTCGCCTGGCGGTCCTCGCCGGCACCGTCGGGAACGGCTGATCGCGACATGCCGAGCCGGGTGACGCGAGGAGCACTCGCGGTCGCCGCCACGGTTCTGACCGCCTTGGGAGCCACTCAGGCGCGGGACCTCGAGACCGTGATGGCCGTCTCGGCACCCGTCCTCGGTCAGGCCGGCGCCACGGTCAGTCGTGGTGGACTGGATGCCACGTCCCGTGACACGCCACCGGCCTCCGACGGGGACACCTCGTCGTCCCGTACGACGCGGCCCGCGGCGGGGTCGAGCGCACGATCCGCGCTGGCCGGCTCCCGGGCGGCGCCCTCAACCACAAGGGCGGCGCGGGTGGTCGGCTCCTCGGCCGCGCGCACCGTCGCTCCGCGTCGGATCGCCCGGCGCGACCGGGACAGCCGACCCGGTCACCGTCATCGGACCGGACGGCATCGTCACCGCCGCTGACCACACCGCGCTGTCGAGCGATTCGGCCATAGGTCAGGATGGCGGGCATGACGCCGTCCCACGCCGTGGCAGAGGCCGCTGTCACGGCACTGGTCAGCTGCGGGGTGCGGCACGTCGTCCTGTGCCCCGGCTCGCGCAGCGCGCCGTTGGCTTACCGCTTGGCCCGCGCGCAGCAGGACGGCGAGCTGCGGCTCTGGGTCCGTCACGACGAGCGGGTGGCTGGCTTCACGGCCCTGGGCATGGCCCGCGCCGCGGCACCTGCGGCGGTCGTCACCACGTCGGGCACGGCGGTGGCGAACCTGCACCCTGCGGTGCTCGAGGCGCATCACGCGGGAGTCCCGTTGATCGTGGTCAGTGCCGATCGGCCCGCCGCCCTGCGGGGTACCTGGGCCAACCAGACCACCGAACTCCAGTCGGACCTGTTCGGTGAGGCCCTGCGCGCCCGGCTCGACACGGCGGAGGCCGACCTCGGGCACCTGATTGCCGTCCTGGAACATGCCTGCGGTGTCGGCAATTCCCGGCCCGGACCGGTACACCTCAATCTCTGCCTGCCCGAACCGCTGCTGCCCGCCGGACCGACGACACCCCGGGGCACCCTGCCCCTACCCCAGCTCCGACCCCAGCGCCTGCCCCGGCCGGTGGCCGCGGTCGCTCCGGTGGCCGGATCGATCACCACGTTGCCCCGCGGCCCCCGGAGCGTGGTCGTGGCCGGGGACGGCGCCGGGGTGGGGGCGAGGCTGCTCGCCGAGTCGGTGGGGTGGCCCCTGCTGGCCGAGCCGTCGTCCGGCGCTCGGGGCGGCGTCCGGGCCGTGGGGCCGTACCGGCTGCTGCTCGACCTGCCTGCCTGGGGTGGGGCGATCGAGCGGGTGGTGGTCTTCGGTCGGCCCACGCTGTCCCGGCCGGTGGCCCGCTTGCTGGCCCGCGAGGACGTCGAGGTGGTGCTCGCCTCACCACACCCGGACTGGCCCGTGCCGCCCCGGCCGGTACGCCGGGCGCACCTGGTGCGCGTCGATCCCGACACCGACGGCCTCGATGACCCGTGGGCAGCGCACTGGGCGGTCGCCGATCGCGCCGCCCGCCGCGCGCTCGACGAGGTGCTGGACGCCGAGCCCACCCCGGGCGGGCCTGCGCTGGCCCGTGCGGTGGTGCGCTCACTGCGCCCGGGGGAGACCCTCATCTCGGCGGCCAGCAATCCGATCCGTGACCTCGATCTGGCGGGCGGCACCCTGCCGGACGACGTGGTGGTGCTGGCCAACCGGGGCCTCGCCGGTATCGACGGAACCCTCTCCACCGCGGTGGGTCACGCGCTCGCCTCCGGTGGACCCACACGCGTCCTGATCGGGGATCTGGCGTTCCTGCACGACGTCGGCGCCCTGCTGGTGCCACTGGACGAGGCGCGCCCCCAGCTGCAGATCGTGGTGCTCAATGACGCCGGCGGGGGCATCTTCTCGATGCTCGAATACGGTGAGCTGGCCGAGCGGGACGCTGCCGAGCACGAGCGGTTCGAGGTGCTCTTCGGCACGCCGCACGCCGCCGATCTGGCCGCACTGTGCCGCGGCTACGCCGTCCCGCATCGCCGGGCGAACACCCTCGCTGAGGCGGAAGAGCTTCTGGCGCAACCCGATCCCGGCCTGAACGTGGTCGAGGTTCCCGCCGATCGGGCCACCCTGCGCACTCGGCATGCCGCGATCCGCGCCGCCGTCCAGGCCGCTGTCGGTGCCGCTGTCGATGCCGCTGTTGGTGCGGCTGTCGATGCCGCTGTTGATGCCGGTGTCGGTGAGGTCGTCGCTGACGTCGTCGCTGCGCAGCCGGAACCCACCCCGCCTCACCCGTGATCACGTTGAAGATCACGTTGAAGGAATCTGTCGCATCTGTGCAGACGAACCCTTCACCGTGATCTTCGTGTGAGCCGTGAGTCTTCAACGTGATCTTCAACGTGATCACGGGGGCTACCCAGGTGGCGCGGGCGGCGCGGCGCGGCGAAATCCTCAGGTGGCGAGGGCATCTCGCATCGGCACCAGCTTGGCGACCGACTCGGCCAGCTCGGCCTCGGGGTCCGAGCCGGCGACGATGCCGCAGCCGGCGAACAACCGGATGCCGTGCGGATCGGCCGGGTCGAGGTGGCCGCAGCGCAGCGCCAGACCCCACTCGCCGTCGCCCTCGGCATCGATCCAGCCGACCGGCCCGGCATAGCGACCGCGGTCCATGCCCTCGAGACGATCGATCAGCTCGGCGGCGTCCTCGGTGGGGGTACCGCACACCGCGGCCGAGGGGTGCAGTGCCTCGGCCAGCGCGAGCGAGGACGACGCATCAGCCAGTACCCCGGTGACGTCGGTGGCCAGGTGCATCACGTTCGCCAGGTGCAGCACGAACGGCGATTCGGGCACGTTCGTCGAGGTGCAGTGCGGGGTGAGCGCATCGGCCACCGAGCGCACCGCGTACTCGTGCTCCTCGAGGTCCTTGCTCGACCGCGCCAGCGAGGCCGCGAGCGACAGGTCGCGGGCGTCGTCCCCGGTACGCCGGATCGTGCCGGCCAGCACCCGTGAGGTGACCAGGCCCTTCTCGCGCCGCACGAGCAACTCCGGCGTCGCCCCGATCAGGCCGTCGACGCTGAAGGTGAAGCAGCCGGGGTAGCGCTCGGCCAGCCGGCGCAGCGGCCACCGCGGGTCGATCTCCTGCTCGGTGCGGGCCTCCATGTCGCGGGCCAGCACCACCTTGTCGACCTGGCCGGCGGCGATGGCATCGATCGCCTCGGCCACCGCACCGGCCCACTGCGTCGCGCCGAGCGCGCCATCGGCGAACGAGACCTCCCCGGGGGAGGTGACCGGCTCGATGTCCGGCAGATCCGGCGGCGGCGGCAGCCCTCCGGCGCTCACCGTGGTCAACCACCATTGCCCGGCCCGGTGGCCGACCACCACCTCGGGCACCACCAGGACGGCGCCGGCGGGCGAGGTGGTGGCGAAGCTGAACGAACCGAAGGCCACCAGCCCCGAGCCGGGCAGCCCGACGACGTCACGCACCAAGGCGTGGGCCACCAGATCGGACCACACCCGGTCGGCCTGGTGCAGCGGGGAGTTCTCGCGGCGGCCCGGCGGGAGGTCGATCCGCGCCACGCTTCCCCACCCGACGATGCCCTCGCCACGGCGCACCCAGGCCAGCGGCGCCGTCCGGGGGAGCAGCGCCAACAGCGGCCCGGGGTCGCTCAGCGGCAGGGTGCGCACCACGAGGGGCACACCGACAGGGTCGGTGGTCATCGCCCCACCAGGGTACGGCGCGCCCATCGATGCTCGTGCAACCATTCGCCCATGCCCCGCGCCAACCTGGACAAGCAGCCGCACGAGGTCGCGGCGATGTTCGACGAGGTAGCTCCGCGCTACGACCACACGAACAGCGTGCTCTCGCTACGCCAGGACCGGCGGTGGCGCGAGCAGGTGCGCCGGGCGCTCGACGTGCGCCCCGGCGAACGGGTGCTCGACCTCGCCGCGGGAACCGGCACCTCGAGTGAGCCCTTCGTCGACGCCGGCGCCCACGTGGTGTCCTGTGACTTCTCTCTCGGCATGCTGCAGGCCGGGACACGGCGCAACCCCGAGCTGTCCTTCGTGGCCGGCGATGCCCTGCACCTGCCGTTCGCGGATGGCGTCTTCGACGCGGTGACCATCTCGTTCGGGCTGCGCAACGTGGTCGACACCGAGGCGGCGCTGGTCGAGCTGCGCCGGGTCAGCCGCCACGGCGGCCGGTTGGTGATCTGTGAGTTCTCGCAACCGTCGTGGGCGCCGTTCCGCGCGCTCTACGGCGGGTACCTGATGCGGCTGCTGCCGGCCGTGGCCCGGACGGTCTCGTCCAGCCCGGACTCCTACACCTATCTCGCCGAGTCGATCCGGGCCTGGCCCGACCAGCTCGCGCTCGCCGCGCTGATCCGCACGGCGGGCTGGGACGACGTCGCCTATCGCAATCTGAGCGGGGGCATCGTGGCGCTCCACCGCGCCACCCGTCCCTGAGGAGCGGGGCCGTTCGGCCCCGCTGCGAGCTCGCTCGAGCCGACGTCCCCTCCGTTCGACCGATCGCCGCGCGGGGCGCGCGCCGAGCGTTCGAGGAGTCCCCGTATGCTCGCCCCGCAACGACTCGTGAAATCGTTCACAAATGCACATGACCCCGTGCGTCGCGAAGTGGCACGCCGCATCCCAAGGCCGGTCTCCCGTCCCCCTAGGATGGGGCCGAGCTGCATCACAGCGTGACGTCCCGGAGTCGGCCTCCACCGTTCGGTGGAGGTGTGTCATCAGGGCAGAGCACCACCGCCGGACCCGATCCGGCCGACGAGAGGAAAGGGAACGCGCGTGAGTCCCTACGTGCCGATCCTGGTTCTGGCAGCGATCGCGACCGCGTTCGCCGTGTTCTCCGTCGGCGCGGGGGCGCTGGCCGGGCCGAAGCGCTACAACCGAGCCAAGCTCGACGCCTACGAGTGCGGCATCGAGCCGACTCCACATGCCGCCGGGGGCGGGCGCTTCCCGATCAAGTACTACCTCGTGGCGATGCTGTTCATCGTCTTCGACATCGAGAGCGTGTTCCTGATCCCCTTCGCGGTCGCCTTCGACCGGCTGGGTCTGTTCGCGCTCATCGAGATGGTGCTCTTCATGGTCACGGTGTTCGTCGCCTATGCCTACGTGTGGCGTCGCGGCGGTCTGGAGTGGGACTGACCGGGTAGGCCCAGGGCCGCCGGTATCCCCTGACAGCACGACGCGCGCGCACGTTCGGACGGAGAGGTCGAATGGGAATCGAGGAGAAGCTGCCCAGCGGCTTCCTGCTGACGACGGTCGAGGTGCTGGCCGGATACATGCGCAAGAGTTCGCTGTGGCCGGCAACCTTCGGTCTGGCCTGCTGTGCCATCGAGATGATGGCCACCGGTGGTCCCAAGTACGACCTGGCCCGCTTCGGCATGGAGGTCTTCCGGGCCTCGCCCCGCCAGGCCGACCTGATGATCGTCGCCGGTCGGGTGAGTCAGAAGATGGCCCCGGTGATGCGGCAGATCTACGACCAGATGGTCGAGCCCAAGTGGGTGCTGTCGATGGGCGCGTGTGCGTCGTCCGGCGGCATGTTCAACAACTACGCGATCCTGCAGGGTTGCGATCACATCGTCCCGGTCGACATCTACCTGCCGGGCTGTCCGCCGCGGCCCGAGATGTTGATGAACGCCATCCTCACGCTGCACGACAAGATCCAGGCCATGCCGCTGGGCGTGAACCGGGTCGAGGCGGCCCGGGCCGCCGAGGAGGCCGCGATGGCCGCCGTGCCCACCTCCCACATGAAGGGTCTGCTGCGGTGAGCGACCAGACCGCTGACACCACCCCGAACAGCGCTGCCGGCGCGACGCCAGGTGTACCGGCAACCACCGACGCCACGGCCGAGGTGATCGACACCCGCACCGGCATGTTCGGCGTCCACGGGTCGGGTGACACCTCCGGCTACGGCGGTCTGGTGCGCACCGTGACGATGCCGGCGCCCTCGCCGCGGCCGTACGGCTCCTACTTCGACGAGGTCACCGACCGGCTGGTCACCGTGCTCGGTGAGCAGGCTGCCGGCCAGGCGGTCGAGAAGGTGATCGTCGACCGCGACGAGCTCTCGCTGCACGTGCGCCGCGAGCACCTGCTCGCCGTCCTCGCCGCGCTGCGCGACGACCCCGACCTGCGGTTCGAGATGTGCGTCAGCGTCAGCGGCGTCCACTATCCGCACGATGTCGGGCGCGAGCTGCACGGGCTGTACCACCTGCTCTCGATCACCCACAACCGTCGCGTCCGGCTCGAGGTCACCTGCCCGGACGCCGACCCGCACCTGCCCTCGGCGGTCGACCTCTACCCGACCGCGGACTGGCACGAGCGGGAGGTCTGGGACTTCTTCGGGATCATCTTCGACGGCCACCCGGCGCTCACTCGGATCGAGATGCCGGACGACTGGCCCGGTCACCCGCAGCGCAAGGACTACCCGCTGGGTGGCATCCCGGTGGAATACAAGGGTGCGAGTATCCCGCCGCCCGACACGAGGAGGTCGTACAGCTGATGAGCCAGACCGCTCAGCACGACCCCGTTCACGCCACCGGCGGTGCGGGTGACGAGGCGAACGACGGCGACGCCCGGGTGTTCAACGCCTCCGGCGGCGACTGGAGCGAGATCGCCGAGGAGGCCGCGAGCCTCGGCGAGGAGCGCATCGTCGTCAACATGGGTCCGCAGCACCCCTCGACCCACGGCGTGCTCCGGCTGATCCTCGAGATCGACGGCGAGACGGTGACCGAGGCCCGCTGCGGCATCGGCTACCTGCACACCGGCATCGAGAAGAACATGGAGTTCCGCACCTGGACCCAGGGCGTGACCTTCTGCACCCGCATGGACTACCTCACCCCGCTCTTCCAGGAGACGGCGTACTGCCTCGGGGTCGAGAAGTTGCTCGGCATCACGGACGACGTCCCCGAGCGGGCCAGTGTCATCCGGGTGATGATGATGGAGCTGAACCGGGTCGCCTCGCACCTGGTGGCGCTGGCCACCGGCGGCATGGAGATCGGCGCGCTGACGGTGATGACCGTCGGGTTCCGCGAGCGCGAGCGGGTGCTGCAGCTGTTCGAGCTGATCACCGGCCTGCGCATGAACCACGCCTACATCCGCCCGGGTGGCCTGGCACAGGACATCCCGCCCGGCGCCCTCGACCGGGTCCGCGTGACGCTGCCCGACCTGTACCGCGGCATCTCCGACATCGAGAAGCTGTCGAACGAGAACCCGATCGTGCGGGGCCGCCTGGTCGATGTCGGCTACCTCGACCTGACCGGGTGCATCGCGCTGGGCATCACCGGCCCGGTGCTGCGCTCGACCGGCCTGCCGCACGACCTGCGCAAGTCGGAGCCGTACTGCGGCTACGAGACCTACGACTTCGAGGTGCCGACCTGGGACACCTGTGACGCCTACGGCCGGCTGCGGATCCGCATCGAGGAGATGAAGCAGTCGCTGCGGATCGTCGAGCAGTGTGTCGACCGGTTGGTGGCGATGGACGGTCAGCCGGTGATAGTCGGCGACGCGAAGATCGCCTGGCCGGCGCAGCTCGCCGTCGGCGGCGACGGGATGGGCAACAGCCTCAACCACATCCGCGAGATCATGGGCAGCTCCATGGAGGCCCTGATCCACCACTTCAAGCTGGTCACCGAGGGCTTCCGGGTGCCGGCCGGTCAGGTGTACTCGGCGGTCGAGTCGGCCCGCGGCGAGCTCGCCTGTCACCTGGTCTCGGATGGCGGCACCCGGCCGTACCGGGCGCACTTCCGTGACCCGTCGTTCGTCAACCTGCAGGCCGTGGCCGCCGTGTGCGAGGGATCGCAGATCGCCGACGTGATCGCCGCCGTGGCCTCTCTGGACCCCGTCATGGGAGGCGTGGACCGCTGATGTCGATCTCAGCCGAGGCCAGGGAACGGCTCGTCGCCGATGCCCAGGCGATCATCGCCCGGTACCCGGTGCCGCGCTCGGCGCTGTTGCCGATGCTGCACCTGGTGCAGAGCGAAGAAGGCTTCGTCAGCTCCGACGGCATCGCGTTCTGCGCCGAGCAGCTCGACCTGACCACCGCGCAGGTCGCGGCCGTGGCCACCTTCTACTCCCAGTACAAGCGCAACCCCAACGGCACCTACACCGTCGGGGTGTGCACCAACACGCTGTGCGCGGTGATGGGTGGCGACGCCATCTTCGACGAACTGGCCGAGCACCTGGGCGTCGGTCACGACCAGACCACGCCGGACGGCGCGATCACCCTCGAACGGGTCGAGTGCAACGCGGCCTGCGACTACGCGCCGGTGGTGATGGTCAACTGGGAGTTCTTCGACAACCAGACGCCCACCACCGCCAAGAACCTGGTCGACGAACTGCGCGCGGGCCGCGACGTCGCGCCGACCCGCGGCGCCGCCAAGGTCTGCAGCTTCAAAGAGGTCTCCCGGGTGCTGGCCGGCTTCCCGGACGGGCGCGCGAACGAAGGGGTGCAGGGCGGCGGGCCGACGCTCGAGGGCACCCTGCTCGCCCAGCGCAGCAACTGGACGGCGCCGCCGGCCACCAAGGAGGGCTAGTCGTGGCGACCACGTTGACCCCGGTGCTGTCAGCACACTGGGACGAGCGCGACTCCTTCACCATGGCCGCCTACGAGCGGCACGGTGGGTATTCCGCATTGCGCAAGGCGTTGACCATGGACCCCTCCGCGGTGATCACCGAGGTGAAGGACTCCGGGCTGCGCGGTCGCGGCGGGGCCGGCTTCCCCACCGGTATGAAGTGGTCCTTCCTGCCCAAGCCCGACGGCGGACCGCGCTATCTCGTGGTCAACGCCGACGAGTCCGAGCCGGGCACCTGCAAGGACATCCCCTTGATGCTCGCCAACCCCCAGGCGCTCATCGAGGGCGTGATCATCACCAGCTACGCCATCGGGTGTCACAAGGCCTTCATCTACCTGCGCGGTGAGGTGGTGCACGTCTACCGCCGGCTGTTGAACGCGGTCGCCGAGGCGAAGGCCAAGGGTTACCTCGGCGACAACATCCTCGGCTCGGGCTTCGACCTCGACGTCGTCGTCCACGCCGGCGCCGGCGCCTACATCTGTGGTGAGGAGACCGCGCTGCTCGACTCGCTCGAGGGACGGCGCGGACAGCCGCGGCTGAAGCCGCCGTTCCCGGCCGTCGCGGGGCTGTACGCCCGCCCCACGGTGATCAACAACGTGGAGTCCATCGCCAGCGTGCCGTCGATCGTCACCGGCGGATCCGAGTGGTTCAAGTCGATGGGCACCGAGCGCTCGACCGGTTTCGGGTTCTTCTCGCTGTCCGGTCACGTCACCCGGCCCGGCCAGTACGAGGCCCCGCTGGGCATCACGCTGCGCGAGCTGCTGGCCATGGCCGGCGGGGTCCGCGGTGGGCACCAGCTGAAGTTCTGGACGCCGGGCGGCTCCTCGACGCCGCTGTTCACCGAGGAGCACCTCGACACCCCGCTGGACTTCGAGTCGGTGGGGGCCGCGGGCTCGATGCTCGGCACCCGGGCGCTGCAGATCTTCGACGAGACCACCTGCGTGGTGCGGGCGGTCGAGCGGTGGATCGAGTTCTACAAGCACGAGTCCTGCGGCAAGTGCACGCCGTGTCGCGAGGGCAACTACTGGATGGTCCAGGTGCTGCACCGGCTGGAGCGCGGCCAGGGCACCAAGGAGGACCTCGACACCCTGCTCGATGTGTGTGACAACCTGCTGGGCCGCTCGTTCTGCGCCCTCGGGGACGGCGCGACCAGCCCGGTGACGTCGTCCATCAAGTACTTCCGGGACGAGTACCTCCGCCATGTGACCGAGGGCGGTTGCCCGTTCGATCCCGCTCGGTCCGCCCTCTTCCAGGGAGCGAACGCCCGATGACCGTGACTGCCAACTCCTCCGGTCAGCCGCAGGCAGCAGCGCCGGACCTGGTCACGCTGACCATCGACGACGCCCAGGTGAGCGTGCCCAAGGGCACGCTGATCATCCGGGCCGCCGAGCAGCTGGGGATCGCCATCCCGCGGTTCTGCGACCACCCGGCCCTCGCCCCGGCCGGCGCCTGCCGCCAGTGCCTGGTCGAAGTGGCCACCCCCGGCCCGGACGGCACGTTGCGTCCGATGCCCAAGCCGCAGGCATCCTGCGCCATGGAGTGCTCACCCGGCATGGTGGTGCGTACCCAGCAGACCTCGCCGGTGGCCGAGAAGGCGCAGCGCGGGATCATGGAGTTCCTGCTGGTCAACCACCCGCTGGACTGCCCGGTCTGTGACAAGGGCGGCGAGTGCCCGTTGCAGAACCAGGCGCTGGCCAACGGGCGCAGCGAGTCCCGGTTCGTCGACGTCAAGCGCACCTTCGCCAAGCCGATCCGGATCTCGACCCAGGTGCTGCTCGACCGCGAGCGGTGCATCCTGTGTCAGCGCTGCACGCGGTTCTCGGAGGAGATCGCCGGCGACCCGTTCATCGACCTGCAGATGCGCGGCGCGAACCAGCAGATCGGGACCTTCTCGCCCGAGGTGCTGGGCTTCACCACCACCGGCGATGCGGCCATCACCGAGAGCGGCCAGCCGTTCGCCAGCTACTTCTCGGGCAACACGGTGCAGATCTGCCCCGTGGGTGCCCTCACCGGCGCCGCCTATCGGTTCCGGGCACGGCCGTTCGACCTGGTCTCCTCGGCCGGCGTGTGCGAGCACTGCGCCAGCGGGTGCGCGTTGCGGGTCGACCACCGGCGGGGCGCCGTGACCCGCCGCCTCGCCCTCGAGGACCCCGCGGTCAACGAGGACTGGAACTGCGACAAGGGCCGCTGGGCCTTCACTTGGACCACCGCTCCGGACCGGCTCGAGCACCCGATGGTGCGCGACGACGAGACCGGCGAGCTGCGGGTCGCCTCCTGGCCGGAGGCGCTGGACGTCGCCGCCCGGGGACTGGCCGCGGCGGCCGCGAACGGCGGGGTCGGCGTCCTGGTGGGTGGTCGGGTGACCGTCGAGGACGCCTACGCCTACGGCAAGTTCGCCCGGGTTGCGATGCACACCAACGACATCGACATGCGGGCCCGCCCGCACTCGGTCGAGGAGGCGCACTTCCTGGCGCACGCCGTGGCCGGCCGGGCGATGGGCCCGACCTACCGCGAACTCGAGACCGCCCCGGCCGTGCTGCTGCTCGGGTTCGAGCCCGAGGAGGAGTCGCCGATCGTCTTCCTGCGGCTGCGCAAGGCGGCGACCACGCGTGCCGGCGCCAAGCTCGCGGTGTTCTCGGTGGCGCCCTGGGCGAGCCGGGGGCTGACCAAGCTGAACGGACGGCTGGTGATGTCGGCGCCGGGCACCGAGACCGAGGTGATCTCGGCGATCGCCGGTGCCGGTCAGGCGGCCGGAGCCGAGGTGCCGCAGGCGGTCGCGGACGCCGGACAGGCGTTGCGCAGCCTGGGCGCGGTGATCCTGGTGGGCGAGCGGCTGGCCGCCGTCCCCGGGGCGTTGACCGCGGCCCTCGACCTGGCCAAGGCGACCGGGGCGCGACTGGCCTGGGTGCCGCGTCGTGCCGGGGAGCGTGGCGCGGTCGAGGCCGGTGCGCTGCCGAACCTGATGCCCGGTGGCCGTCCGGTGAACGACCCGACCGCGCGCGTCGACCTGGCCGCGGCCTGGGGGGTCGACGGGCTGCCGACCACGGTCGGGCGCGACACCACCGGGATCGTCACCGCCGCCGCCCGTGGTGAGCTGGCCGGCCTGGTGGTCGGCGGTGTCGACCCCCGCGACCTGCCCCGCCCCGATCTGGCCCGCAAGGCGCTGGACACGGTCGGCTTCCTGGTCAGCCTCGAGGTGCGCAGCAGCGAGGTGACCCAGCGCGCCGACGTGGTGTTGCCGGTGGCGCCGGTCACCGAGAAGGCGGGCACCTTCGTGAACTGGGAGGGCCGGTGGCGGCCGTTCGAGCCCGCGCTGCCCGGCAACGCCCTGGCCGACTTCCGGGTGCTCGAGATGGTGGCCGACGCGATGGGCGTCGTCCTCGGGTTGCGCAGCATCGAGCAGGTACGCAGCGAGATCGCCTCGCTGGACACCTGGGACGGCCTGCACGCGCCGTCCCCGATGGCTCCGGCAGGCACCCCGCCGGCCCCGGCCGCCGGGACCGCGGCGCTGGCCACCTGGGCACTGCTGCTGGACGCGGGCCGCGGCCAGGACGGCGAGGCGCACCTGGCCGGTACCGCCCACCGGGCCGTGGCGCGGATGTCCGCCGCCACTGCCGCCGAGGCGGGCGTGAGCGACGGAGGCGATGTCATCGTCTCGACCGATGCAGGGTGGATCACCGTGCCGGTGGTGATCACCGAGATGCCGGACCGGGTGGTGTGGTTGCCGACCAACTCGCCCGGCTGCACCGTGCGGGCCGACCTGGGCGCCGACACCGGCGCCGTGGTGTCCCTTCGACCAGTGGCCGCGACCGCGGGGACGGGTGAGCAGGCATGAGCATGCTGAGCGCAGCGGTGACGGCGGAGGGCCTGACGGCAGAAGGTCCTGCCGTCGACTTCAGTCAGGACAACGGCTGGGTGGTGTTCGGGAAGGCGCTGTTCATCTTCGTCTTCCTGGTGGTGCTCACCCTGCTGACCATCTGGGGCGAGCGCCGCGTCGTGGCGCGGATGCAGTCGCGACCCGGCCCCAACCGCACCGGTCCGTTCGGGTTGATCCAGGGTCTGGCCGACGGGGTGAAGCTGGCTCTGAAGGAAGACATCATCCCGAAGGCGGTCGACCGGCTCGTCTTCATCCTGGCGCCGATCATCTCGGCGGTCACCTGCTTCATCTCGTTCTCGGTGATCCCGTTCGGCCCCGAGGCGCGGATCCCGTTCACCGACATCGTCACCCCGCTGCAGCTGACCGACCTGCCGATCGCCGTGCTGTTCATGCTGGCCGTCGCCGCCGTCGGCGTCTACGGCATCCTGTTGGCCGGCTGGTCGTCCGGCTCGACCTATCCGCTGCTGGGTGGGTTGCGATCCTCGGCTCAGGTGATCTCGTACGAGATCGCGATGGGGCTGGCGCTGATCAGCGTGTTCCTCTACTCCGGGTCGATGTCGACCTCGGCCATCGTCGAGGCCCAGGCGAACGGGGCCGAGCGGTTCGGGCTGACCATGCCGTCCTGGTTCATCGTGCAGTTGCCGGTGGCGTTCGTGATCTACGTGATCGCCATGGTCGGCGAGACCAACCGGGCACCGTTCGACCTGCCCGAGGCCGAGGGCGAGCTGGTCGGTGGCTTCCACACCGAGTACTCCTCGCTCAAGTTCGCCCTGTTCTTCCTCGCCGAGTACGTCAACATGATCACCGTCTCGGCGATCGCCACCACGTTGTTCCTCGGTGGCTGGCGGGCACCGTGGCCGCTGTCGGCCATCGGTGGCGGCATGTTGAACGAGGGCTGGTGGCCGATGCTCTGGTTCATCGCCAAGCTGCTCGGCTTCATCTTCTTCTTCATCTGGCTGCGCGGCACGCTGCCGCGGTTGCGCTACGACCAGTTCATGCGCTTCGGCTGGAAGGTGCTGATCCCGGTCGCGCTGGTCTGGATCGTGGCGGTCTCGTTCTGGCGTGCCGCGAACTCGGCCTCGGTGGGGGCGACCGGCGTCCAGCGGTTGGTGCTGCTCGGGATCGGTGCCGCGCTGCTGGTGGTGATCTTCGGTGCGCTGCTCACCGCGGTCGACCGCGCCGAGCGACGCGACGCCGCCCGCCATGTCACCCCGGAGGACGAGGTCGATCCGTTCGCCGGTGGCTTCCCGGTGCCGGCCCTGCCCGGCCAGCGGCTGATCCGCAGCAACGGCCGTGACGACGACGAGCTCCGGCCGGCCCTGGCCGCCGCGGGTGAGGCAGATGAGGAGGTTCACGGTGGCTGATCGCACCACAGGCGGCCAGGGTGCTGCCGACCCGCGCGATCGCGGGGGGTGGCTGTCCGCCATCGCCGGCTTCGGCGTCACCTTCATGGAGATGTTCCGCAAGCCGGTCACCGAGTACTACCCGGACGAGAAGGTCCCGACGCAGCCGCGATTCCACGGCCGGCATCAGCTCAACCGGCACCCGGACGGGCTGGAGAAGTGCATCGGGTGCGAGCTGTGCGCCTGGGCCTGTCCCGCGGATGCGATCTATGTCGAGGGCGCGGACAACACCGAGGAAGAGCGCTTCTCGCCGGGCGAGCGGTACGGCCGCGTCTATCAGATCAACTACCTGCGCTGCATCTTCTGCGGGCTCTGCATCGAGGCCTGCCCGACGCGGGCGCTGACCATGACCAACGAGTACGAGTTGGCCGGTCACACCCGCGGCGAGATGATCTACGAGAAGCAGGATCTGCTCGGGCCGCTGCTGGACGGCATGCTCGAGGCGCCCCACCCCATGGTGCCGGGTACCACCGAGCGCAACTACTACCAGGGCAGCGTCACCGGTGCCGTGGACGAGCAGCGTGAGTGGGTCTCGGCCCGGCGCGGTGCGGACGACGAGGACGCCGGCGAACGGCGCACGGAGGTGACCTCGTGAGCGGCGGCGAAACGGCCCTGTTCTGGGTGGTGGCACCCCTGATGGTGCTCGGCGGCCTCGGCCTGCTGCTGGCCAAGAAGGCGGTGCACGCGGCGCTCTGCATGGCCCTCGTGATGATCTGCCTGGGCATGGTCTATTTCGCGCAACAGGCGGCTTTCCTCGGGGCGGTGCAGATCTTCGTCTACACCGGCGCCGTGATGATGCTGTTCCTGTTCGTGTTGATGCTGGTCGGCGTCGACTCCTCCGATTCCCTGGTCGAGACCATCAGGGGGCAGCGGCTGGCCGCAGCCCTGCTGGGGGTGGGCCTGGTCGTGCTGCTGATCTCGGGACTGGCCGGGGTCACCTTCGCCAAGCCGGTGGGTTTGGGCGACGTCAACGCCGAGGGCAACCTCGGGGCCTTGGCCGGGGACATCTTCGGTGCGTACGTGTTCGCTTTCGAGGCCACCGGGGCGCTGCTGATCACCGCCGCTCTCGGGGCGATGATCCTGGCCCACCGCGAGCGGTTCGTGCCGCGGGAGACCCAGCGCGAGCAGTCCGTGCGCCGGATCCGCGAGGGCATCGTCAAGGCGCCGCTGCCGGCGCCCGGGGTCTTCGCCCGGCACAACGCGGTCGACACCCCGGCGCTGCTGCCCGACGGGACGCCGAGCGAGCTGTCGGTCTCGCGGGTGCTCACCGCGCGAGGTCAGATGCGCCCGACGTCCGAGCGTGCCGGCGAGGTCACCACGGTGCTCGCCGAGATCGAGGACCCGTTCGACCTGACGCCGTCCGAGCCGGACTCCGTGCCCGAGGCAGAGTCTGGGTCCGACGTCTCCGGGAAGGGTGAGTGAGCCGGCCGTGACTCTCGACTGGTGGTTGTACCTGTCGGCGGTGCTGTTCTCGATCGGGGCCACGACGGTCCTGGTCCGGCGCAACGCGATCATCGTGTTCATGGGTGTGGAGCTGATGCTCAACGCCACCAACCTCGCCTTCGTCACCTTCGCGCGGATGCACGGGGACATCAGCGGTCAGGTGATCGCGCTGTTCGTGATGCTGGTCGCGGCCGCCGAGGTCGTGGTCGGGCTGGCGATCATCATGACCATCTTCCGGACCCGCCGCTCGGCCTCGGTCGACGACGCCAACCTGCTGAAGTACTGAGAGGCGGATCGTGTCTCACCTACTGGCGGAAGGCACTTCGCGTGCGGCGATCGCCGCGGCCGAGGGTGCCCTGCAGCACAACGCCTGGTTGCTGGTCGCGCTGCCCCTGGCCGGTGCAGCCGTGCTGCTGCTCGGTGGCCGCAAGACCGATGCCTGGGGCCACTGGCTCGCCGTCCTGGCCTCGTGGGGTGCGTTCCTCTACGGCGCGTTGCTGTTCTTCGATCTGCGCGGGCTGGCCCCGGAGGAGCGGGTACGCGACCTGACCCTGTTCAGCTGGATGCCGACCGGTGGCTTCAATCTGGACGCCGGCCTGCTGCTCGACCCGCTGTCGATCGCGTTCGTGCTGCTGATCACGTTCGTCGGCTCGCTGATCCACGTCTACGCCGTGGCCTACATGGAGCATGATCACGACCGCCGCCGGTTCTTCGCCTACCTGAACCTGTTCGTGGCCTCGATGCTGCTGCTGGTGCTGGCGAACTCCTATGCCCTGCTCTACGTCGGCTGGGAGGGCGTCGGTCTGGCCTCCTACCTGCTGATCGGCTTCTGGAACCAGAACCCGGTCTACGCCACGGCGGCCAAGAAGGCGTTCGTGATGAACCGCGTCGGCGACTTCGGCCTGTCCGTCGCCATCATGATCATGTTCGCGACCTTCGGGACCGTCACCTATGCCCAGGTTCTGCCCAACGCCGCCGAGGGGTCCTCGACGGCGATGACCTGGATCGGTCTGGCCCTGTTGCTCGGCGCCTGCGGCAAGTCGGCGCAGTTCCCGCTGCAGGCCTGGCTCGGTGACGCGATGGCCGGCCCGACGCCGGTCTCGGCCCTGATCCACGCCGCGACCATGGTCACCGCCGGCGTCTACCTGGTGGTGCGCAGCGGCGCGATCTTCGAGGCCGCGCCCACCGCCCAGCTCGCCGTGGTGATCGTCGGTGCCATCACGTTGCTCTACGGGGCGACCGTCGGCTGCGCCAAGGACGACATCAAGAAGGCGCTCGCGGCGTCCACGATGAGCCAGATCGGGTACATGATGCTGGCCGCCGGGCTGGGCGGCATCGGCTACGTGTTCGCGATCATGCACCTGCTCACCCACGGCTTCTTCAAGGCCGGCATGTTCCTCGGCGCCGGTTCGGTGATGCACGGCATGAACGACTCGGTCGACATGCGCCGGTTCGGCAACCTGTCCGGGGCGATGAAGACCACCTGGCTGACCTTCGGCCTGGGCTGGCTGGCGATCCTCGGCGTCCCGCCGTTCTCCGGCTTCTTCAGCAAGGACGGCATCATCGAGACCGCCTTCGCCACCGGTGAGGGCTGGCGGCCCTGGGTCTTCGGCCTGGCCACGTTGATCGGTGCCGGGATCACCGCGTTCTACATGTCGCGGCTGTTCTTCATGACCTTCCAGGGCCGCAAGCGCTGGCCACAGGAGGCTCATCCGCACGAGTCGCCGACCCTGATGACCGCGCCGATGATCGTCCTGGCGCTCGGGTCGGTGTTCCTGGGTGGCTTCCTGTTCGTCGGCGGGCGGTTCCACGACTGGCTCGAACCGGTGACCGGTGCCGTCGAGGAGCACCACCCGGTGATCGCCAAGTACCCGTTGATGGCGCTGACCCTGGTCCTGGTCGCGTTCGGGGTGTTCCTGGCCTGGCGGCAGTACTGGCAGGCCGAGGTGCCGCAGACCGCGCCGCGGGGCACCTGGGCCACCCGCGCAGCGCGTCGCGATCTGTACCAGGACGACATCAACGAGGCGATCTTCATGCGCCCCGGCCAGTATCTGACCCGCTCGCTGGTCTTCACCGACAGCAAGGGCGTGGACGGCGCGGTCGGTGGCCTGGCAGCCGGCGTCGGTGGGCTGGGCGGGCGATTGCGTCGCTGGCAGTCCGGCATGGTGCGCTCGTACGCGGCGTCCATCCTGGGCGGCGTGGTCGTGGTGCTGCTCGGGGTGCTGGCGGTGCGGGTCTGATGGCGGGTCTGATGGCTGAGCTGGTGGAGAGAGGGAAGGTCTGACATGCCCTGGCTGACCATCATGGGTCTGCTGCCGCTGATCGGCGCGGTGATCGTCTGGGTGTTGCCCAACGGTCGCGATCAGGTCGCCCGCGTGGTGGCGCTCGCCATCTCGCTGGCGGTCTTCGTGCTCGGTCTGGCGATGGCGCTGCAATTCGACGTGAGCCACGCCGAGCGCTATCAGTTCGCCGAGAACCACTCCTGGATCCCTCAGATCGGCGCGAGCTACGCCGTGGGGGTCGACGGCATCGCCCTGGTGATGGTGCTGCTGTCGGCGATCCTGGTGCCCGTCTGCGTGCTCGCCGCGTGGAAGGACTACCGCGGCAACGCCGCGCGCAACTTCTTCGCGCTGGTGCTGGTGCTCGAGACGTTCATGATCGCCGTGTTCGCCGCCCGGGACGTGTTCCTGTTCTACGTGGTCTTCGAGGCCATGCTGATCCCGGTGTACTTCCTGATCGGGCAGTTCGGTGGCGCCCAGCGCCGCTACGCCGCGGTCAAGTTCCTGCTCTACAGCCTGTTCGGTGGCCTGATCATGCTGGTCGCCGTGATCGGGCTCTACCACCAGGGCCCCGGTGGGACGCAGGGGTTCTTGACCACGAACCTGACCGGTGTCTTCCCGGCCGACCTGGGTCTGAGCCCCGGGGCAGCCGAGCGGCTGATGTTCCTGGGCTTCTTCATCGCCTTCGCGGTGAAGGCACCGATGTGGCCGGTGCACACCTGGCTGCCGGACGCCGCGAGCGAGGCCCCGCCGTCGGTCGCCGTCCTGCTGGTCGGTGTGCTCGACAAGGTCGGCACCTTCGGGATGATCACGCTGTGCCTGCCGCTGTTCCCGAACGCCAGCCGCTGGGCCGCTCCGGTGATCATGGTGCTTGCTGTGATCTCGGTGCTCTACGGCGCGCTGCTGGCCATCGGGCAGAGCAACCTGATGCGCCTGATCGCCTACACCTCGATCTCGCACTTCGGGTTCATCGTGCTGGGTATCTTCGCGATGACCTCGACCGGCCAGTCCGGTTCGGCGCTGTACATGGTCAACCACGGGTTCTCGACCGCGGCGCTGTTCCTGGTCGCCGGCATGCTCATCAGCCGCCGCGGGTCGGCGGCGATCGGCGACTACGGCGGCCTGCAGCGCTCCACCCCGTTGCTGGCGGGCGCCTTCCTGCTCGCGGGTCTGTCCTCGCTGGCCCTGCCCGGGTTGTCGAGCTTCATCAGCGAGTTCCTGGTGCTGGTCGGGACCTTCCAGCGCTATCCGGTGGCCGCCGTGATCGCCACGCTCGGCATCATCCTGGCGGCGCTCTACATCCTGATCACCTACCAGCGGATGTTCACCGGCCCCAAGCAGGATTTCGCTGCCGGGTGGCGTGACCTCGACTCGCGCGAGCGGTGGGTGGTGGCGCCGCTGGTAGCGGTGATCATCGCGCTGGGCTTCTACCCCAAGCCGGTGCTCGACGTGCTCAACCCGGCCGTCGAACGCACCATGACGCAGGTACAGCAGGTCGATCCCGCACCGGCTGTTCAGATCGCTGAAGGAGCCACGCCGTGACCTCGCTGGTGTCCGTCCCCGTCGCGGCCGCGTTCACCGCGCCGTCGGTGGACTACGTCGCCGTCATGCCGATGCTGATCGTCTTCGGCGCGGCCTGCGCGGGGGTGCTCGTCGAGGCCTTCGCGCCGCGGGCCAACCGGTTCGTGCTGCAGGTGGGCGTGGCCCTGATCGGATTGCTGGCTGCCCTGGGCGCGCTGGCCCGTCTCGTGGTGCGCGGCACTGAGGTGCAGACCGCCGGAGTCGCCGGCGCCGGGGGAGTGCTGCAGGGCGCTGTCGTGATCGACAAGCCGGCGATCTTCCTGCAGGGGACGATCCTGGCGCTCTCGCTGCTGTCGGTGCTGACGATGTCGGAGCGGACGACGGACGGTGGCCCGTTCACACCGCAGGCCTCGGCCGTGCCCGGTTCGGCCGCCGAGGGCACCGCCCGCCGGGTCGGTTTCGTGCAGTCCGAGGTGTTCCCGCTGATGATGTTCTCGGTCGTCGGCATGCTGCTCTTCCCGGCCTCGAACGACCTGCTGACCATGTTCGTCGCGCTCGAGGTGTTCTCGCTGCCGCTGTACCTGCTGTGCGGTCTGGCTCGGCGGCGGCGGTTGTTGTCCCAGGAAGCGAGCCTGAAGTACTTCCTGCTGGGCGCCTTCTCGTCCGCCTTCTTCCTCTACGGCAGTGCTCTGCTGTACGGCTTCGCCGGTTCGGTGCGCCTGGGCGACATCTCGGCCGCGATCACCGGCACCGGCCGGCCTGCCGTGAGTGGCCAGGACGGACTGCTGCTGATCGGCATCGGCCTGGTGGCCGTGGGCCTGCTCTTCAAGGTGGGTGCCGCCCCGTTCCACATCTGGACCCCCGACGTCTATCAGGGCGCTCCCACCCCGGTGACCGGCTTCATGGCCGCGTGCACCAAGGTCGCCGCCTTCGGGGCGTTGCTGCGCGTGGTCTACGTGGCGCTGCCCGGGGCCCGCTGGGACTTCGGCCCGGTGCTGTGGGGCGTGGCGATCCTGACCATGGTGGTGGGGTCGGTCATCGCGATCGTGCAGACCGACGTCAAGCGAATGTTGGCCTACTCCTCCATCGCTCACGCCGGCTTCCTGCTGACCGGTGTGCTGGCCGTCGACAAGGTCGGTGTCTCGGGCGTGCTGTTCTACCTGTTCGTCTACGGCTTCACCACGATCGGTGCCTTCGCGCTGGTGTCGTTGGTGCGGGACTCCGGCGAGGACGGTGTGGGCGGCGAGGCCACCCACCTGTCGCAGTGGGCGGGTCTGGGCAAGCGTCACCCGATGGCGGCCGGAGCGTTCACGCTGTTCCTGCTGGCGATGGCGGGCATCCCGCTGACCAGTGGCTTCATGGGCAAGTACGCGGTGTTCTCCGCCGCGGTGAGTCAGGGGGCTTGGGTGCTCGCCCTGGTCGGTGTGCTGGCCAGCGCCGTGGCAGCGTTCTTCTATGTCCGGGTGATCGTGCTGATGTACTTCAGTGAGCCCGGTGACGCCTCGTCGGTGGTGGCCCAGCCCGGGGTCGGCACGCTGTTCGCCATCCTGCTGTCGGTGGTGGTCACGATCGTGGTGGGTATCGCCCCCACGGTACTGTTCGGTCCCGCCGAGGCCGCCTCGGTCTTCCTGCCCTGATCCGACCTGCTGACCCCGATCCGATACCGATCAGATAACCGTGCACCCCGATGCCGACATGAGCCCCGAGTCCGCGACGCCGGTGACCGCTGCCCTGCGGATCCCGATGGCTGCTGGTGATCTCGACGCCGGGGTGCGAGCAGGGCTCGAGGTGGTGGAGCGGCAGTTGCACGACGCCGTCCAGCAGGTCGACCCGTTGGCGGATGACGCCGCGCGCCACCTGGTACGGGCCGGGGGCAAGCGGTCGCGCCCGCTGCTCACGTTGCTGGCGGCGCACCTGGGTGATCCGCTGCGGCCCGAGGTGATCGAGGCCGCGATCGTGGTCGAGCTGACCCACCTGGCCACGCTCTATCACGACGATGTGATGGACGGCGCGGATCGGCGCCGCGGGGCGCCGAGCGTTCATGCGCAGTGGGGGAACACGGTCGCGATCCTCACCGGCGACCTGCTGTTCGCCCGGGCCTCGATGATCGTCGCGGCACTGGGTCCGGAGGCTGTGCGGATCCAGGCGGCGACCTTCGAACGGCTGTGCCTGGGTCAGCTGCACGAGACCATCGGGCCACGGGATGGCGAGGACCCGGTGGAGCACTACCTCACCGTGCTCGCCGACAAGACCGGATCGTTGATCGCCACTGCGGCTCGGTTCGGGGCGATGTTCGCCGGGTGCGCGGAATCGGTGCAGCAGGTTCTCATCGCCTACGGCGAGAAGGTGGGCGTGGCCTTCCAGCTCGCCGACGATGTGATCGATCTGTCCAGCGACGCGGCCGTGACCGGCAAGACCCCGGGAACCGATCTGCGCGAACACGTTCCGACCCTGCCGGTGCTGCTCCTACGCCGCCACGTCTCGTCGTCCGGCCCGGGTGTCGATGCCGAGTCGGTGGCGCTGCTGGCCGCCCTCGATGGTGATCTGGCGGACGACGCGGTGCTGGCCGACGTCGTCGCTCGCCTGGCCGTTCACCCGGTGACGGGCCAGGCTCGGGCCGAGGCGTCGCGCTGGGCTGCCGAAGCCGCGGAGTCGTTGGCTGCACTCGAACCCTCACCTGCACGTGACGCCCTGCGGGACTTCGCCTCCGCCGTGGTCGCCCGCACCGCCTGACCCACACCAACCCCACCCCCGGTGATCATGCAATCCGTGCACATTCCCCCCGTGATCATGTAATCCGTGCACGCTCGTGAAGGAATTCACGAGCGTGCACGGATTACATGATCACCGCGGGGGGATCTCGCCGGAGCCGCGCACGATCAGTCGGGTCGTCACCACATCCGTGTGGAACGGGGAATCGTCGCCGTCGAGGCGGGCGAACAGCCTCTCGGCGGCCAGGTGCCCGATCTCCTGGGGGTCCTGCGCCACCACCGTGACGGCGGGCTGCAACAGATCGGCCAACTCGAAGTCGTCGAAGCCCACCAGTGCCACCTCGAACTGACGACCCGCGTCCCGCAGGGCGCGAAGCGCGCCGATGGTCACCAGGTTCTGCGCCCCGAAGAGGGCAGTCGGGGGGTGCGGCAGGGCGAGCAGTCGCTGAGTGGCGGCCTGCGCGGCGTCCGCGGTGTCGAGGTTCTTCACCATCAGGTCGCCGCGCAGCGGCAGCCCCGCCTCGGTCATCGCGCTCGCATACCCGGCATAGCGTTCTTCAGCGGTGCGGATCGTGGCCAGGTCGCCCAGGAAGGCAATGTCGCGGTGGCCCTGGGCGATCAGGTGCGCCACGCCGTCCCGGGCGCCGTCGCGGTTGGCGGCCAGGACGACGTCTGCGTCCAGGTGCTGCGGCGGGCGGTCCACGAACACCATGGCCACGCCGGCGCGCCGCTCCAACATCAGATAGGCGTGATCGGAACCGGTTGGCATGATCACCAACCCGTCCACACGACGGGAGGAGAAGGCGGTGATCAGTTCACGCTCGCGATCGGTGGTCTCGTCGACGCTGCCCGAGAGCACCGCCACGCCACGAGCACGCGCAATGTCCTCGACGGCGCGGTGCAGGGCGGCGGAGTAGGGGTTGGCCAGGTCCTGGAGCACCAGACCGATGGTGGCGGTCTTGCCATCGGCACGCCGAAGGCTCCGGGCGCCCAGATTGGGCCGGAAGTCCAGTTCGGCGGCCGCGGCCTCGACACGCTGCGCCAGCGTGGTCGAGACCCCGGGTTCTCGATTGATCACCCGAGAAACGGTCTTCAGGCTGACACCTGCCCGCGCAGCGACGTCGCGCATCGTGGCACGGTGGCGAGCCAGCACGGGTCCAGGTGTGCCCTCGGGTGCGAGCTCAGGTAACGGTGTCATCACGGTCGTCCTCCGCTGGGGTCATCATCCTTGACGCTGCGGTGGGACGAGGTTACAACTATCCCGACAACGATGTCAGTCACGTTGCAGCCGCGTGTCGTCACGGTTTCACCGGGCCTGGCTCAGCTCACCGATTCGAAGGAAGCACATGACTCGCAGCAGCGTTCGCCAGCTCGCGCTGGTCGGAACAGGCCTCGCCGCGGCGATGGTCCTTGCCGCCTGTGGCGGCGACTCCAGCACCGGCACCTCGACCTCGGCCAGCGGCGCCGCCAGCTCCGCAGCCGGTGGCGACAAGATCGCCGTCTCGCTGATCACCAAGGACTCGACCAACCCGTTCTTCGTCGCCATGCAGGAAGGCGCCAAGAAGGCCGGCGAGGCCAATGGTGTCGACGTGACCATCGCCTCTGGCAAGGCCGAGGGCGACGACGATGGCCAGATCAAGGCCATCGAGACCGCCATCGCGACCAAGCAGAAGGGCATCCTCATCACGCCGATGTCCACCGGTGTGAACGAGGCCATCGCCAAGGCGCGTGCCGCCGGCATCTACGTGATCGCCCTCGACACCCCCACCGACCCGCCGGACGCGGTCGACATCACCTTCGCCACCGACAACCGTGAGGCCGGCAAGCTGATCGGTCAGTACACGGCGAAGAAGCTCGACGGCAAGAAGGCCGTCATCGCGCTGCTCGACATCTTCGACGACAAGGTCGTCTCGGTCGACTACAACCGTGACCAGGGCTTCCTCGAGGGCATGGGCATCCCGGTCGGCGACCCGAAGAAGAACGGTGACGAGGCCAAGACCGGCAAGTACACCGGCGGCAAGGGCGGCGACTACGAGATCGTCGGCAACGAGGCCACTGGCGCCAACGAAGAGGGCGGCCAGAAGGGCATGGAGCAGCTCCTCGCCAAGAACCCGAACATCAACGTGATCTACACGATCAACGAGCCCACCGCGGCCGGCGCCGAGCAGGCCATGACCGCCAAGGGCAAGAAGGCCGAGGACTACATCATGGTCTCGGTCGACGGCGGCAAGGACGGCGTCAAGGCGGTCGGCGACGGCATCATCGACGCCACCTCGCAGCAGTACCCGCTGAAGATGGCCGAGCTCGGTGTCAAGGCGATCAAGGACGTCGCGACCGGTGGCGCCAAGCCCGCCGTCAGCGAGGGTCTCGACTTCTACAACACCGGCGTCACGCTGATCGCGAAGGACCCGGCCGAGGGTGTCGAGAGCAAGGACGTGCAGTACGGCCTCGACAACTCCTGGGGCTGATCGACGCACCGCTCGTGAGCTGATGCTCAACGCATGAAGACATCGGTGGGGGCGGCCTCCTCTGGCGGTCGCCCCCATCGGTGTTTACCGTCGGCCCACGTCGCTTCCTCGCGACAGGGCTCGCGTCGTCCACTCGATGTTCTGATCCCACGTTCGATCGATCCGGAAAGGCGGCACGCTGGTGAGTGAGACCACGGCGACGAGCGCCGGGTACGACGCCGCCGAGGAGTTCCTCGGCAGGCAGAGCGGGCTCCAGCGCCTGCAGACCATTCTTCACGGCTATCCCTGGCTCAGCCCGGCGTCGGTCCTGGTGATCGCAACGCTGGTGTTCGCCTTCGTCGCGCCGAACTTCGCGACCCTGGGCAACTTCGGCACCATCACGCAGCAGACAGCCGTCATCGGAACCCTCGCGATCGGCCAGACCCTCATCATCCTCACCGCGGGCATCGATCTGTCCTGTGGCGCGATCATGGTCTTCACCTCGATGGTGATGGCCAAGACCGCCATGGAGAGCGGAATGAACCTGCCCGGCGGCGTGGCGCTCCTGCTCGGTGTGCTGGTCGGTGGCCTGGCCGGATTCGTGAACGGCACGCTGATCACCCGACTCAACCTGCCGCCGTTCATCGTGTCCCTGGGCACGCTGGGGATCTTCACCTCGCTGACGCTGCTGTATGCGACCGGGCGTACGGTGCGCAGTCGCGAGCTGGCTCCCGAGCTCAAGTGGCTCGGCAAGGGCCTCGACCTCGGGGGCTTCACCATCACCATGGGCGTGCTGGCGATGTTGGTGCTCTACGCGATCTTCGCGTACGTGCTGCGGTACACGGCCTGGGGTAGTCACGTCTATGCGGTGGGCGATGACCCCGACGCCGCCCGCCTGGCCGGTATCGAGGTGAACAGGGTGCTGCTGAGCGTCTACACCGTGGCCGGCTTCATCTTCGCCATCGCGTCCTGGGTTCTCATCGGCCGGGTCGGGGCGGCGAGCCCCAACTCCGGCATCGACGCCAACCTCGACTCGATCACCGCAGTGGTGATCGGCGGTACCAGCCTGTTCGGTGGTCGTGGCCGGGTCGTGGGCACTCTCATCGGTGCGCTGATCGTCTCCGTGGTCGAGAGCGGGCTGAGCATCGCCGGCCTCGACCAGGCCTACAAGCGACTGGCGATCGGCGCACTGATCATCGTCGCCGTTGCCGCAGACCAGTGGATCCGGAGGGCCCGCGCATGAGCACCACGACCGAAGCGTCGAGCGAGTTGAGCAGTCTGCGTCCGGTGCTCGAAGGCATCGGGCTGGTCAAGACCTACGGCCGCGTGGTCGCCCTCGACGGCGCCGACTTCGCGCTCTACCCCGGCGAGGTGCTCGCCGTGATCGGCGACAACGGTGCCGGCAAGTCCAGCCTGATCAAGGCGATGTCCGGAGCCGAGATCCCCGACCGCGGCACGGTCAAGCTCGATGGTCAGGAGGTCAATTTCACCCGCCCGGGTGATGCCAAGGCCGCCGGCATCGAGACGGTGTACCAGACCCTGGCGGTCTCCCCGGCGCTCGACATCGCCACCAACATGTTCCTGGGTCGCGAGGAGCGCAAGGCCGGGCCGCTGGGCTCGGTGCTGCGCATGCTCGACGGCAGCGGCATGCGGCGCAAGGCCAAGGAGCAGATGTCCAGCCTGGGGATCGGCACGCTGCAGAACATGGGACAGTCCGTCGAGACCCTCTCGGGTGGTCAGCGCCAGGCCGTCTCGGTGGCCCGGGCTGCCGCCTTCGGCCACAAGGTGATCATCCTGGACGAGCCGACTGCCGCGCTCGGCGTCCGCGAGTCTGCCCAGGTGCTGCAGCTGATCAAGAACCTGCGTGACAAGGGGATGCCGGTCATCCTGATCTCGCACAACATGCCGCAGGTGTTCGAGGTGGCCGACCGCATCCACGTCCAGCGGCTGGGCAAGCGTGGCGCCGTGATCACCCCGCAGTCGGTGACCATCACCGATGTGGTGGCGATCATGACCGGGGCACTCCAGGTACCCATCGAGGAGCAGACCCTCGGTCCGGTCCGTGTCCCCGCCAAGGTCGAGGGCATCATCAAGACCGGTCTGCAAGAAGCCGCCGACGGCTGACCCGAACCACACAACAACCCGAACCACACCTGCACCAAACCCGCTCATGCTCCATGGGTGACTGCTCGTACTCCGCGGATGACGCCACAGGCCGTGTCTGCGGAGCATGAACAGGTCACCTGCGGAGCATGAGCAGGTTTGGGGGTGTGCGTGCGGTGGGGGTGTTCAGAGGTCGGGCAGGCCTTGGCCGACGGGTGGGGGATTGCCGACCGTGTCGGAACGGGACTTGCTGGGCTGCACCCGCTTGGGCTCGCCGGGCATCTTCGGATAGTTCGGTGGATAGGGCAGATCGCCGAGGCCCCCGGCCTCATCGCGTTCGGCCAGTTCCAACAGCAGATCGAGGGAGTGGGCGACGTCGTCCAGGGTCGACATCGGGTCGCCCCGCCGGGCCAGCAGGTCGGGCACCGTGGCGATGGTGAAGTCGTCGGGCTCGGCGTCGGTCAGCTCGTCCCAGGTCAGCGGAGTCGAGACGGTGGCGCGTGGCGTCCGGCGGGCCGAGTAGGCCGAGGCGATGGTGCGATCGCGGGCATTCTGGTTGTAGTCGATGAAGATCTGCTCACCGCGCTGTTCCTTCCACCAGGCGGTGGTGACCAGCCCGCCGCCGCGGCGCTCGATCTCACGGGCCAAGGCGATGGCCGCGCGGCGCACCTCCACGAAGGTCCAGCGCGGCTCGATCCGTAGATAGATGTGAATGCCCCGGCCGCCGCTGGTCTTGGGGAAGCCGCGGTAGCCGAATTCCTCGAGCAGCGGCCGGACGACGTCACACGCCACCGTGCGCGCCTCACCGAACGCGGTGCCCGGCTGAGGGTCGAGGTCGATCCGCAGCTCGTCAGGGTGGTCGACGTCGGCGCAGCGCGCGTGCCACGGATGGAAGGTGACGGTGCCCAGATTGGCGGCCCACACGACGTCCGCAGGCTTGACGACCTTGAGCGCATCGGCCCAGCGGCCGGACGGAAACGTGACCCGACAGGACTCGATGTGGCTCGGGACGCCCTTGGCGGCAAGGCGCTTCTGGTAGACCTCCTCGCCCTCGATGCCGTCGGGAAACCGCTGCAGGTAGGTCGGACGGTTGCGCAGGGCCGTGACCAGCGGGGTACCGGTCATGGTCGACACCGAGCGGTAGTACTCCACCAGGTGTCGCTTGGTGCCTGCCTCGCCCAGTGCGGGGAAGTAGGTCTTGTCGGGGCTGGTCAGTCGGACCGGGACCCCGGCGACGTCCAGCTCCTCGGCGGGAGAGGCCACGCTCAGGTCTCGAGGGCGTCGAGCGTCGCAGCGGCCAGGACGGCGCTGACTGCGGCCTTCTCACCGGCGGCAGCCAGCCTGCGGGCGAGGTGAGGGATGCGATCGTCGGCGCCGAAGCGTGCCGTGAGCAGTTCGGCCAGGACAGCGGATTCGCCCTCGGCGCGGCCTTCGAGCCGGCCCTCGACCCGGCCCTCGACCCGGCCTTCGTCACGCCCCTCGGTTCGACCGCGTTGGGCGATCACCCGGCCGGCGTCGGTGCCCTCGAGACTGATCGGCATCGCTGCCTCCCTTCCCACTTCTTCGATGGTAGCCGCGTCCAGATGGATCGCAGCCAGGACGGCGGCGACGTCGACGAGTCGTCGGGCCTGTTCCGGGGCGGCGCCGTCGTGGATCACCTGGAGCGCTCGGCGTAGGATCACGCGCCGGTCCCGGGTCCGTTGGACGGCCCCGAGGCTGGCCAGTGGCGCCAGGGCGACCTGGCTCAGCAGCTCATCAGGGTCTTGTCGGCGTACGTAGGTGACGTCGAATCGGGTGAAGAAGCGGTCGCCATCGGTCAGTTCGTTCTCGACGTCGCCGCCCGCGAGGACGACGACGTGTTGGTAGAGCCGTGCCGTCGGTTCCAGCCTCATGATCCGAGCCCGATACTCGAGCATGCGGATGGGCAGATTACGTGCCGGCCGCCGGATGAACTCGACCTGTGCCAGGCGTCCCGGCCCGGTGCCGACCAGCAGATCGGCGTATTGCGTCGCCGACGGCAGGGCTTCGCTCAGCCGAACGGTGCCGGGGTCGGCCTGGATGCCGAGCCAGCCGCACACGGCGAGGATCTCGTCGCCGGCGAGGGTGCGGAGGGCGTTGTCGTAGATCGGACCGGATCGGGGGTTCTCGGATGGGGACGGGGTATCGCTCACAGAGCTGACCTGCCTCGGAGAGGATCCCGCAGGACCCGGAGCCGCCTGATGCTGCTCCGGGCGACCGCCCACACAGGAACGGCCTCAACGCCGTCCGACGTGACGGCGGTGCTGGGAAGGTGCTGGGAAAACGGTCGAAAACCTACCACGCCGAACAAACCATGGCGAAGCCCGCCCGCTGCTTCCCGGCGGCACCTGCCAGGGCAGCGGGCGAGCGTGAGAGGTCAGTCGGTGGTGTCGAGATCGTCGAGTTGCGCAGCGGCGAGCGCGATATCGATCGCGCGCTCGCCGGCTCGTCCGACCAGTCGGCGGGCCAGCGCTTCGACCCGCGGATCGGAACCGAACCGAGCGTTCAGGACGCGGATGACGGCGGCGATCTCGCCCTGGGTGCGCCCATGTGCCTCGCCCTCGGTGCGGCCACGGGCCTCGGCCCGCTGCTCCAGGATGCGCCCGGCGACGGTTCCCTCGAGGCTGATCGGCATGGCCGTCTCCCTTCGTGCTGTCTCGATGGTATCGGGGTCGAGGTGGATCGCCGCCAGAACGATCGCCAGGGCAGCCAGGCCGCGGACGCGATCCTCAGGGGCGCTCCGAATGGTCTGCAGCGCCTGCCGCAAGAGCTGCGGTCGGGACGTGCCGCGCTGCACTCTGGCCAGGGGTGCCAGCGGAGCCAGGGCGGGGTCGGCGAGCAGCTCGGCCGGATCCTGCTCGCGCAGGTAGGTGACGTGGAACCGGGTCCACACCTCGGATCCGTCGCTCAGTTCGGCCTGGACCCGACCGCCCGCCAACACGACGATGTGCTGGCTCAGCCGGCACTCGGGTTCGAGCCGCATGATCCGAGCGCGGTACTCGAGCAGTCGCCAGGGCAGTTCCCGGGTCGGGCGGCGCACGAACTCGACCTGGGCCAGCCGGCCGGGCCCGCACCCGACGAGCAGATCGGCGTACCGGGTGGTCGAGGGAAAGGCCTCGCCGATCCGGACGGCGCCCGGATCGGCGGGGATGCCCAGCCAGCGGCACAGGGCCAACAGTTCGTCGGCGGCGAGTTGGCGCAGGGCGTTGTCGTGGATCGGCCCCGGGCGGGGTTCGGTCGAGGTGACCTCGACCGGGCCGGGTGCCGAGGGTGGGCGGACGTCGGTCATGAGCAACTCCGTAGAGGAGGTCCGGACCGGGTTCAGGGCGCTCGGACGCCGGCTGACCCCGGGGTGGCCACACGCGGCCTCACGACTGTCGGGGTGACAGCGGACGTCGAACTGCAGGGAACCTAACCGGGACCACCGACAAACGGTCGGCTCCCGGTGGGGGCAGGCGGGTCGCCGTCCGGCCGATGCCCGTCTGCCGGGCCGCGACTGTCGGTGCCGCCGGGCATGATGGCGCCATGGACCTGCCCGTCATGCCACCCGTGTCGCCGATGCTGGCCAAGGCGATCAAGGACATCCCCGATGTCGGCCACGTCGAGCCCAAGTGGGACGGCTTCCGCAGCATCATCTTCCGCGACGGCGAGGAGGTGGAGTTGGGCTCGCGCAACGAGCGCCCGCTGACCCGCTACTTCCCCGAGGTGGTCGAGGCGATCAAGGCGGCCACGCCGCCCCGCTGCGTGCTGGACGGCGAGATCGTGGTCGCCACCGGTGATCGGCTCGACTTCGACAGTCTGCAACTGCGGCTGCACCCGGCAGCCAGCCGGGTGAACCTGCTGGCCGGGCAGATACCGGCCTCGTTCGTCGCCTTCGACATCCTCGCGCTCGGCGATCGCTCCCTGATGGACGTCGACTTCGGCGAGCGTCGCGCCGTCCTGGTCGAGGCCCTGGGCGCCACCCGCGTCGAGGGGGGCAGTGTGCACGTCACGCCCGCGACGTCCGACCTGGTGCTGGCCCGAGAGTGGTTCGAGACCTTCGAGGGAGCCGGGCTGGACGGCGTGATCGCCAAGCCGCTCATCGGGGGGTACCAACCCGACAAGCGGGTGATGTTCAAGGTCAAACACGAACGGACGGCGGACTGCGTGGTGGCCGGTTTCCGCTGGCACAAGAGCGGGCCGATCGTCGGCTCGCTGCTGCTCGGGCTCTACGACGAGAACGGTGCCCTGCAACACGTGGGGGTGTCGGCGTCGTTCTCCATGGCACGTCGGGCGGCGCTCGTCGAGGAACTCACGCCCTACCGGATCGCCCTCGGGGAGGCAGGGGCGGCCGGCCATCCCTGGGCCGAGTGGGCCGAGGCCCAGGCCCACACCGAGGGCCGCCTGCCGGGCGCCGTCAGCCGGTGGAGTGCGGGCAAGGATCTGTCATGGGAACCGGTGCGCCCAGAACTGGTGGTCGAGGTCGCCTTCGGTCACATGGAAGGCGCCCGATTCCGGCACACGGCACAGTTCCGCCGGTGGCGTCCGGATCGCGAACCGGTGTCCTGCACCTACGACCAGGTCGACCGTCCGGTCAGGTACGACCTGGCGGAGATCTTCGGGCTCTGAGTCTGGTCAGGCAGGGCAGACGATCTTCGTGATCCTCAGGTCGGACGTCCGCACGGTCACCACGATCGGCGGGCGGGAGGAACCCTGTTGTGCCGTGGTCACCCGCACGGTGGCCGTTGCGCCGCGCATCGTCGCCTGGCTCACCCCAGCGGTGTCCGGCAGGGCGTGAGCGCACAGCACCCGGTCGTAATCCGGCGGGGGAGCGAAGAGCGTCTTCAGCAGTGCCGGTTCGACGAAGTTGGTCGCCGTGGCCTTGCCGGGCCGAGTCAGATAGGCGCTGTAGAAGCGGGACACGACGTCGGTGGCCTTGTCGGACGCGGGATCGGCGGCACCCGATCGCGGGGCCACGGTGACGACGCGCTCGGTGGGGCTGGGGGCGGGCGGTGCTGCCTTGCTCGCCGAGGCGTTGCCGGGCGTCGTCGCCCCACCGGTTCCCGGCCCGCCGGCGTTGTCGGAACCAGAACAGGCGGCCAGCGTCAGGACGGAGGCCGCGGCCACGGTGGTCACGGCCAGCCGCCGCGCGAGGCGGCGTGGGTGAACGACGTTGCGGTGCATGGACATCCCCCGGGAAGACTCGGTCGGTGGCGGCGTCGCCACCGACCGACACTACTCAGAACTCGGGGCCGGTGTGGCCCGGTCGAGGTGCAACCGTTGCCGTGCGGTGTTGCTGCCCGCCCCGACGGGGACGTGCCGTGTTGCAGCGGCCAGGCCGAAGACCGGCATGTTGCTGTAGATCGTCTCGTGGTGTCCGGCCGGCACCACATAGGTCTCGTGCCAGACCCCCACGGTCCCCGAGGATCCGACCTGGCGCATGAAACGACGCCAGGGCTCGAGATGGGGTGCATCGGTGTCGGCGGCGAAGGCCTGCAGGGACTGGGGGTCGCGCCAGTACGTCAGCAGGATCGTCGTGCGACCGAACCACGTGTGCTGACCGAGCATGCCGGTCTCGGGGTGGGTGGCCAGGTGGCGGAGCATCGGCGGCATCGCGCTCACCACCGGCCACCAGGCGTCGATGCGGTGCAGCCGGTTGAACCGCATGCCGATCAGGAAGACGGTGACGTCGATGTCGCCGGGGGCGGTGAATCGTCCGGGGTGGACGGCGCTCATGGTGGACCTCCGACCGCGCTACATTTCGTGACACTGTTACAAAACAACGTTACGTTATGCTTGTCAAGTGGCACGTCCCAAGGTCTACGACGAGCACCTGGCGCATCGGCTGATCTCCGACGCGGCGGCGACCTTGGCCGCCGGGGGCGTCGAGGCCTTGTCCCTGCGCCCCCTGGCCGCGGGGGCGGGCACCTCGACCAGCGCGATCTACGCGATGTTCGGCGACAAGGCAGGCCTGGTCTCGGCGGTGGTGAACCAGGCGCGCGCCGGGTTCCTGCAGGCGCAGCGTGAATGCCCGACCACCGACGACCCGCTCGCGGACCTGACCGCGCTCGGCCATGCCTACCGCCAGTGGGCACTGGCCCATCCCTCGTTGTACGCCGTCATGTTCGGCGGCCGGGCACTGGCCGAGGGCTCCGAACCTGCCGTGCCCATCGAACCCACCGAACCCACCGAACCCGTGGAACCTGTCGAACCTGTCGAACCTGTCGCGGACGACGCCCTGTCGGCGGCCGGACAGGCAGCCGCCGACCTGATGGGCGACGAGACGATCTCGGTTCTCGCCGGTTTGGTGCAGGCCCTGGTGGACGCTGGTCTGCTGCGCGGCGACGTCGTCACGATCACCCTGTCCATCTGGGCCGGCGTCCATGGCCTGGTCTCGTTGGAGATCACCGGGGCCTGGCCGGTGCGTGGCGCAGCCGCGCGGGCGCTCTACGAGCAGCACCTCGCCGCGATCCGCCGGGCCTGGCAGCCTCAGGCGGCGAGCGGTTCGGCCTCCGCCTGAGCGGCCAGTCGTGAGCGCTGTTGGGCCGAGCGCAGCGAGTCGACCGAGAGCACCGCCAGGGCCAGCCATACCAGGCCGAACCCGACCCAGCGCGAGGGTGGCACCGACTCGCCGAGCAGTAGGACGCCGCACATCAGTTGCAGCACCGGGGTCAGGTACTGCATCAGCCCCATGGTCGACAGCGGTACCCGCCGGGCCGCCGCGGCGAACAGCAACAGTGGCACCACGGTGGCGATGCCGGCGCTGGCCAGCAGCAGGCCCTGCCACGGGGGGTTCTCCGCGAAGTGCCCCCGACCTGTGCGCTCGAGCCAGACCAGCACCCCTGCCGCCAGCGGTGCCAGCACGAGGGTCTCGGTGGTCAGGCTGGTCAGGGCGCTGTGGCTGGCGCCCACCCGGTTCTTGATCAGGCCGTAGGTGCCGAAGCTGAAGGCCAGGGTGAGGGCGATCCACGGCAGCCGCCCGTAGGCGAACGTGAGTACCCCGACCGCGACGGCGCCGATCGAGACCGCGATCCACTGGGCGGGCCGCAGCCGCTCGCGCAGCACCAGGACGCCGAGCAGCACCGTCACCAGGGGGTTCACGAAGTACCCCAGGCTGGCCTGCACCACCTGGCCACTGGTCACCGCGTAGATGTAGATGCCCCAGTTGAGCGCCAGCACGATCGCCGCCACGGTCAACGGGATCAGGGTGTGCACCGACCGCAGTGCGACCCTCAGCTCGCGGCCCCGGCGCAACAGACCGACCGCCATCAGGCAGACCAGCAGTGACCAGAGCACCCGGTGCAGCACGATCTCCACCGGAGAGGACCGTTCCAGCAGGACGAAGTACAGCGGGAAGGCTCCCCAGAGCCCGTATGCGGCGAGGCCGAAGACGACGCCCTCTCGCTCGCGGGTTCCGGGTCGATTCATCCGACGATTCTACGTGTGGCCGGCAGTGACGACTTCCGAGTTGTCCGGACGCGATGAGGTGTCGGGCTCGAACGCGCCGTCCCCCTCGGACGGCGGCCGGTGACGCTCCCACCACCGCGCCAGAGGCGCCGGCGCCCACCAGTTCCACCGGCCCAGCAAACGCATCGTGGCCGGGACCAGCAGGGCGCGCATCACCGTGGCGTCCAGCAGGATCGAGACCGCCATGCCGACCCCGATGAGCTTGATGAAGATGATCTTCGATGTGGAGAACGCCGTGATGACGACCAGGATCAGCGCCGCCGCGCTGGTGATGATCGGCCCGGTGCGTTGCAGGCCCACCGCCACTGCCCTGGTGTTGTCGCCGGTGCGATCCCAGTACTCGCGGATGCGGGACAGCAGGAAGATCTCGTAGTCCGTCGTCAGCCCGAACAGGATCGCTGCCACCAGGATCGGCTGGGTCAGCTCGATACTCCCGGTCGGGTCGAAGTCGAGCAGGTCGGCGCCATGGCCGTGCTGGAACACCAGCACGACGATGCCGAGCGAGGCCACGATCGTCGCCAGCGTGATCAGCACCGCCTTGAGCGGAACCACGAGGGAGCCGAAGGCGAGGAACAGCAACAAGAAGGTCACCGCGATCACCAGCAGCGCCATGCGCCAGAGACCGTCGCGGATGCTCGCACGCAGATCGACCTGCTGGGCGCTGTAGCCGCCCACGGCGAGACGGGTGCCGGCAGGCGGCGAGAGCGAGCGGATCCGATCGACCAGGCCCCGAGCGGTCTCATCGACGGCTTCGCCTCGGTAGGTGACGCTCACCAGAGTGGTCTCGCCGGTTCGTCCGGCCGCACGAACCCCGGTGACACCGGGCATCGCCGATACGGCAGAACTCACGGTGGTCACAGCGGCATCCCCGCCGCCGGTGAGCAGGATCTGGATCGGCTCGGAGGGCACCTGCGGAAAGTCGCGGGCCAGGATCGTCGACACCTGGCGGGCCGGTGCCGTCGAGGGCAACTGTCGTGCGTCGATGCCGCCGAACGTCACGGTGCGCACCGGCAGTGCCATCAGCGTGAGCACTGTGCCGACCGCCAGGACGTAGATCACCGGACGACGCATCACGCTGTGCGCCAGGCGCGCCCAGAGCCCGCTGCCCTCGGCGCGCCTCGCGCCGGCCCCCGCCCGACGCCGGGCCCACGGCAGGGCCAGGGAGTTCACCCGGTGACCGAGGGCGCCGAGCGTGGCCGGCAGCAGGGTGGTGGCCACGACCGCCGCCAGGGCGACCACGGCCACACCGCCATAGGCCATCGACCGCAGGAAGACCATGGGGAAGAACAGCAGCCCGGACAGCGAGACGCTCACGATGACAGCCGAGACGACGATGCTCCGCCCCGCCGTCCGCATGGTCTGTTCCACGGCGGCCGGGACGTCCCGGCCGGCGGCCAGCTCTTCGCTGAACCGGTTCACCATCAGCAGGGCGTAGTCGATCGCCAGGCCCAGTCCGAGCAGCGTGACGACGTTGACGGCGAACACCGAGATCGAGGTCACGTGCAGTAGCAGCCGCAGCACCGCGAACGCGAGGACGACGGTGATGCCCCCCACCATCAGTGGCAGACCGGCCGCGACCACACCGCCGAAGACGATCAGCAGCAGGACGGCGAGCAACGGAGCCGACAGCGTCTCGGCTCGGGTGAGATCTGCCGACACCTGGTCACTGATCTGTGCGTCGCCCGCGGTCACCCCACCGAGTCGGGTGGTGGCGACCGCGGGGTCGATGTCGAGGGTGTCGGAGATCGCCCGGTAGGTCGCGATCCGCGCGTCCTCGTCGCCGGTGAGGTAGACACCCACGATCGTGGAGCGGCGGTCGGCGGAGACCAGCGCCGCCGACTTCGTCGTCCAGTAACTGGTGACGGTGCGCACGCCGGCGCGAGGGACACCCGAGACGACCGCGGACACCGCCCGCTGGAACTGGGCATCGTCCACGGTGTACTTCGAGCTGGAGTACAGCGCGATCACGTCCGGCGTCGGTCGCCCGATCGTGGTGCCGATGGAGCGGTCGGTGGCGAAGGACTGCGAGCCCGGGACGTCGAAGCCGCCGTTGGCGAGCAGGCCCACCACCCCGGGTCCCCACAGCACGCCGACCACGGCCAGGATCACGGAGATCGTGATCGTCGCCCAGCGGTACCGATGGACGAAGCGACCCCAGCTGCGCTGTCGTGGTGGCGCGGCATCCGACCTGGCCGGAGCAGCCGGAGCAGCCGGAGCGACCGGAGCAGCCGGAGCGGTCGTCGCGATCTCCTGCTGCGGGGCATGGGTCAGGGACTGCGCGATGACCGCCGCATCACGGATCAGGGCGCGTGCCTCGGACCGGGCCTCGCGCAGTTCGCGCAGCGTCTGCCTCCGAGCTTCCTCGATGATCTCTGTGGCGCGACGTTCGGCGCGCTGCACCACCTCGTTCGCCTCGGTTCGGGCAGCCCGCAGAATCTCGGCGACGGCGCCGGGTACATCGGAGGAGGGAGCCGTGGTGGTGGGCGGATCCACCCACCACCGGCCGGTCACGCCGTCGCTCGGGCGCAGCTCGCCGTCCGGGGCAGGACTCGGTTCGGCGGGGCGCGCGGGTCCGGCTGGGATCACGTCAGCCTCTCGATCGTGATGGTCCGCCGTGCCGGGTCGCGTGGCACGGAAGGGGTCTGACCCCAGGTGTCACGGGCCACGTGACACATGAGGAGCGCCATGAACACACCGCCGTGCGCCGCTTCGGGTGCACTGGTGCGGTGTGGCATGAATCACGCCACGGCGCTCCGGTCGATCTCGCTCCCGCCCGGTCACCAATGGGCGTGGTTTGCCACCCCGAGCCGCGGAGATCAGCCATCATGCCAACGGCTGGTCGGTCAGCTCGTGCGAACCGGGGAGGGGGGAGGCGTGGACTTCGAGGAGTTCTACGCCGCCACCTACCGACGCATCGTGGTGGCGGCGGCCGTCACCCTGGGGAACCTCACCGAGGCCGAGGATGTCGTGCAGGAGGCTTTCGAGCGAGCTCACCGCCACTGGCCGAGAATCCGGCAGTACGAGGATCCGGAGGGGTGGGTGCGCCGGGTCACCTACAACCTCTCGCTCAACACCATCCGACGCGCGCGACGCAAGGCGACGGCCCTGACGCGGTTGGCCGGTCGCCTGCCGAGCGCCGATCTGCCTCCGCCACCCGAGATCGTGGACATCCACCGGGCACTGAGCCGATTGCCGATTCACTATCGCGCCGTCCTCACGCTGCGCTACCTGCTCGATCTGTCGGTGCGCCAGATCGCCGACACCCTCGAGCTGCCCGAGGAGACGGTCAAGAGCCAGCTCGCGCGCGGTCGTCGTCGGCTCAGAAACGAGCTCGGCGGGCAGATCGATGGTTCGGCAGGGGAGGCGTTGTGGTAGGCAACACACAACGGCGCCAGCCGCGGTTGATCCTGCCGACCCCTCTGTTCCCGCAGGACGGAGGTGGTACGCGTGGCTGACGAGGACGACGAGTTGCGCCAGGGCTTCCGCCGGCTGGGCGCGTGGTACGAGCACCAGGCGGTCGCCGCCGCCACGGCGCCGCGGGCATCGGCCGCGCCGCGTCGTCCGCGGCGCCGTGCCCTCGTCGGGCTGTCCGCGCTCGCCGCCGGGGTCGGTGTCGTCGTCGTCGCTGCCGCCGTCAACGGGCTGACGCCCCGGCCGGACGACCCGCAGATCACGATCCGCCCCACCACCGTGACGACGCGACGGGCCGACCCCACGCCGACGCCGAGTCCCTCGCCCTCGCCGACGGAACCGTCGCCGACGAGCTCGTCCACGCCCCGCCCGTCGCGCTCCACCAGCACCGACGACACCGGGGTGCCCACCCCGCGCTCGGCCGGCGCCGCGTCGCCGACGCCCGGGGGGACCGGTGGTCCGGGTACCACCTCCGGTTCCGGCGGTGGGGCGCCGGCCGGGACGACGCCTGCCGAGGTGAGCACCGCGCCGACCCCCGTGACCCTCTCCAACGGGAACTTCGAGCAGCAGGCCCCCTTGCTCGGCAAGATCCTGGGTGCCTCACCCCCGGGGTGGACCGGTTCGTCCGGCGTCCTCGGCGTCGGCTGGCCGCGCTACCCCAGCTCCGATGTCCAGGGGCTGGCCGGCCCGACCGCCATGACCCTGTTCGGCCTGATCACCACGCCCGCCCGGCAGGTGGTCCCTGCGCCGGTTCAGGCGGGGGCCACCTACCGGCTAACCGTGGCCGTGGGATGCCGCTCGACCCCGGAGGACTTCGGTGGCGCGCGGCTGTCGATCCTGGTCGGCGGGGTCCGGGTCGCCTCGCAGGACGTCACGGTGGCTCCGGCGTGTGGCCGGTTCACCGACGTGACCGTGACCTGGACGGCGTCGGCCGACCAGGCCGGTCAGCCGCTGGGGATCGAGATCGCCAAGGTCAACCAGCGGCTGGTGTCGTACGTGGACATCGACAACGTGCGGTTGACCGCGGGCTGACGACGGTCGAGGACGGTCGCCGGAGTCCTGTGGTTCAGATCACATACGGCGCCTGCCCCCGAGGCCCGGTGCTCAGCGGTGTATCCACCGCGGAGCTGAGAAATGCCTCGGCACGCCAGTGATCGTTCACGGCACAAGGGGTGGGAATTCATGGTCGATGCGGCCATCGTCGGGATCGGCTGCCGGCTTCCGGGTGGGGTGCACGGACCACAGGAACTGTGGCGCTTCCTGCTCGACAAGGGCGACGGCATCGTCGACATCCCGCCGGATCGCTGGAGCCTGGAGAAGTACTACGACCCCGATCCCGAGGTGCCGGGCCGGATGTACACGCGCCGAGGGGGTTTCCTCACCGACGACTACAAGCGGTTCGACCCCGAGTTCTTCGGGATCTCCGCTCGTGAAGCCTCGATCATGGACCCGCAGCAGCGCCTGTTGCTCGAGGTGGCCCACGAGGCCCTGGACGACGCGGGTCACGCGGGTACCGTCGCGGGCCGGCCGGTGGGCGTGTACATCGGCGGCTTCACCATGGACAACCAGATGTTGCGCCACAGCGGTTCTGCCCGGGCGGCGATCAACAGTCACACCGCCACCAGTGGCACGTACACCATGCTGTCGAACCGGGTCTCGTTCGTGTTCGACCTGCGCGGCCCGAGCATGACGATCGACACGGCGTGCTCCTCGTCGTTGGTGGCGCTGCACGAGGCCGTCTCGGCCCTGAGTCGCGGCGAGATCGAGATGGCGATCGTCGGCGGGGTCAACGCGATGCTCACCCCCGAGACCTTCGTGGCCATGTGCAAAGGTCGCTTCCTCGCCCCCGACGGGCGCTGCAAGACCTTCGACGCCTCGGCCGACGGGTACGCCCGGGGCGAGGGTGCCGGCGTCCTGGTGCTGCGCCCGCTCGATGCTGCGCGCAAGGACCGCGACCGGGTGTACGCCGTCGTGAAGGCGACCGGGTCGAATCAGGACGGCCGGACCACGGGCATCACGGTGCCCAACCCGCAGGCCCAGGCCGATCTGATCCGTGAGGTCACCGCCCGGGCGGGGATCGACCCCGCTCAGATCGGCTTCGTCGAGGCCCACGGCACCGGCACCGCGGTCGGCGACCCGTTGGAGATGGCGGCGATCGGGCAGACCCTCGGCACGGCGCCGGGGCGTCGTGAACCGGTGCGCGTGGGTTCGATCAAGGCCTCGGTCGGGCACCTCGAGGCGGCGGCCGGGGTCACCAGTGTGATCAAGGCGGCGCTGACCCTGTTCCACCGTCAGATCGCCCCTCAGGGCTGGCTCCAGGAGCTGAACCCGGCGATCCCGTTCGCCGAGCACGGGCTGCAGGTGGCCGCGACCGCCGAGCCGTTCCCCGAGGGGTACGACGTGCCCGCGGCCTCGGTCAACGGTTTCGGGTACGGCGGAACGAATGCGCACGTGGTGCTGGTGGCCGGCGACCGGGACGACGCTGCGCCGTCCACATATGCTCTGCTGCAACGGGATCGATCGCCGATGGCGCGCGTGTTCCCGTTGTCCGGCCGCAACGAGGCCGGGGTGAGTGCCTTCGCCGCCGCAGTGGCGACGAGGCTGGACGAGATCATCGTGGCCGACCCGTCGACCGCCGCGGCGGATGCCCTGGCCGATGCGATCTGGGTTCGCCGGGCGCACCAGCCGGTGCGCGCCGGGGTCGCCTATCGCGACGCCGAGGATCTGCTCGGCCAGCTCCGGGCGATCGCGGCCGGCGCTCAGCGTGCCGCGCAGCGAACCCTGCAGGACGGCGCGGGTCCGGTGTTCGTCCTGTCCGGCATGGGGCCGCAGTGGTGGGGCATGGCACGCACGCTGCTCACCACCGAGGGCACGTTCCGGGCCACCGCCGAGAAGGTCGACGCGATCTTCACCGAGTTGTCCGGCTACTCGCTGATCACCGAACTGCTCCGGCCCGAGGAGCAGTCCCAGGTCACCTCGACCCCGATCGCCCAGGCCGGCAACTTCCTGGTGCAGGTGGCCCTGGCGGCCCAGTTGGCCGAGTTCGGTGTGCAGCCGTCCGCCATCGTGGGGCACAGCGTCGGCGAGGTGAGCGCGGCGTACCTGTCCGGCATGCTCAGCCTGCGTGAGGCCGTCACGGTCTCCTATCACCGGGGCCGGCTGCAGGCCCGGCAGGCCGGCACCGGCGGCATGCTCGCCGTCGGGTTGGCCGAGGACGTGGCCGCGGCACGCATCCGCGACCTCGACGGGGTCGAGATCGCCGCGGTGAACAGCCCGACCGGGGTGACCCTGGCCGGTGACAGCGCGCCGCTGGCACAGCTGGAACAGGAGCTGGCCGCCGAGGGGGTGTTCGCCCGGGCGCTGCGGGTGGAGGTTCCCTACCACTCGCACCTGATGGACCCGATCCTGTCCGAGTTGCGTTCCGAGCTCGCGGTGCTGAACCCGGCCGGCCCCACCCTGCCGCTCTACTCCACGGTGACCGGGGCACGGGTCGATGCCGACTCGGACGGCTGGGGTCCGCGGTACTGGGCTGACAATGTGCGCCGTTCGGTGCGTTTCGCCGACGCCGTCGGCGCCCTCATCGAGGACGGCCACCGGGTCTTCCTCGAGGTCGGCCCGCACCCGGTGCTGTCCGGCAACATCCGCGAGGTCCTGCTGCGCCGCGGGGAGACCGGTGCCGTGTTCTCGACGCTCAACCGCACCCGGGACGACGTCGAGAGCGTGCGCACCACGCTGGCCGAGCTCTACTCGGTGGGGGCGTTGTCGACCGCGAACCCACCGGATGGCCTGCTGGGACCCGTTCGCCAGCAACCCCTTCCGACGCACGAGTTCCAGCGGGTCGACCTCTGGGTGGTCGACGAGCGGGTCGACCGTGAGTTGCGTCCCGACCCCGAACGGTTGGCCCTTCCCGGCGAACGCACCGATGCCACGGCCGCGGAGTGGGAGATCGGGGTCAGCGTGGCCGCGTTGCCGTGGATCGACGACCACGTGGTCGCCGGTATGCGGCTGCTGCCCGGCGCCGCCTATCTGGACGCCGCGCTGTCGGCCGCCCGCGAGCTCACCGGGCGCGCGACCTCGATGCTCAGCGACGTCCGGTTCGTCAGCCCGCTGGTGATCGGCGACCACGAGGCGCCGGTGGTGCGGACCAGCGTGGACGGCGACACCAACCGGTTCACCGTGCGATCCCGCGCCGCCGATGGCACGGCCTGGACGATGCACGCCCGCGGTCGCATCGTCGACGGGGACGCCGTCCCGGTCACGGTGCCGGTCGCGACCGGCTCGACACCCGAGGGCACCGAGGTGATGGTCATCCCCGGTGAGGAGTTGTACCGCCTGCTCGACCAGGCGGGTCTGACCTACGGCCCGCAGTTCCGCCGGATCGTCGAGGCGCGGGTCAGCCAGGACCAGGTGGTCGCGCTGATCGATGCCGAGCTCGCCGACGGCCGTCGCCACCAGGTCCATCCCGGCGTCCTGGATGCAGCGTTGCAGTGTGTCGCCTCGTGGGTGGCCGTCGGGGACGGCGACCGGCAGGCGATGGTTCCCGCGGCGGTGGCCCGGGTGCGCCAGTTCCGCGCCGTCCCGCCGCTCGTCGAGGCCAGGGTCACCCGGCTGGTGCCGCTGCCCGGTGAGGCCGACCTGGTCGCCGACATCGTGCTCGCCGAGCCGGCCGGTGAGGTCGTGATGGAGCTTGCTCGGGTGCAGTTCCGCCCGATCGCGCCGCGCCCGTCCGCGCTGGCCGAGCTCGATGGCCTCTGGTACGAGCCGATCCAGGTGCCGCTGCCGGAGCTGCCCGCTGCCGCGGCCGTGACCCCGGCGCTGCTCGTGCTCGCTCTGGACAAGGGTGCCAAGTACTGGGCCGACCGGTTGGCCTTCGCCGCCGACGGCCGGGTGATCGTGGTCGACCCGGAGCGCCATACGCACCCGGACGACGTCCGCGATGCGGTGCTCCCCGCGCTGCGCCAACTCACCGAGGTTGCCACCGGACCCGCGGTGATCGCGCTGTCGGCCGTCGGCACCTGCGACGAGGTCGACGACGCGACGACGCGAGAGCTCACCGCCGCCCCGGCTGCCCTCGCGGGTCTGGCCCGGGCGGTTCAGGTCGTCCTCGACGAGGCCGCGGCCTCCGGATCACCCGTGCCGGACCTGCAGGGCGTGGTCCTCACGCGGGGCGCGGTCATGGTGCAGGGCGACCGGGACGGCGATCTGGTCGGAGCCACCCTGGTCGGTGCGCGTCGGGTGCTGCGCAACGAGCAGCCGGCGCAGCACTGGCGGTTGATCGACCTCGACGGGAGCATCAGCACCGCCGAGGTGCTGCGTGAGATCGCCTCGGGCCGTGGGGATTCCCCCCAGATCGACGAGGTGGTGCTGCGGGCCGACGGGGTGCGGCTGGGGCAACAGGTGCAACGCACCCTGGCCGCCCGCCGCACCAGGCTCGACACTGCCGGCCCGGCCGGACCGGCCGGCGTCGCTGCGCGGCGTGAGGTGAACTTCGCGCTCGAGGTGCCGTCGTCCCACCTGCTCGACGAGCTGGGCTGGCGGCAGGTGGGCCGGCGTGCCCCGGAGGCCGGCGAGATCGAACTGCGGATCGATGCCCTGGAACTGAACTACAAGGACGCCCTCAAGGCCCTGGGCATGCTGGGTGAGACCGACCTGGCCGGGACGTACTTCGGCATGGGGATCGGCATGCACGGCATGGGGGTGGTCGAGCGGATCGGGTCGGGGGTGCACGGTGTCGCGGTCGGCGATGTGCTGATGTTCGGTGCTGCGGGTATGGCGCGGCGCTACCTCACCGTGCCGCTGGCCGAGCTGGTGTACGCCGCGGCGCCGAAGTCCTGGACGGCGGCGGACTTCGGGTCCGGCGTCCCGTTGATGACGGCCTTCTTCTGCGTCCACGACGCCGCGCGTGTCCAGCCGGGCGAGACGGTGCTCGTGCACGGCGCCGCCGGTGGGGTCGGCATGGCCGCCACCCTGATCGCCAAGGCAGCCGGTGCCCGGGTGATCGCGACCGCAGGCACACCAGAGCGTCGGGCAGCCGTCCTGGCGCACGGGGCCGACGACGTCCTCGACTCCCGATCGCTGTCCTTCGTCGAGGAGGTCCACCGGCTCACCGGTGGTCGCGGCGTGGACGTCGTGATCAGTTCTGCCCCGGGTGAGTTCGTGGCTGCCAACCTCGACGTCGCGGCCGAGTTCGGCCGAGTCGTCGAGGTCGGCAAGTCCGAGGTGTTCACCGGCCGGGCGATCTCGTTGAAGCCCTTCGAGAAGAACCTCAGCTTCATCTCGATGGACCTCGATCGGATGACGAAGGTACGACCCGAGCGGGTCCGCGAGATCCTCGGCGAGCTCACCCGTCGAGTCGACGACGGGTCGTACGCCGCGCTGCCCGGGCACCTGGTACCGGCCGCGCGGGCCGGTGAGGCGCTCGCCGCGGTGATGCGTTCGGAGCACGTGGGCCGGATGGTGCTCGACCTGACCGAGACCCCGCCGGTGCGGCCACCGGCGCCCGAGGTGTTCGTGGACCCCGACGCCCGCTATCTGATCACCGGTGGCTTCGGGGCCTTCGGCCTGGCGACCGCACGCTGGCTGGCCGGGAAGGGGGCTCGGCACCTGGTGTTGGCCGGACGCAGCGGGGCCACCACCGCCACCCAGAAACAGGCCCTGGCGGTGCTCGGGGCGGCCGGGGTGGACATCCGGCAGGAGCGGCTCGATGTGGCCGATCCGCTTGCCGTCCAGCAGCTGATCGATCGGCTCGCCACCGGGCCTGCCCCGTTGCGAGGGGTGTTCCACACCGCGGGCGTGATCCGCGACGAGCCCTACCCCGACCTCACCCTCGGAGCGCTTCGAGAGGTGGTGGAGCCCAAGGCGATCGGTGCGCTGAACCTGCACCGTGCGGTGCACCGGGCCGGGGTGCAGCTCGACCACTTCGTGCTCTACTCCTCGGTCACCTCGCTGGCCGGCACGGTGCCGCAATCGGCGTACGCCGCAGCCAACGCCGTGCTGGACACCCTGGCCTGGCAACGTCGTGCCGCGGGTCTGCCGGGCGTCGCGGTGAACTGGGGCGCACTCGAGGGCGGGGGTATGGCCGAGGCGTCCGACGAGGTCAGCCGTTACCTCGCCCTGCTCGGGCTGCGCTCGTTCGGCATGGACCGGGCGTGCGAGTACCTCGAGGTGATCCTGGGGCTCGACGCGGTGCAGGTGGCGGTCGCCGGTCTCGACTGGGCTCGCTGGGGGCAGACCCATCCGGCGAGTGCGGCCACGCTGCGCTATGACGAACTGGTCCGGTCCGCCGGCACCGGTGAGTCCGCCGCCGGGGCACTGCGCACCGAATTGGCGGCGTTGCCCGCCGACCAACGCACCGAGGTCTTCGGCTACGTGCTGTGCGAGCAGATCGCCGCCGTCCTCGGGGTGCCACCGGACACGGTCGACGTGCAGACCCCGCTGCCCGAACTGGGGCTGGACTCGCTGATGGCCGTGGAGTTGTCGGCCCGGATCGCGACCTCCCTCGATCTCGAGATCTCGGCATTGGAGTTCACCCGCGGCGGCGGTGTGACCAGTCTGGCCACGCGGTTGCTCGACCGGATGGGAATCGCATGAGCGAGCAGTCCCGGGCCACGGCCGCCGCGTTGCTGGCCCGTCTGTCGACCGGTTCCGCCGAGATCGCCTCGGCACCGTCGGTTGCGACATCGTCGGGCCTGCGCCGGATCAATCGGCTGGAGGACCTACCCCAGGTGCGCCAGTCTCTCGACCGGGACGCCGCCTTGGCGGCCGGGGTCGGGGCGGTCGGCCTGCACAGTCCGTACTACCGCTCGCACGAGGGGGTCAACGGGGCGACCATCACCCTGGACGGCCAGCAGCTGGTCAACTTCTCCAGCTACAACTACCTGGGGCTGGCCGACCATCCAGCGATGCTGGCCGCCTCCCACGACGCGATCGACCGGTACGGCACCACCAGCGGGGCGACCCGCATCGTCTCGGGCAACATCGGCTTGCACGACGAGCTGGAGCGCACGATCGCCGAGAGCCTCGGCGTCCAGGACGCCACGACGGTCGGCAGCGGATTCCTGACCAACGCCTCGGTGATCTCCTTCGTCCTCGGTGAGGGCGACGTGGCGATCTGTGATGCGTTGGTGCACAACAGCATCGTCGCCGGGACCCTGTGGTCGCACAGCCGCCGGATGCAGTTCAAGCACAACGATCCGGTGGCCCTCGACGTGCTGCTGGCGCGGGTGCGACCCCATTTCGGTACCGCCTTGGTGATCCTCGAGGGCGTCTACAGCATGGACGGCGACATCGGTGCGCTGCCGGATCTGATCGAGGTGTGCCGTCGGCACGAGGCCCTGGTCATGGTCGACGAGGCGCACTCGTTCGCGATCCTGGGCCAGACCGGGCTGGGCGTACGTGAGCACTTCGGCTTGGCCCCCGACGCCGTGGACATCTGGATGGGCACCCTGTCCAAGGCGCTGGCCAGCCACGGCGGATACGTCGCGGGCAGCCACGAGTTCATCCAGGCCTGCCGGATGTCCGCGCCCGGCATGAGCCTGTACGCGGCGGGTCTGACCCCGGCCACCGCAGCCTCGGCGTTGACCGCGATCCAGCTGGTCCAATCCGAACCCGAGCGATTGGCCCGGCTGCGGGCCAACAGCGCCTACTTCCTCGCGGCGGCGCACGAAGCCGGACTGGACACCGGGCCGTCGCGGGGCACCCCCATCATCCCGATCATGCTGGGGTCCTCACAGCGGGCCATGGCGTGTGCCGTGGCCCTGGCCGCCCAGGGGATCAATGCGAACCCGATCCTCTATCCCGCGGTGCCGGACGGCGAGGCGCGGCTGCGGTTCTTCCTGTCCAGCGATCACACCACCGCGCAGCTCGACCAGGCGATCGCCACCGTGGTCTCCGTGTTGGGCGTGGTGGACGCCGGAGCGTTCCCGGGGGCCGGCCCGTCGGTCTGAGCCGACGGATCCGTTGACGGACCAGCGCGGCTCAGTCGACCGTCCAGGTGTCCTTGCCGGCCAGCAGCGCGTACCAGTCGTCGTCCGTCGCCGGGCCGCCGGCAGTCTGGACGGCGCCGTTCACCTGCGCCCGCACCGCATCGTCGTAGGCCGGCCGCTCCACCGAGCGGAACACCCCGACGGGCACGTGGCGCAGCGTCGGTTCGTCCAGCCGCGACAGGGCGAACGCCACCGACGGGTCGTCGGCGTGGGCATCGTGCACCAGCAGCCCGTCGGTGCCTGCCTCGGCCACGTTCACCACCGACAGTCCGCACCCGGCACCCCGGACGACGCCCAGCGAGCCGAGGCCGTCCTCTGCCGGAGGGCCGAACCGGATCGGTTGGCCGTGCTCGAGGCGGATCAGCCGGTTCGCCGACTCGTCGGCGTCCTTGAGCACGTCGAAGGCGCCGTCGTGGAAGATCGGGCAGTTCTGGTAGATCTCCACCAACGAGGTGCCCCGGTGCAGGGCGGCCTCGCGCAGCACCGACGTCAGGTGCTTGCGGTCGGAGTCCAGCGTGCGGGCGACGAAGGTGGCCTCGGCGCCCAGGGCCAACGAGACCGGGTTGAACGGGGTGTCGACCGATCCCAACGGCGTCGACTTGGTCACCGAACCGGGCTGCGAGGTGGGGGAGTACTGCCCCTTGGTGAGGCCGTAGATCTGGTTGTTGAACAACAGGATGGTGAGGTTCACGTTGCGCCGCATGGCGTGGATCAGGTGGTTGCCGCCGATCGAGAGGGCATCACCGTCGCCGGTCACCACCCACACCGACAGGTCGGGCCGCGAGACCGCCAGCCCGGTGGCGATCGCCGGCGCCCGGCCGTGGATCGAGTGCATGCCGTAGGTGTCGAGGTAGTAGGGGAACCGCGACGAGCAGCCGATGCCGCTGACGAACGCGATGTTCTCGCGCGGCACGTTCAGTTCGGGCAGGAAGGACTGCACCGCGGCGAGGATCGCGTAGTCGCCACACCCGGGGCACCAGCGCACCTCGGAGTCGGAGGTGAAGTCCTTCTTGGTGAGCTTCACCGGAGTCCCCGGGAGCGTGCCCGGGCGGGTGGCCGGGACGGTGGCGGTGCCGTTCTGGGTGCTCACAGTGCGCCCTCCTGGGCGAGCTTGACGATGGCGTCGGCGATCTCCGCCGAGGTGAAGGGCAGGCCGCGCACCCGGTTGTACCCCACGGCGTCCACCAGGTACCGGGCGCGCAGCAGCAGGGCGAGCTGGCCGAGGTTCATCTCCGGCACCAGTACCCGCCGGTAGCGGCGCAGCACGTCACCGGTGTTGGACGGGAACGGGTTGAGGTGGCGCAGGTGCGCGGTGGCCACGCTGACGCCGCTCTCGCGCGCCAGCGTCGCTCCCGCGGCGATCGGTCCGTAGGTCGACCCCCACCCGATGACCAGGACGTCGGCCGCGCCGTCCGGGTCGTCGACCTCGAGCGGCGCCACCTCGACGCCGTCCACCTTGGCCTGACGCAGCCGGGTCATCAGGTCGTGGTTGTCGGGGTCGTAGGAGATGTCGCCGGTGCCGTCGGCCTTCTCGATGCCGCCGATCCGATGCGCCAGACCCGGCGTGCCGGGACGGACCCAGGGCCGGGCCAGGGTGTCGGGGTCGCGGTCGTAGGGCCGGAACACCGGGGTGCCGTCGCCGGACTGGGCGTTGGGAGCGGTGGCGAACTCGACCTGCAGGTCGGGCAGGTCCTCGATCGCCGGGATCAGCCACGGTTCGGAGCCGTTGGCCAGGTAGCCGTCGGACAGCAACAGCACGGGGGTGCGGTAGGTGGTGGCGACGCGTACCGCCTCGATGGCGGCGTTGAAGCAGTCCGCCGGCGAGCGGGGCGCGATCACCGGAACCGGGGCCTCGCCGTTGCGCCCGAACATCGCCTGCAGCAGGTCGGCCTGCTCGGTCTTGGTGGGCAACCCCGTCGAGGGGCCGCCGCGCTGCACGTCGACGATGATCAGCGGTAGCTCGAGCGAGACGGCCAGGCCGATGGTCTCGCTCTTGAGCGCCAGTCCGGGGCCGGAGGTCGTGGTGACCCCGACCGCCCCGCCGTAGGCCGCGCCGAGGGCTGCGCCGACGCCGGCGATCTCGTCCTCGGCCTGGATCGTGGTCACGCCGAACCGCTTCAGCCGGGCCAGCACGTGCAGGATGTCGGAGGCCGGGGTGATCGGGTACGAGCCGAGCACCAACGGCAACCGTGCGCGGTGCGCGGCGGTGGCCAGCCCGTAGGCCAGGGCGGTGTTGCCGGTGATGTTGCGGTAGCGGCCGGCCGCGGCGGGAGCAGGCCCCACCTCGTACCGGACCGCGAACACCTCGGTGGTCTCGCCGTAGGCCCACCCGGCCCGGAAGGCGGCCAGATTGGCGGCCAACAGTTCCGGCGTGGCGCCGAACTTGCCGGTCAGGAACCGTTCGGTGCCCTCGGTGGGCCGATGGTAGAGCCACGAGAGCAGACCGAGGGCGAACATGTTCTTGGCACGCTCGGCCTCCTTACGGGTCAGCGCGAACGACTCCAGTGCCTTGACCGTCATCGATGTCAAGGGCAGCGAGTGAACGCTGAACGAGTCGAGGCTGCCGTCCTCCAAGGGGTTGACGGCATAGCCGACCTTGGTCAGGTTGCGCTTGGTGAAGTCGTCGGAGTTGACGATGATCGTCGCCGCCCGGGGCAGGTCACGCAGATTGGCCTGCAACGCGGCCGGGTTCATGGCCACCAGCACGTCGGGGGCATCGCCCGGGGTGAGCACATCGTGATCGGCGAAGTGCAGCTGGAAGCTGGACACGCCCGGCAGGGTGCCCTGCGGCGCGCGGATCTCCGCCGGGAAGTTGGGCAGGGTGGCCAGGTCGTTCCCCAGGGCAGCGGTCTCGGCCGTGAACCGGTCGCCGGTGAGTTGCATGCCGTCGCCGGAGTCACCGGCGAAACGGATGATCACGCGAGCGACGCGTTCAATGGTCTTGGTCATCGTGGGGTCAGATCCTGTCTGCGCTGGAGTGCGGCTCTGCCGTGGTGCGGAAAGCGTGGCGACGCTCCCGATCGTAGGCGTCTACTCCATGAAACGTTCCGCGGGGCCAGTTCATCCGTCGACTTGGTCACAATCACCAGCGATGTGCTGCCACGATCCGGCTCAGGAACTGCTGAGTGCGCTCCTGCTGAGGATCGCCCATCACCTGTGCCGCACTTCCCTGCTCGTGCACGTGTCCGGCATGCAGGAAGCACACCCGGTCGGCCACCTCGCGGGCGAAGCCCATCTCGTGGGTGGCCACCACCATGGTCATGCCCTCCGCCTTCAGCTCGCTGATCAGCGTCAGCACCTCCCCGACCAGCTCCGGGTCGAGGGCCGAGGTGACCTCGTCGAACAACATCAGCACGGGGTCGTTGACCAGCGCCCGGGCGATCGCCACGCGTTGCTGCTGTCCGCCGGACAGCTCGTCCGGGTGCGCGGCGGCCTTGTCGGCCAGGTCGACCCGCTCCAGCATCGCCATCGCGCGGGTCCGCGCCTCGGCGAGCGGCACGCCGTGAACCCGGGTCGGCGCGAGCGTGATGTTGTCGAGCACGGACAGGTGTGGGAACAGGTTGAACGACTGGAACACGATGCCCATCCGGGCACGCACGGCGTCGGAGTCGATCCGGGGGTCGGTGATCTCGCGACCCTCCAGCTCGATCACCCCGTCGTCGACCTCCTCCAGCAGGTCGACGCAGCGCAGCAGGGTCGACTTGCCCGACCCCGAGGCGCCGATCAGGACGACGACCTCGTGCGGCGCGACGTCCAGGTCGAGGCCGTTCAGCACCAGGTTGCGACCGAAGGCCTTGCGGACGCCGCGGGCGCACAGCAGCGGCGCCGCGGCGGCGGGTTCGGTCGTCGAGGGAGTCGGCTGATCGCTCACAGTCGACCTCCTTGAAAGGTGTAGCCCTGGCGCCGGGCCAGGGCATCGGTGATGCGGGTCAGCGGCACCGAGATCGCCACGAAGAGCAGCCCGGCCACCAGATACGGGGTGAAGCTGGCCTCGTCGGCGGTGGCGATCTGGGCATACCGCAGCGCGTCGAGGGCACCGAGCACCGAGATCAGCCCGGCGTCCTTCTGCAGGCTGATCACGTCGTTGAGCAACGGCGGCACCACGCGTCGTACCGCCTGGGGCAGCACGACGTGGCGCAGCGTCTGGGTGGTGCTGAGCCCCAGCGACCGGGCGGCCGCACGTTGGCTGGGGTGGATCGACTCGATCCCGGCGCGCAGGACCTCGGCGACGTAGGCCGAGTAGGTCAGGGTGAGCGCGACGGTGCCGAGGATGCCCGGGCCGGTCGGGATGCCCTGCAGCCGCAAACCCGGCAGGCCGAACCCGATGACGAACAGCACGATGATCACCGGCATGCCGCGGAACAGGTCGACGTAGCCCGTGGCCAACGCCCGGACCGGCCAGAACACCGGGCCGCGCAGCGTCCGCAGGATGGCGATGATCAGCCCGAAGACCATCATCAGCACGCTGCCGGCCAGCCAGACCCGCACGTTGAGCCACATGCCGGCCATCACGTCGGGCAGCGAGTCGAGCGCCACCTGCGGGTCGAAGAACGTCGCCTGGATCCGCGGCCACCCCGGGGAGTTGACGATCCCGAACCCGAGCAGCACCACCAGGACGACGCTGCTCGCCAGCGCGATCAGCCACGACCTCCGGGTGCGGGAGCGCCAGTAGCGCTCCCGCTCCCGTTGCCGGGCCGAGGGGGTCCAGGTCGAACCGGGCACGTCAGGTTCAGCCCAGCACCGGGGCGCCCGCCGTGGTGGTCAGCCACTGAGCCTCGAGCTTCTTCAGGGTGCCGTCGGCACGCAGCGCGTCGACCGCCTGGCTCACGCAGCTGGTCAGCGGGCTGCCCTTGTCGAGCGCCAGGCCGAACTGCTCGGTGGCCGAGCCCGAGTTCGGCAGCTGGCCGACCAACAGCCCGTTGTCGATGCCGCCGTCCTTGGTGCCCACGGCCGACAGGAACAGGCCGGTCGGCAGGTCGACGACCAGGGCGTCGATCTGCCCGTTGGCGAGGGCCAGCTTCGCGTCGTCGTTGGAGTTGAAGACCGACGGCTTGCCCGACGGCGCGATGACCTCGGTGATCGCCTTGAAGCTCGTGGTGCCGGTCTGCGCGCCCAGCTTCAGGCCCTTCAGCTCGGCCACGGTCTTGACGGCCGCGGCCTTGCTGCCCTTGACCGTCACCACGGCCTGGGTCACGTCGTAGTACCCGGTGGAGAAGTCGATGTTCTTCTTGCGCTCATCGGTGATCGAGATCTGGTTGATGTCGAAGTCGAAGGCCTTCGCACCGGGGGCGATCACGCTGTTGAAGCTGGCCACGGTCCAGGTGACGTCGGTGGCGGCGAAACCCAGTTTGTCGGCGACGGCGTACGCCACGGCCGACTCGAAGCCCTTGCCGTTGCTCGGGGTGTCGTCGACGAACCACGGCGTGTAGGCGGGCTTGTCGGTGCCGATGGTCAGCTTGCCGGCGGTGTGCAGCTTCAGAGTCTCCTTGGAGCAGGCACTGGCGCTGGTGGAGGCGCCGGAGGCCGCCGGGGACGCCGACGTGGAGCCGGAGTCCTGCGGGGCGCAGGCGGTGACGCCCAGAGCGACACCGGCCATCAGGACGAGGAACGAACGGGTCGTGCGCATGACGGACAGCCTCCGAGAGAGCGGGCGGGACGCCCGCAGGTTACTGGGCACCACCGACAGCGCTGCGGCCCGTGTCCCGATCGTTGCCTGGACGGCCCGGGACGGCCTACTACAGTCGTGCCATGACCGGTGGGTCCTCGTGGGTGGTGGTCGGCGCGGTGGCCGCCGGTGGCGTGCTGTTCTTCGCCGTCGGCATGATGGCCAACCGCCTGTTGCGGCCCTCCGCCCCCACGGTCGAGAAACTCACCACGTACGAGAGCGGCGTCGACCCGGTCGGCCGCGGCTGGTCACAAACCCAGGTCCGCTACTACCTGTACGCCTTCCTCTACGTGGTGTTCGCGGTGGACGCGGTCTACCTGTTCCCGTGGGCCGTGGTGCTCGCCGACCTCGGGTGGACCGGGGTGGTCGAGATGGGGATCTTCCTCGGCATCCTCGCGGTGGGCCTGCTGCACGCCTGGCGCCGTGGCGCCCTGCGGTGGACTCCGTGAGCGCATCCGGGGCAGCCGGCCCCCCCGGCCCGACGAACACCACCGCGCTCTACCGACCCTCGCTCGGCCCGATCCAGGCGGTCGCGCCACACCCGTTGCGGTTGGTCCTCAACTGGGGGCGTCGCTACAGCCTGTGGGTGTTCAACTTCGGCCTGGCCTGCTGTGCCATCGAGTTCATCGCCGGCAGTATGGCCCGGCACGACTTCATCCGGCTCGGGGTGATCCCGTTCGCGCACGGACCTCGCCAGGCCGATCTGATGGTGATCAGTGGCACGGTCACCGACAAGATGGCGCCCGCCGTCCGGCGGCTCTACCAGCAGATGGCGGAACCGAAGTACGTGATCAGCTTCGGCGCCTGCTCCAATTCCGGCGGCCCCTACTGGGACTCCTACTGCGTCACCAAGGGGGTCGAGCAGATCATCCCGGTGGACGTGTTCGTCCCCGGTTGCCCACCTCGGCCCGAGGCTCTGCTGCAAGGGATCATCAAGCTGCAGGAGAAGATCGCCGCCGAGAACCTGAGCGAGCGCTACGCGGCTCGGGCGCATTCTCGCCGGCCGATCAGCGCCACCGCAGCCACCCGCCCCCTGGTGACCCGCGAGGCGCCGGATGCGTCGACCTCGGACCGGCCGCGATGACCACGTTGCGGACCGCCGCCGTCCAGGACGTGTTCGGCACCGGCCTGGGCACCGAGGTGGCCGTGACGCTGGACGGTGCGGGCACGCCCGTCGTCCAGGTGCCGGTCGAGCGCTGGGTGGAGGCGGCCGACCTGGCGCGCGGCGTCCTGGAACTCGACTTTCTCGACTGGCTGTCGGCGGTCGACGAGCCGGACGCCGACCCGGCGGGGATCGACATCGTGCTCCACGTCGCCGACTCCCGGGCGATCACCCGACGGCTGCTGCTGCGCACCCGGGTGGACGCCGCGGCGCCCCGCCTGCCCTCACTGACCGGGCTGTGGGCCGGGGTGGCCTGGCACGAGCGTGAGACCTTCGAGATGTTCGGCGTCGTCTTCGACGACTTCGTCGACGGTCAGCTGGCACCTGGCTCGGGCGGATCAGGCGGACCAGGTGGACCCGGCAATCCCGGTGCCGGCAGCCCGCTGGGTCTGCGACCGCTGCTGCTGCCCGACGGCTTCGAGGGGACGCCGCTGCGCAAGTCCTTCGTCCTGGCCGCCCGGGTGAGCAAGGCCTGGCCCGGCGCCAAGGAGCCGGGCGAGAGCGAGGGCGGTGCGCCCAGCCGGCGCGCGACGCGGCCTCCGGGCGTGCCCGATCCGGCGGTGTGGGGTCCGCACGAGGCAGGCCGATGAACGACCTGGTCGAGGTGCTGGTCCGAGCGGGCTGCGTGGTGGCCGCGTTCCTGGTGCTCCCCCTGCTCGTGGGTCAGGCCGAGCACAAGGTGATGGCACACATGCAGGGCCGGCTCGGCCCGATGTACGCCGGCGGGTTCCACGGCTGGGCGCAACTCGTCGCCGACGGCGTCAAGTTCGCCCAGAAGGAGGCGATCGTCCCCGCCGCCGCCGATCGTGCGGTGTTCCGGCTCGCCCCCGCGGTCGCCCTGGTGCCGTACCTGGTGGCCCTGGCCGCCATTCCGCTGTCGCCCTCCCTGGTGGCCGCCGATCTGGACTCCGGGCTGCTGTTCGTGCTCGCCGCGAGCGCGGTCGGGGTGCTGGGCACCCTGATGGCCGGGTGGTCCAGTGCGAACAAGTACGGCCTGCTCGGAGCGATGCGTTCGGCTGCTCAGCTGTTGGCCTACGAGCTGCCCATGGTGCTGGCCGCCGCCAGCGTGGCGCTGGCCGCCGGCTCCCTGAACCTGGTGACGATCGCCCAGGCCTGGCACCCCTGGTGGCTGCTGTGGCAGGCGCCGGCGGGCTTCGTCTTCGTGGTGGCGGGCCTGGCGGAACTGCAGCGGCCACCGTTCGACATCCCGGTGGCCGACTCGGAGATCGTCGCCGGCCCCTACACCGAGTACGGCGGGTTGCGGTTCGCCCTGTTCCTGCTGGCCGAGTACGCCGGGATCGTGCTCCTCGGCGGGCTCACCGCGGTGCTCTTCCTGGGCGGGTGGCGGGGCCCCTTCGACGGGGTGCTGGGCCCGGTGTGGATGCTGCTGAAGATGTTCGCGGTGGCCGTGGTCGTGATCTGGCTGCGGGTGTCCTGGCCGCGGATGCGAGCCGATCAGTTACAGCGTCTGGCGTGGGGCCTGCTGGTGCCGCTGGCCCTGTTGCAACTGGCGGTCACGGCAATCGCCGTCGCGGCGCGGGGTTAGCAGGTTAGGGTTTCCTTAAATATCCGGTCCGTGTTCGGCCCTGCACGAAGCGGAGGCGAAGGGCAATGGGGCGTCCCAGACGCCAAGAACCCCGTCGTGCCCAATTGCTCGCTGCCACACAGCGCGTACTGGAGCGTGACGGGCTGGTCGGCCTGCGCGTCCGTGAGATAGCGGCCGAAGCGGGGGTGAGCCCGGCCTCGGTTCTGTACTACTTCCCGGACTCGTTCCAGCTCGCCGTCCTCACCCTGGGGCAGATCGCCCGGGAGTCGGCCTCCGAGCGCGCAGCGATCGCTGCGTCGATACCGCATCCCTACCAGCGGCTCGTGGCGTTGGTGCTGCAGGACGTCGCCGACCCGCTCCCGAGCATCCGTCGCGCCTTCTGCGAGATCCCGAGCAAGGCCACCGATCACCCCGAGCTCGCGGCACTGCTGGAGTTCGTGCTGCAGGATCAGATCGCGGTGTTCCAGGCCGCTGTCGAGGACGGTGTGCTGTCCGGACACCTGCCGGCGGACATCGACGCCCACCTCGCCGCGCGCGCCCTGGTCGCCCTGCTGCGGGTGACCGACGTCTGCCGCCTCGCCGGGCTGCAGACCACTCTGGCGGCGCGCGAGCATCTGCTGGCCCAGTTGGACGCGTTGGTTCGCCCCCGGCCCGCGCCGACGGACCACGGGGGCGGCCAGCCCTACGACCGCCCCCGCGAGGTGGCTACCCGGCCCGATCGTGCGGCGCAGCTGGGCTCACCGCGGGTCTGACCCCACCGGGGTTGCCGGCTGCCCACCGAGCGCTGTGGCCGGTGCCGCGAGGCGACGCGGCCACCAGAACCGGTCGCCGAGCACGACGGCGATGGCCGGCACCAACACGGTGCGTACCACCAGGGTGTCGAGCAGGACACCGACGCAGATGATCACGCCGATCTGGGCCAGCACGACCAGGGGCAGCACCCCGAGGACGGCGAACACGGCGGCGAGCAGGATGCCGGCACTGGTGATCACCCCGCCGGTCGCGGTGAGGGCACGCAGCATGCCCGCCCGGGATCCGTGGGCGACGGCCTCCTCCTGCGCCCGGGTCACCAGGAAGATGTTGTAGTCCACACCGAGGGCGACCAGGAACAGGAACGTGGTCAGCGGTGCCCCGCCGTCCAGGGCCTCGAACCCGAACACCCCGGTGAACAGCCACCACGAGGCGCCCAGCGCGGCCAGGTACGTGGCCACCACGGTGAGCACGAGGATCACCGAGGCGGTGACCGAGCGCAGCAGCACCAGCAGTGCGCCGACCACCAGGGCCAGGATCACCGGGAAGATCACCAATCGGTCGCGGCTGTTCCCCGCGGCTTCGTCGAGCGACGCGGCCTCGGTGCCGCCGACGTAGCTCTCGGGGACGGCGGCCAGCGCGGTGCGCAGGTCACGCACCGACTGCTCGGCGGCGTCGCTGCCGGGGGCGGCGGTCAGCACGACGTCCACCTGCGAGATGCCACCGGCGGTGACCGAGGTGCGGGCCGAGGCCACCCCGGGCACGTCCTCGACCGCGGCGAGCACCTGCTTCGGGTCGCTCTTGGTGATCACCACGGTGGGGTCGGAGCTCCCGGCCGGGAAGGACTGCCCGAGCCGCTCGGCGGCGGTGATGGCCTCGGGGGTGCGCAGGAACTGGTCCGACAACGAGAGCCCGGTGCGGACCTGGGTGAGCCCCAGGGACATGCCCGCCAAGACCACCAGGGTGACGGCGACGAAGGTGCGCGGCCGGGCGGCGACCTGATCACCGACCCGGCGCCACACCGAGCGGGTGTCGACGAGCTGGGCCTGGCCCACGTGGGGCACCAGCGGCCAGAACACCCAGCGGCCGAACAGCACCAGCACGCACGGCAGCACGATCAACGCGAAGCCGGCGGCCACGACGATGCCCACGGCGCTGGACAGGCCGAGGCCGCGGGTGGAGGGGAAGACCGACAACAGCAGCGTGAGCACACCCAGGACCACGGTCACCGCGCTGGACAGGATGGCCTCGCCGGCCCGGCGCACGGCAGCGGTCATGGCGACATAGCGGTCCGGCGTCAGGCGTAGCTCGTCGCGATAACGCGAGATCAGCAGCAGGGCATAGTCGGTGCCGGCGCCGAAGACCAGCACCGAGAGGATGCCGATCGTGGACTCGTCCCAGGCAACGTCGAAGGTCTTCAGCACGTGGGTCGCGGCCACCGCGGCCAGCCGGTCGGCGATCCCGACCACGATCAGCGGGATCAGCCACAGCGTGGGACTGCGGTAGGTGATCAGCAGCAGGATGGCGACCACGGAGGCCGTGGCGATCAGCAGGTTCACATCGGCGCCGTCGAACACCGCACCGAGGTCGGCCTGGATGGCGGCCGGTCCGGTGACCTGAACGCTCACCCCGTCGGGGGCCTGGGCGCGCAGTTCGGCGCGCAAGGTCTTGATGACCTCGATGTTCTCGGTGGCATCGGTGCCCGAGACCGGCAGGACGGCGAGGGCCGCGGTGCCGTCCTGGCTCACGGTCACCGGCGGCGGGCCGCCGGCGGCACCGCCGTTCCCGCCACTCGCGGTGCCGGTGCCGGCCGAGGTCGCCAGGCGAGCCGTGATCTGCTGGGTGAGTTCGGTGACCGCCGCTGGTGCCAGGCGGCCGGACTCGGCCGTGAACAGCACGATCGCGGTCGACCCCTCGCCCTGGGGCAGCGTCCCCTGGAGTTCGAGGGCCGTCGTGCTGTCGGCGGCCACCGGGCGGTTGTCGGTGGGCGAGGGCGAGCGTTCGGCCTCACCCAGCCCGGCGATGGCGCCCAGGCCGATGACGATCATGATCAGCGCCACCCACCACGAACGACGGCGGTGGATGTGTGCGGTGGTCATCCTCACGGTCGACCCTCGATCCCTCGGTAGGTTCACAGGCGGTGTGTCACGATGTGACCAGCAAGTTGCTAAGGAGGTCACTCACATGATGAGCGATCCTAGGTCGGACTCACCGGCACCGGCAAGCGGGGACAGCGTGGCCGAGGGGTCGAATCAGGCCTTCGTGGCGGCAGGCGGACTGCACAGTTCGTCGCTGACCGCATTGCGCGAGTTGCTGGAACTGGGGGCGAAGGTCGGGCCCGCCGTGGCGCGCCGCGCCCAGCTGAGCCATTCGGAACTGGCTGCCCTCGAAGTGCTCATGGAGCACCCGCACCCGCTCGGCCCGGTGGACCTGTCCCGCGAGCTCGGGGTCACCTCGGCGGCGGGCTCGGGCATCGTCGATCGCCTGGAGGCGCGCGGTCACGTCAGTCGACAGGCGCACGCCACGGATGGCCGCCGCACTCAGGTGGTGATCACCACCTCGGGCCGCGAGGAGGTGCTCGGGTACCTGATGCCGATGTTCGTCGAGCTCGCCCGGCTCGACGCCGTTCTCGACGAGGCCGAGCGCGCTCTGATCACCCGCTACCTGCACGGCGCCGTCGCTGCCGTCCGTCGCCTGCTCTGACCTTGGTGGGGGGAGGGGGGGGGGGGGGGGGGGGGGGGGGGGGGGGGGGGGGGGGGGGGGGGGGGGGGGGGGGGGGGGGGGGGGGGGGGGGGGGGGGGGGGCGGGGGCGGGCGGGGGGGGGGGGGGGGGGGGGGGGGGGGGGGGGCGGGGGGGGGCGGGGGGGGGGGGGGGGGGGGGGGGGGGGGGGGGGGGGGGGGGGGGGGGGGGGGGGGGGGGGGGGGGGGGGGGGGGGGGGGGGGGGGGGGGGGGGGGGGGGGGGGGGGGGGGGGGGGGGGGGGGGGGGGGGGGGGGGGGGGGGGGGGGGGGGGGGGGGGGGGGGGGGGGGGGGGGGGGGGGGGGGGGGGGGGGGGGGGGCGGCGGGGGGGGGGGGGGGGGGGGGGGGGGGGGGGGGGGGGGGGGGGGGGGGGGGGGGGGGGGGGGGGGGGGGGGGGGGGGGGGGGCGGGGGGGCCCGGGGGGGCGGGGGGCCCGGGCCGGGGGGGGGGCCGCGGGGGGGGGCGCGGGGGGCCGGGGGGGGCCGGGGGGGGGGGGCCGGCGGCGGGGGGGGGGGGGCGGGCGGCCCGGGGGGGCGGGGGGGGGCGGCCCGCCGGGGGGGGGCGGGGGGGGGGGGGGGCGGCCGGCGCGGGGCGGGGGGGGGGGGGGGGGGGGGGGGGGGGGGCGGGCGGGCCCGGGGGCGGGGGGGGCCCCGCGGCCCCCCCCGGGGCCCGGGGGCGGGGGCCGGGCCCCCCCCGCCGGCCGGCGGGGGGGGGGGCGGGGGGGGGGGGGGGGGGGGGGGGGGGGGGCCCGGGGGGGGGGGCCGGGGCGCGGCCGGGGGGGGGGGGCCGGGGGGGCCGGGGCCGGGGGGCGGGCCCGGGGGGGGGGCCCGCGGGCCGCCCGGCCGGGGGGGGGGGGGGGGGGGGGGGGGGCGGGGGGGCCCGGGCCGGGGGGGGGGGGGCGGCCGGGGCCGGCCCGCCCGGGGGGGGGGCCCCCCCGGGGGGGGCCCCCCCGGGGGCCCCGGGCCCGGGGGCCCCCCGCCCCCCCGGGCCCCCCCCGGGCCGGGGGGGGCCGCCCCCGCCCCGGCGCCGCCCCCCGGGGGCCGCCCCCCCGGCCCCGGCCCGCGCGGGGGCCCCCCGGGGCCCCCCCCCCCCCCCCCGGCCCCGGCCCGGCCCGCCCCCCCCCGGGCCCCCCCCCCCCCCCGCGCCCCCCGCCGCGGGGGGCGGGGGCGCGGGGGGGGGCCCCCCCCCCCCCCCCCCCCCCCCCCCCCCCCGAGAGCTCATGCAATTCGTGCACGGTGTGGGGGACGCCAGGCGAAGGGTTACCGCGGTTCACGTCCCAGGGTTTTGGCCAAGTGCACCAACTGGTAGGGCGGCGCGGGGGGTGGGGCACCGGCGTCGGTGCGATGGGTCTCGACGTATCCGTGGCGGGTGTACAGCGTCAGGTTGGTAGCGCTGTGCTCGCCGGTGAACAGCAGGATGCGTTGAACCTGCTGGGGCGCAACGGATTCCACGGCGATCAACAGGCGGGTGCCGAGCCCGGTACCCTGCTGGTCGGGGACGACGACCAGCCGGCTGAGCAGCGCCTCCGGCGCGCCCGGCGGGGTGCGTAACCGCACGGCGGCGACCAGTCGACCGGCGGTGCGCAGGCCCAGTGCCACCACCTCGGGTGAGACGAGTTCGGCGAGCACCTGCGGCAGGGTCTGGGTCAGCGGTGGCAGGTTCGGGTCCTGGTGCAGCCGGGCTTGATCGGCATAGGCGCTGCGCTGCACGGTGAGCAGCTCGCCGGCGTCCGTGGCACTGAGCCGAACCAGCTCGAACCGGTCGGTCCGGCTCATCATGACCGGCCCAGCCGTCGGCGCCACCGCTCCCGCCGCCGGTCGGCCAGGATCTGCCGGACGACGTTGCGCCCCGGGATACCGGTCACCCCGCCGCCGCCGTGGGTTCCCGACCCGGCCTGATAGAGCCCGCGCACCGGGGTGCGCAGGTCGGCGTACCCGGCGGCCGGCCGGGCGTGGAACATCTGCCCGACGGTGAGTTCGCCGTGAAAGATGTTGCCGCCGATCAGGTGGTAGTCGTGCTCCATCTGCCAAGGGCCGATCACCTGGCGGTGCAGCACCGAGTCGGCGAAACCCGGTGCCACGGCGTCCATTCGGGCCACCACGCGGTCGGCGTAGGTCGCCAGCTCGTCCTCGTGGGCCGCGGGATCGTCAGCCCCCGCCCAGGTGTGCGGCACCCACTGGGTGAACATCGAGACCACGTGCTGACCGGGCGGCGCCAACGAGTCGTCGAGCACCGACGGAATGCAGACATCGGCGAACGGCAGCCGCGCGGCACGGCCGGCGACGGCATCGGTGAAGGCGCCCTCGACGTCGTCCAGGCTCTCGGCCAGCACGATGGTGCCGCCGTACACCCGGGGATCGAACTCGGGGTGGGCGGTGAACGTCGGCAGTCGATCGACGGCCAGGTTCACCTTCACCGTGCCGCTGCGCGAGTGCCAACCCTCGATGTCGGCCACGAAGTCGGCCGGCAGGTGCGCCCGGTCGACCAGCCGCAGGAACGAGATCTGGGGGTGAGCGGTGGTCACCACCACGGGTGCGGTGAGCCGGGTGCCGTCGTCGAGCATCACCCCGCTGGTACGTGGGCCGGCGCCGGTGTCGGTCACCTCGATCCGGGCGACGGGGCTGGAGGTGCGCAGCTGCGCACCGAACGAGCGCGCGGCGGCGGCCAGTGCGGAGGTCACCCCGCCCATGCCGCCCCGCGGGAAACCCCAGGTGCCGGAAGGGGTCTGGTGCTGCGGCGTGGTGGTGCCGTCCTCGACGCCGCCGAGATGGTGGTGGAGCATCACGTACCCGGTGCCCGGACTGCGCGGGCCGGCCCAGGTGCCGATCACCCCAGAGACCGACAGCACGCCGCGCAGGGCGTCCGAGACGAATCGCGGCTCGACCAGGTCGGCGATCGAGGACGACGCCAGCCGGGCCAGGTCGACCGCGGCGCGGGTGTCGATACCCGCCAGTCGGCGCAGCAGCCACGCCTGCCGCGCCAGATCGCCCGGACGCCGCGAGCCCAGGGCCGGGGGGATGTCGCCCAGCAGCGGCCCCAGCAGTGCGCCGAGGCGACCCATGTCGCGTTCCCAGCGTTCGTACGCCTCGGCGTCCGCGGGGTGGAAGGCGGCGATCGCCTCGGCCCGCCGACGCGGGTCGTCCCACAGGATCAGCGCGCGCCCGTCGCGGCGCGGCGCCACGTAGGGACCCTGCGGGAAGACGTGATAGCCGTGCCGCTCGAGCTGCAACGCCGAGACCAGCGAGGGCGGCAGCAGCGAAACCACGTACGACAGCGAGGTCACCGTGTAGTCCGGCCCGAAGGGGTGCTCGCTCACCGCGGCGCCGCCCACGATGTCGCGCGCCTCACAGACGCACACCGACAGTCCCTCGCGCGCCAGCAGCCCGGCGGCCACCAATCCGTTGTGCCCACCACCGACCACGATCACATCGAAGGCACTCTCACGCTGCACGCCGCCACCGTAGCGATGGCAGGATGCACGCGTGAGCGCGCAGCAGCCCGGCGACCCAGCCCGGGGCAGCAGGGGCACCGGGTACGGGGGTGGCCTGCTGCGTGGCCTGGCGACCACGGCCGCGACCCTGCTCAAACCGACCCACACCGCCGAGTACCCCGACGTGCCCCCGTCGTTGCCGCCGCGCAGCCGCGGCGTGATCGCCCTGGTGCAGGAGAACTGCACCGTCTGCATGCTGTGCGCCCGGGAGTGCCCCGACTGGTGCATCTACATCGACTCCCACAAGGAGACGCTGCCCGCCGTCGGGGCCGGCCGCGCCCGCCAGCGCAACGTGCTCGATCGGTTCGCGATCGACTTCTCGCTGTGCATGTACTGCGGCATCTGCATCGAGGCGTGCCCGTTCGACGCGCTCTACTGGGCACCCGAGTTCGAGTACGCCGAGTTCGACATCGCCGACCTGTTGCACGAGAAGGAGCGGCTCTCGGGCTGGCTGGCCAGCGTGCCGCCCCCGCAGCAGCTCGACGAGGCCGCCGAGGAGTCCAAGGAGATCGGTGCCTCCGCCCGACGCATCCCCGTCGAGGCGCCGCCGGTGGACGAGGAGGCCGTGGTCGCGACCGAGCCCACCGGACTGCCGCTGGCCCAACCCCCGCAGGAATCCTCGTGAGCGGCGTCGAGGTGGTGTTCGTCGTCTTCGCCCTGGTCGCCGCGGGGGCTGCGGTGCTCGCCGTGACCAGCCGTCAGGTGGTGCACGCCGCGCTGTGGCTGGTGCTGGCCCTCGGCGCCGTGGCCGGGGTCTACCTGACCTTGGCCGCCGAGGTGGTCGCGCTGGTGCAGCTGCTGGTCTACGTCGGGGCGGTCGTCGTCCTGGTGTTGTTCGCCCTGATGCTCACCCGGGCCCCGATCGGGGTGCGCAAGGACCTGGACGCCGCCCCGCCACGACGCGTGGTCGCCGCCGTCGCGGGGGTGAGCGTGGCCGCCCTGATCGCCGGAACCCTGCTCACCGCGGTCGGCACCGCGCAGGAGGTACCGGCCGGTGACGGCACGGCGTCCGGGCTGGGCCAGGCGATCTTCACCGGGTGGGTGCTGCCGTTCGAGCTGCTGTCGGTGCTGTTGCTGGCCGCTCTGGTGGCCGCCATCGCCGTCTCACGGGGTGGGCCGGGTGGTCCGTCGTGATCCACCTCGCCGGCCCGGTGCTGCTGGTGGCCGTGCTCGCCGGGGCCGGGGTGTACGGCATCCTCGCCCGGCGCAACGCCGTCCTGGTGCTCATCGGTGCCGAACTGCTGCTGGCCGCGGCCGGGGTGCTGTTGGTGCTGGGCTCGGCCCTGCCGGCCGGCGGGCTGATCGCGCAGGCGGCCCGGGCGCCGGAGATCTCGGCCCGGATGGGTGACCCGCTGGTGTCCGGTCAGGTGGCCACCATCATGTTGATCACCATCGCCGCCGCGGAGATCGGCCTGGCCCTGGCCGTGGTGCTGCTGCTGTTCCGGGCCCGCGCCACCAGCGACCTGACCGTCGTCCGCGAACTGGGCGAGGCCTCACCGACCTACACCGACCACCCGAGCGTGGCGCCCCGGAATACCGAGGACGTCTCGTGACCACTGTCGCTGTGCTGCTGACCATCTTCATCCCGGTGACGTTCGCCGTCGTCGGGATCGCCTTCGGGCGTCGGTCGTCGTTGTGGGCCGCAGAGGCCGGCCGGATGGGCGCGCTGGCCGGCCTGGCCGCCGCCGGGCTCGAGGCCTATGGCGTGTTCACCAGCGGCACGGGCGAGGTGGTCACCGGCATCAAGCTGCTGGGTGCGGCCGACCTGGGCAGCACGACGATCGCGCTGGAGCTGCGGGCCGATCAGCTCTCGGCGCTGGTCGCGGTGGCGGTCGCGCTGGTCGCCTTCTGCGTGCAGGTCTACTCGGTGGGCTATCTCGCCCCTGACCAGCATTCGGGCACGGAGCACGACGCGCCGCCGACGCGCTACCCCGCCTATGCCGCTGCGGTGTCCCTGTTCACCGCCGCGATGATGCTCGTCGTCCACGCCGATGACCTGATCCTGCTGGTGATCGGCTGGGAGGTGATGGGCGCCTGCTCCTACCTGCTGGTCGGTCACCACAGCGAACGGGCCAGCGCCCGTGCTGCCGCGGTCAAGGCGTTCCTGGTCACCCGGGTCGGCGACCTGGGTGTGCTGATCGCGGTCGTCGTCCTGCTCGCGGGGGCGGGCACCACCTCGATCCACCGGCTGATCGAGCAGGCCGACACCCTGCCGAACGGCACCGTGACGGCCGCCGCCCTGCTGTTGCTGATGGGGGTGGCGGGCAAGTCGGCCCAGTTCCCGTTGCACACCTGGTTGCCGGACGCCATGGAGGGCCCCACGCCGGTCTCGGCGCTGATCCACGCTGCCACCATGGTCGCTGCCGGGGTGTTCCTGGTGGCCCGGCTGCTGCCGCTGTTCCTGGCCGCGGACGGCGCCCTGACGGTCGCCGCGGTGATCGCCTCGATCACCATGCTCGGCGCGGCGCTGGCAGCGCTGGCGCAGGACGACCTGAAGCGGCTGCTGGCCTGGTCGACGATCAGCCAGGTCGCGTACATGCTCGCCGGCGTCGCCGTGGCCCAGTCGGGGACCGCGACCGGGCCGGGGATCTTCCACCTGCTCACGCACGCCGGGTTCAAGGCGCTGCTGTTCCTGGTCGCCGGGTGTGTCACGCACCTGGCCGGCTCGACCCTGTTCACGCGCATGGGCGGGCTGCAGCGCAGCCACCCGGCGTTGGCGGGATTGTTCGGCCTGGGGCTGGCGGCGCTGGCGGGGGTGCCGCCGCTGGGCGGCTTCTGGTCGAAGGAGGCCGTGCTCACCGCCGCCGAGCAGGCCGCGCGCGAGGGCGCCGGCTGGCCCGCCTGGGTGGTGCTCGGCAGCGGTTTGCTCACCGCGCTGGTCACCGGCCTGTACGCGGCGCGGGCCTACGCCCTGGTGGCCCTCGGCCCCGCTGCCGAGGGTGCCGCTGAGCACCACGCCGAGCACCCCTCGCTGCCGTCGTCGATGATCTGGCCGCTGTGGTTGCTCGCCGTGCCGACCGCGCTGCTCGGCCTGCTGCTGATCCACCCGCCGGCGTTGCTGGCGGCCACGCACGTCGACCCGCTGACCGCCTTCACCGGCGCGATCCTGTCGCTGGCCGGCATCGGCTGGGCGCTGTCCGCGCCGCGCCTGGGTACCGCCGACATCGCGCTGGCCTTGCCGGACGGTGTGCGCGCCTTCCTGCGCGACGGGTACCGGCTGGACGACGTCCAGCAGGCGGTCGTGGTGCGGCCCTACCGGGTGCTGGCCCGCCTGGTCGGTGCGGGTGATCGGGAGGTCGTCGATGCCTACCCGCGCGGGCTGGTGGTGGCGGTGCGCTGGGCCGGGCTCGGGTTGCGCCGCTTCGGGGACGGTATGGCGACCTCGTATGTCGGGTGGGCGGTGGCCGGCGCCGTCGTGCTCGGGCTGGCGGGGGTGGTGCTGTCATGAGCCGCACGCCGGCCGACGTGGTGGGGGCCTGGTCACTCGCCGCCCTGGTGCTGGTGCCGCTGCTGAGTGCGCTGGCCCTGCTGGTCGTGCGGGGTCTGGCGGCGCGTACCGCCGCGCTCATCGGGACGGCGAGCGCCACCGTGACGCTGGCCCTGGCCGTCGCGGCGGCGCTGACCGCCGCGCCCTTCGACGGCCACGGCGTGGGCGGGCCGGGTGGCCCGGGCCTGGACCTGAACCTGGACTGGATCCCGGCGCTCGGCGTCCGGCTGCATCTGGGCCTGGACGGCATCTCGGTGCCGTTGGTGCTGCTCACCGCGGTGCTCACGTTGCTGGTCTGTGCCCACCTGATCCGGGTGCAGCCGACGGCAGGGCGGGTGGGCGGCCTGGTGGCGTGTGTGCTGGCGGTCGAGGGCGGTGCACTGGGCACGTTCCTGGCGCTCGACCTGGTGGTCTTCTTCGTCGCCTTCGAGACCGTGCTGGTACCGATGTGGTTCGTCATCGCCCGCTGGGGGGATGACACCCAGCCGGCCTTGAACCCGCCGTCCGGCGCCCCGCGCCTGGGCGGTGAGGCGGCCCGGCGGGACGCCGCGAACCGGTTCGTGTTCTACACCGTCACCGGGTCGGCGCTGATGCTGCTCGGCCTGCTGCTCGTGGCCGTCGGCTCGGGCACCACGGACCTGGTCGAGCTGGCGCAGCGCCGGGGTGCGGGGCTGGACTCGGGCGTGCAGACCATCGCCGCCTGCCTGCTGGTGCTGGGTCTGGCGGTCAAGGCGCCGATGTTCCCGCTGCACACCTGGCTGCCGCCGGCCCACACCATCGCCCCGACCGGGGGATCGGTGCTGCTGGCCGGGGTGCTGCTCAAGCTGGGTACGTACGGGTTGGTGCGCGTCGTCGTCCCGGTGGTGCCGGAGGGGCTGCGGGCGATCGCCCCGGTGCTCGGTGCGTTCGGGGTGGCGGGCATCCTGTGGGCGGGGTTGGCCTGCTTCGTCGAGCGCGACCTCAAACGCCTGATCGCGTTGTCGTCGGTGGCACACATGGGGTTCGTGCTGTTGGGTGTCGCCACGATGACGCCCGAGGGATTGCAGGGGGCACTGTTCGCCAACGTCGCGCACGGGGTGATCACGGGCCTGCTGTTCCTCGTCGTCGGCGCCGTCAAGGACCGTCACCACACCGCCGAACTGGCCCTGCTCGACCGCAACCTGCGCGACCGGCTGCCCCGGCTGGGCTGGTTGTTGGCCTTCGGGGCGCTGGCCGGGCTGGGCCTGCCCGGCCTGGCGGGGTTCTGGGGAGAGTTGCTGGCGATCGCCGGGGCATGGCGCGCCGACTCGGCGCTCGGGGTGATCTCGCGCCCGGCCGCGGTGTTGGCGGCGATCGGCACCGTGATCGCGGCGGTCTACCTGCTGCGGGTGTTGCGTCAGTTGTGGCACGGGCCGGTCGGATCCGGTCCCTCGGCCGAAGCTGCCGAGCCCGATGGCGCACCCGGGGTTGGCGCAGACGTGATCACGGGTCGGTTCATCGGCGATGCCACCGGGCACGAGGTGGCCGTGGCGGCGCCGCTGGTGCTCGCCACGATCGCGCTCGGGCTGCTGCCGGCGATCCTGTTGCAGGTCACCGGGCCGGCCGTGCGTCTGATGCTCGGAGGAACACCGTGATCGCCGCCCGGCTCGCGGCCCAGCCCACGCTCGGGGTCGGCGTCAGCTGGGATCTGCTGGCCGTCGTCATCGCACCGGTTGTCGCTGTGGTGCTCGTGCTGCTGCTCGATGCGCTGGCGCCCGCCGGGTGGCGGGGCGGTCGGCTGCTGACGGCGCTGCTGGACGGCGTGAGTCTGCTCGGCCTGCTCGCCGCCGGTGGGTTCCTGGTCTGGCAGTGGCGCTCGCCGTCCGTGGCGCTGGGGCAGCGTACGCCGACCCTGTGCGGGGGCACCGAGGACTCCCTCGGCCTGTCCCAATGTGCCTGGATGAGTTCGGGTTTGACGCTCACCCTGCAGTCGGTGGTCGTGCTCGCCGCGCTCGTGACGCTGTTGCTCGCCCTCGACGGCAGCGGCGCTCGCGACCGGACGGCGCACCATGTGCTGTTCCTGACCGCCGTGACCGGGGCGCTGGCATTGGCCGGCGTGCGCGACGTGGTGAGCCTGATGGTCGCCCTCGAACTGGCCACGTTGCCCGCGGTCGGCCTGGTCGGGTTGCGCCGCGATGCGGCGGGCGCGCAGGGCGCGCTGACCTTCCTCTACACCGCGATCGTCTCGCTCGGGCTGCTCGCCCTCGGTGCGGGCATGTTGCTGCTGGCCACCGGATCGCTGTACCTGCAACAGATCTCGATCGCGCTGTCGGACCCCGCGGTGCCCGGTTCGGCTCGGGCGGTCGCGGTGCTGGGTGTCGTGTTCGCCCTGGCCGGGGTCGGCTACAAGTTGTCGCTGGTGCCGTTCCACCTGTGGACGCCCGACACCTACGCCGGAGCGCCGTTGCCGGTGGCCGCGTTCCTGTCCACGGTCTCGAAGATCGCCGGACTGGCCGCCGTGGTGATGCTGCTGATGGTCGGGGCGCCGTCCCTGGGCGCCGTGTGGGCGCCGTTGGTCGGCTTCGTCGCGGTGGCGACCATGACGGTGGGCAACATCCTCGCCTTGCGCCAGCACGTCGCCGTCCGGCTGCTGGCCTGGTCAACCGTGGCTCAGGCGGGCTGGGTGCTGTTGCCGCTGGCGGCTGGGGCACCCGGGGCCACGTTCGGACTGCTCACGGCAGGCAACCCGCAGCCGGTCGTCGCGGCGTCCGTGGGGTATCTGGCCGCCTACGTGGCGGCGAGCCTGGCGGCGTTCGGCGTGGTGGTGGTGCTGTCCCGGCACGTGGTGGCCGCCGAGGAGCACACCCTGGACTCCTACCGCGGCCTGGCCCGCCGCGAGCCGGTGGCCGCCGCGGTACTCGGCTTCGCGCTGCTCTGCCTGGCCGGTCTGCCTCCCGGCGTGATGGGCCTGATCGCCAAACTGCTCGCCGTGCGCCCTTTGGTGGACGCCGGCGCCTGGTTCTTCGCCGTCGCAGCGGCTCTCAACGTGGCGCTCGGCGTGGCCTACTACCTGCGCTGGACCGCCCTGCTGGTCGCCGCCCCCGCCACCTCGGACGACGGCACACCGCTCCCGGTACCCACCTGGCAGGTGCGCCCCGCCGAAGGCCTGGCCATCGCCGCCGGCGCCCTGGCCTGCCTCCTGCTCTCCGTCCACCCCCAACTCCTGGCAGGCCTCCTCCGCACCGGCCTCCTCTAACCCACCCCACCCACCCCCACCCCACCCCCCTGACCCCACCCCCACCCCCACCCCACCCCCACACCTGATGAGCGCAATGTGACATCACGCTCGTCTGGCGAGCGCGATGTCACATTGCACTCGTCGGGGATGAGCGTGATCCGGCGCACCCGGACGGCGACGGCGACGGAGCGTCACGATGGTCAGCGACAGCGCCTGCCGTCGCGGGAAGCCCCCCGGAACAGGGGCCGATCCGGCATCGTTGGGACCAGCGCAGCAGTAATGGGACGACCAGGGAGTAGATCTGATGGGACACCGCCACTACAACGGGCTGAAGACCGCCCTGCTCCTGGGTGGCATGTCGGCCTTCGTCATGTTCTGCGGCTATCTGATCGGCAGCCGCACCGGACTGATCATCGCGTTCTTCATCGCCCTGGCGATGAACGGGTTCTCGTACTGGAACTCCAGCAAGCTGGCGCTGCGGTCGATGCGCGCTCGGCCGGTGAGCGAGGCCGAGGCGCCGCAGATCTACCGCATCGTGCGTGAGCTCTCCACCGCCGCCCGCCAGCCCATGCCCGCGCTGTACATCTCCCCGACGCAGGCCCCGAACGCCTTCGCGACCGGACGCAACCCGGCCAACGCCGCCGTCTGCTGCACCGAGGGCATCCTCGACATCCTCGACGAGCGCGAACTGCGCGGCGTCCTGGGCCATGAACTGATGCACGTCTACAACCGCGACATCCTCACCTCGTCGGTGGCCGGTGCGCTGGCCAGTACCATCACGTTCCTGGCCAACTTCGCCTACTTCTTCGGTGGTTCGCGGGACGACGGTGAGCGGGCAAACCCGTTCGCCGCCATGGCTTTGATGATCCTCGGGCCGCTGGCAGCCGGGGTGATCCAGATGGCCGTGAGCCGCACCCGCGAGTACGACGCGGACGAGGACGGATCGAAGCTCACCGGTGATCCGTTGGCGTTGGCCTCGGCGCTGCGCAAGCTGGCGATCGGCACTCAGCAACTGCCCCTGCGACCCGAGCGAGGCCTGGTGAACTCCAGCCATCTGATGATCGCCAATCCGTTCCGCGGGGGAGGGCTGTCATCGTTGTTCAGTACCCATCCGCCGATGGATCAGCGGATCGCGCGCCTGGAGCAGATGGCCGGGCGTCCGCTGTGAGCGCGCGCCCCGGCCTTCCGGCCAGGATGCCGCCGGTGCCGTTGGAGCCTGGCCGGGCCCGCGGCATCCTGACCGGCCTGGTGCTGTTCGGGGTGGGCTTCGTGGTCGCGGCGACCGTGGCGCTGGCCGGGGGCGAGCGCACGCTCTATCTGGGCGGGGTCATCGTGGGCTTCCTCGGCCTGGGCGTGGTGGGGTTCTTCCTGAACCGTGGCACGGTGCCGCTGCCGGACGCGCCGATCTGGTCACCCACCGGCTTGCGGGCGCTGGCGCGCGCGTTGGGCTGGCCGGCGACCGGCGTGATGGTCGTCGTCTACGGCCTGATCGGATTCGGCGTGATCGGCAACATCGTGATTCCCATCATCACGCGCTGACACGGACAATCACTTTCCGCAGGTGCTTTCATGTGTGGAAAGCCTGTGTCAAGGTCGGGGCATGGGTGATCACCCGCGTCATCAGCTGGACGAACTGCTCTGCCATGGGGTGCGCCTGTCGGTCCTGGCCGCGATCGATGGCCGTGAGCGGGTCGAGTTCGCGCTGGTGCGCGACGGCGTCCAGGTGAGCGACTCGGTGCTGTCCAAGCAGGTCGCCCTGCTCGAGCAGGCCGGGTATGTCGCCGTCGAGAAGGGTCGGGTCGGACGCCGCGCGCGCACCTGGCTGGCCGCCACCCCCGAGGGTTCGATCGCCCTGCGATCACATCTGCGGGCCGTCAGAGACGTTGCGGCCCATGACATCTCAGCGCTGGTCTGACACGCCCCAAGGAGGGCGAACTCAGTCGATCCGGGCCGGCGGGTAGACCACCGAGGCGTAGTCCGGGTGGCGTTCGATCCAGCGCCGGATGAAGGGGCAGACCGGCACCACCTGGCGCTCGCCGATCGACCGGACGTCGTCCAGGGCGAACTGTGCGATGGCCGAGCCGACCCCCTTGCCCTCGTGCGCGGCGTCCACCTCGGTGTGGTCGAAGGCGATCAGCGCGTCGCTGAGGGTGTAGGCGGCGAAGCCGGCCAGGACGTCGTCCACGTAGCCCTCGTAGCGCTGGGCGTCCAGGTTGTGCCGGACGTCGATGTCGCTCATCGGTAGTTGACGAACTGCAGCGCGACCTCCAGGTCGGCGTTCTTGAGCAACGCGATCACGGCTTGCAGGTCGTCGCGGCTCTTGCTCGACACCCGCAGTTCGTCCCCGGTGATCGAGGCCTTGATGCCCTTGGCGCCCTCGTCGCGGATCAGCTTGGCGATCTTCTTGGCGTTCTCCTGGTCGAGGCCCTGCTTGAGGGTGGCCTCGAGGCGGTACTCCTTGCCGGACGCCTTGGGCTCACCGGCGTCGAGGAACTTCAGCGAGACGCCTCGCTTGATCATCTTGTTCTCGAACACGTCGAGGACGGCCTTGACCCGGTCCTCACTGTTCGCCTTCATCAGGATCGTCTCGCCGCTCCATTCGATGGAGGCGCCGACACCCTTGAAGTCGTAGCGCTGGGAGATCTCCTTGGCGGCCTGGTTCAGGGCGTTGTCGACCTCCTGACGGTCCACCTTGCTCACGACGTCGAACGAGCTGTCGCCGGCCACGGCGCGGTCCTTCCTGACGGGCACCCGGAGGTGCGGGCGGGCATCGGTGCAGGTGCCGCGGTGGGCGCCGTAACCGATGCACGGGTGGGGCGTATGACTTGCTATCCTTCCATCCGCGACGTCGTCAGGCACGCTCCCGACCCTCTCGCCAGGGTCGTGAACCGTATCTGGCGGCCGAGCACGGCGGGTTGCCCGAGTGGCCAAAGGGAGCAGACTGTAAATCTGCCGGCTCAGCCTACGTAGGTTCGAACCCTACACCCGCCACACCGCACGAAAACGGCCCCTGAGCTGCAGCGATGCAGATCGGGGGCCGTTTCGCGTGGCCGTCATTCGCGCCGCTGCGCCGCCGTGGTCGCCAGGCTTCTGCCGCGGGTGACCTCGGTCAGGCGGCCCTGGCTGACGGCGATACCCGCGATCACGATCAGCGCTCCGACGGGCTGGTTCCAGCGGACCCGTTCGGCGAGCACGACCATCCCCGCGAGCACCCCGACCAGCGGAGTCAGATACGTCACCGTCGAGGCGTTCGTCGCGCCCCAGCCGGCGACGACGTTGGTGTTCCACACGTAGGCGAGCCCGGTCCCCAGGACACCGAGTGCCGCCATCGCCCACACCACCCGCCACGACAGGTCGACCGGCTGCCGAGCCAGCACCGGGCTCAGCGCGAGCATCAGCAGCGCCGCCAGCCCGATCTGCACCGTGGCCACCGGGATCGCGGCCAGACCCCGGGGAGACACGAACCGCCGGAGGTACACGAACGCGATTCCATAGCTCGCAGTCGCTGCCAGGCACGCCACCTGCGCCCACAGCACCATCTCGCCGGACGGCGCGGACCCGGCCGGGGGTGATTCGGCCCGCCAGGGCGCCAGGACCAGGACGACGCCCGCGAACCCCACCAACAGCCCGGCGAGCCGGGTTCGGGTCGGACGCTCCTGCGGCAGCGCGACCAGCGCCACCACCGTGGTCATCAGGGGAGTCGTCGCATTCAGGATGCTCGCCAGACCCGATGACACGTACTGCTCGGCCCAGGCGAACACCAGGAACGGGAACGTGCACAACAGTGCCGCCACGACCAGCAAGTGACCCCACACCACGGGGTCCCGTGGCAACGGCTGACGTGCTGCGGCGCAGATCGCCGCCAGGGCGAGGGCACCCGCCACCAGCCGTGCGAGCACGACCTGACCCGGCGACAGTCCCTCCAAGCCGATCTTGATGAACAGAAAGCTCGTCCCCCACGTCAGGGCCAGCGCGACGTACTGGGCCGGCACCGACCGGGAGGGAGCCCCAGCTCTACCCACTCGTCGACCTCGCCGACCAGACCGTTGCCCGACCTCACGCACCACGTCGCCTCCGCCGCTTCGGACGCCGTCACCGGCGTCCCGTGCCCATGCAACGCCGGTCGTCACGAGTTCGTGAGCCCGACGCGCAGTACGTTGCGTCCATGACGGACTGGAACACGCAGATCATCGAGGAGTTCCGAGCGAACGGTGGCGCGGTCGGGGGGCAGTTCGAGGGCGCGCCGCTGCTCCTGCTGCACACGGTGGGCGCCAAGAGCGGCCTCCCCCGGATCAGTCCGATGATGTACCTCGCGGTGGGGGCCGGCTATGCGGTCTTCGCCTCCAAGGCGGGCGCAGACTCCCATCCCGGCTGGTATCACAACCTGATCGCCCACCCCGACACCACGATCGAGGTCGGTGACCGGACCGTCGAGGTGACGGCGCGGGTTCTGGACGAGGCGGAACGCGAGCCGGTCTGGCAGGAGCAGAAGCGACGCTACCCAGGGTTCGCCGACTACGAGGCCAAGACGTCTCGCGTGATCCCGGTGGTGATGCTCGACCCGCGCTGACGGCGGTCCAGGGCGCTGCTCACCCCTTGCCCGAGCTGCCCTTGCCGGAGTTGCCCTTGCCCGAGTTGCCCTTGCCGGAGTTGCCACCGTGGCCGCCGGAGTCGTCACCGGTCTCGGTGCCGCTGCCGTGGTCGTCGATCGTGGCGCGGGTCGAGCTGTGGGTCGAGCTGGAGCTACGGGTCGAGCCGGAGCTCTTGGTCGAGCTCTTGGTCGAGCGGTGGGTTGCCTCGTGGGTGGAACTCGACCGGCTGTGGGTCGCGCCGTCGTCCGAGCCGTGGCCACCGCCGGTGGCGCCGCGCCGTCCGTGGTCGTCGATCGTGGAGGTGGCCGAGTGTGAGCTGGGGCTCGACGTGGGGGCCGAGCTCGGCCGGGCCGAGGAGTCGTCGCTGGGTGAGGCGGTGGGGACCACGGACGCCCCGGCCGGGATCACGGCGGGCAGCCGCTGGCTGAAGGTGTCGTTTCCGGCAACCCCCAGGATGGCGGGGACGGCGGCGAGGGCGGCGGCTGCGGCCAAGAGTGCGGTGCGCTTCATCGGAATCTCCTGCGTGAGGTGGGTGCTGCTTCGACACCTCAGTTCTCCCGTGACCGCGGTAGTACCGACCATGACACGAAGGTTCTAGACCCTGACGACCCGTTGATCCGTGTCTGCCCCCTTGGTTACGCTGAAGCGTCCACTCCTCACCCTCACCGACACATCTGGCCCTGCGACACCCACGTCCTGTTCCCGCGGTCGGCTCGGAGGTGGACGCCATGTCCGTGGCCGTCGCCGCCTCGATGCTGGTGATCGCCGTCTACTGCGCCGCCCGGCTGGTGATCTCTGCTGCCGCTGGGGTGCCGACCAACGTGCTGGTCGACGTGGCACACCTGGTCATGGGGGTCGGGATGGCGGGCATGTTCGTGCCCTCGTGGGCGCTGCCGTTGCCGGTCACGATCTGGCAGTTCGCCTTCGGCGCGCTGGTGGCGCTCGGTGTTCTCACGCTGCGGGGCCATGTCCGCGACGATCGGCTGCGCGGTGTCCTGGCCCACGCTCATCTGGTGGTCGGCAGTGTGGCGATGCTGCTCATGGTGACGCCGAGCACGGCCGCCGGCTCCGCCGGGCACGACATGGCCGGGATGCACGACATGCCCGGCATGGCCATGCCCGATGCTGCGGCGGCCCCGTCGGGGATCACCCTCACCGGCGTCCTGGCCGCCCTGCTCGGCTGGGCGCTGGCCTTCGTGGCCTGGCGGGCCGTCCGAACCAGCCGTGCGGCGTGGCGTGACCTGCGGGGTGACCACGCGTCCCGAAACTGCGCCACGGTGTTCATGGCCCCGGTGTGGCCGCTGGCCTGCGAGTGTCTGATGTCTGCCTCGATGGCCGCGATGTTGTTGGTGCCCTAGCGGTTTCGGCTCATCGTGTCCCCGTCTCCAAAGCGTGGCCGGCGTCACGCCAGGCGACGATGCCGCCGTCCAACGAGTACGCGCGATGGCCCCGCTGGGTGAGGAAGGCCGCGATCCGTCGTGAGTACTCACCGATCGGGCAGATGAACACCAGCCGGGACGACGCCGGGAACGGGCTTCCCTGAGTCAGCAGGTCCTCCAACAGATCATCACGCAGGTTGATCGCCCCGGGCACGTGGCCGATGCGGTAGGCCATCGCGCCCCGGGTGTCGACCCGGACCACGTCGGGATCACCCAGCCACGAGGTCAACTCGTCCACCCTCACCACGGGTGCCGACGCCACCTCGGCCTCGGTCAGGTCGGCGGGCCGGGCGCGAGGCTTCTGCCCGAACAACTCCGGACGTCGCGAGCGCAGGTAGGACAGGTACCACTCGATCCGATCGCAGACGATCATCACCGCACTGCACCCGGCACCCTCCGGAATCGGGTTGCAGCGCAGGTGTTCTCGCAGCGCCGCATACGCTGCGCCGCTGGTCGGGCCGACGAGCAGACCGTGACGGCGTACCAGATCGAGCGTGGCGTCGATGGCCTCGGTCGAGCGGATGGCGACGATCTGGTCGTAGAACCCCGGTTCGAACAGGCCCACCTCCCACATCTCGGCCTCCGATCGGATGCCGGGAATGAAGTCCTCCGTGGTCGACACCACGCCGATGGTCTGCATCGCCGGGTTGAGCATCTTCAGCTGAGTGGCGGTGCCCCGAGTCGACCCGGTGGTGCCGAGCCCGCCGACGAGCAGGTCGATCCCACCGATGTCAGCGGCGATCTCGCGGCCGGTGGTGTCCTGGTGGGTGGTCACGTTGTCGGGGTTGGTGTACTGCGAGGTGTGGAAGTACCGCCCCGGTTCACTCGCGATGATCGTGGCGATGGTCGAGAACACGTCGTTCGGAACTGTCGGGTCGGGACACTCCGACAGCCCGGGCAGTTCCTCGAGATCGGTGCCGAGTAACAGCAGGACGTCGCGGACCTCACCGACCTTGACCCGGTTGGTCAGCACCTTCAGGTCGAGACCGTGCACCGACGCGAGCACCTGCAGCGCCTTGGCGGTGTTGCCGCTCGACGCCTCGATCAGGGTCTTTCCGCCCGCCACCAGGTCGGTCACGTGATCACGAATCATGCCCCAGGCGATCCGGTCCTTCACCGAGCCGAACGGGTTGAGGTATTCCAGCTTGGCGTACAGCTCCAGCCCGGGGATGCCGTGCACCTGCGGGTCGAGTCGCAGCAGCGGGGTGTTGCCGATCAGCTCGGTGACATGGTTGTAGAGCATCAGGCCACCTCGGCGGGGGTCGACTCCGAGCGCGAGACGAACCGGCTGCCCTCGCGAAACACCCCGACCCGGGCCGGCCGGGGGTGCAGCAACGCCTCGCTGGCGGACAGGTCCATCTGATACGCCGCGGTGTTGACGAAGGCGATGATGTCCCCGGGCTCCGGCAGCCGGTCGAGCAACGTCAGATGTTGGTACACCATGTCGCGTTCGAGACACAGACATCCGGCGAAGAACACCCCGACGGGCGCCGATCCGGTACGGCCGGTGCCGGTTGTTCGAGGGATCACCAGGGGATCGACCAGGACCTCCTGATCGGCGGGGCAGATCTTGTCGCGGCTGAGGTCCAGGTGCACCAAGCGGCTGCCATCCGCGGCGATGGTGGTGAACTGCACCGTCGTCAGGGTCACCCCGGCCTGGTCGACCAGTGCGCGACCGGGCTCGATCCAGACCTCGATCAGGTTGTCCCGCAACACCTCTGACACCGTGCGCCCGTGGTGCCCAGGTAGCGATGCAGTGAGGATGTCCGCCAGGAACCGTGGTCCCGGCACTGCGTTGGCATAGCGGTGAAACGTCGGTGTGCCCGTCACCGCGCCGCCCGGCTCGATCCGGTACCCGAACTGGTTTCCGTCCCAGGTCATCGGGGGGCCGGCACCGATCAGGCCGCGGCGAACCGCCAGGGAGTAGTCCTCGTAGGCCTGCGGATTCTCGAGGTGCACCTGGCCGAATCCGCCGCCGAGGTCGAGCACCCGGGGCGACAGCCCTCGGTGCCAGGCGCGTTCGACGATCTCCAGGCAGGTGTCGATCGCCGTCACCTTGTCCGACACGGCATTGGAGTCCACATGGAACGCCACGCCCAGCAGGTCGATCACCTCTCGAGCCGCGTGGACGGCCTCCAGCAACGCGTCGACGGCGTCCACCGGGATGCCGAACCGACTGACCCGAGTCGGGGTGGCGTGCGGCCCTCGAGCGGCGAAACCCGAGATCCGTACGAGGATCCGGACCCGAGCCTCCCCACCCGAGGCGTCGGTGCCAGCGGGCAGCACTCGCCGCCGGACCAGTCGGATGAGCTGGTCGAGCTCCCAAGGGTTGTCCACGATCACCACGGCCCCGGCCGAGACCAGGAACTCCAGGAACGCCGGCCCCTTGGGACCGGTCACGATCAGGTCGCCCACCTCGACCCCGGCGGCCCGGGCATTGGCCCACTCGCCGGGCGAGGCGACGTCCACGGCAATGCCCTCGGCGGCGGCCGCCGCCACCAGGAGGCGGGACTGATTCGCCTTGTGCGCGAAGCAGATCCGATGCCGTAGGCCGTGCTCGGTGAGCACCCGCCGAAACGCGGTGACGTTCTCGCGCAGCAGGTCGGGAAAGACCACGTTGAGTGGTGAGCCGACCTCGCTCAGCAGCTCGGCGACCGCATCGCCGTCCGCCAGGAACGCATCGACGTCAGGGTGGATCCGCGGTGGCAGGCCCGTCATGTCCGTCCCGGTGCGACGACGGTGTAGCCGGCCGAACGGATCGCGCCGAACGCCTGGTCACGCAGGTCGATCGAGGGCAGGTCGACCACGACGCGCTTGGTCTCCAGGTTGATCTCCAGCACGGTGATCCCCAGCGAGGTCAGCAGCCCGGTGATGCTCATCTTGCAGTGTGAGCAGTTCATGTCGGGTACGTGGAACACCTTGGTCTGCAACCCGAGCCCGGGGTCGACCTCGATCGACAACGGGTACTCCTCGCCGGTGTCCGACAGCTCGACCCGATCGAGCAGGCGCACGAAGGTCGTCACCAGCGCCTGCGCCACATCGGGAAGTGCGCTGTACCGGGCACCGCCGACCGTGGTGGCCATCGTGCCGAGGCAGCGCGGTTGCTCCGATTCGGGCAGCAGGGCGTACTGCTTGGCGATCACGTCGTCCTCGTAGTGGTACTTCTGTACTGCCTGCGCCGGGGTCATGCCCTCGACCTCGATCGCCCGGCGCATCACCTCGTGCGCCGTGGCGACGGTGCGGTCCTTCATCGCCCGCAGCAGGGCGACGGACTCGCTGGTGTACCGCAGCGCGCCATCCGTGCTGGGAGCGAAGGACACCGGGATCATGCCGCGGCGCAAGGTGGCGGCCTGCAACTCCCAGTACCAGGTGCTCGCCACGACGGTGAACACCCCGCTGTCGAGCATCGCGCGGGCGAAGTCGGCGGCGGTGCGGTGGGGGGTCTGGTCGGCCAGATAGGCGTGCTGCACCAGGGTTCGGCTGGTCGCCTCCACCCCGATCCGCAGGATCTCCAACGGTTCCCGATCGGTCGTCGTCCCGGACAGCACCTCACGGTCCGCAGCGCCGAGCGCCGCGATGTCGCGGTCGAGTCGCTCGTTGGCGGCCAGCGCACGCCACAACGCCAGGGTTGCCTCGCGTGCCACGATCGGCACGACCGGGCCGAGCCCGCTCGGCCCGACGTGGGCCACGTTCGGCACCCCGTCGCTGTCGTCCCACACCACGTGGTGGGTGGCGAAGGTGACCGCCTCGAGCGGACAGGGCTGCATGAACTTCTCGCGGTAGCGGACCCGCATCGCGGCCAGCGGCGAGTCCGGGTCGGTCGGCAGTGCGGTCATCCGGTAGCGCACCGTGCGCTGCGGACCCAGGAGGGCCTCCGGCATCGGCTCGCCGCGGGGGGCGAACAGCCCGGGCTGGGCCAGGCGCGCCAGCACCGCCGAGGCCTCGGCGCGGTCGTACCGCTCCAGCGGTTCGGCCTCCTCCGGGTGATCCGGGTGATCGGGGTGAGTGGTCATGGCTATCCGCCTCCCTCGAGAATGTCCCGCAGCGCGCCGAGGAAGCGATCGACGTCCTCGGGGGTGGTGTAGAGGTGCAGCCCGACTCGTACCGAGTCACGAAACTGATCGCCGGACAGGCAGTGTTGCCCGGTGCGGACGAAGAAGCCCAGAGCGCTGAGCGCGAACCCGACGTCGTCGGCCCGCTCGCCGCGCACCGTGAAGGACACGATCCCGTACCCCACCCGGCAGCTCGCGAAGGCGACGCCGGGCAACAGTTCCACCCGCGGCAGCGCCCGCAACCCGGCGATCAGGCGCAGGGTCAACGCCGTGACCTGGTCCCCGATCCGGTCCAGCCCGTGATCCTCGATGAAGGCGATCGCCTCGCCGAGAGCCACGATTCCGGGGGTGTTCGGGGTGCCGTTCTCCCAGGCAGCCGGCATCGCCAACCGGCGCACCGTGGGCTCACCGGTCGCGGCGTCCCGGTCGAGCCGGACACCGGGGCCCCCTCCCGGCAGGAAGGGTGCCAACGCACCGTGCACCCGGCGACGGCAATAGAGCACCCCCGTGCCCGGCAGCGCGAACATCTTGTGACCCGAGAAGGTGGCGAAGTCGGCGCCGAGTTCGGTGACGTCCACCGGCACGTGGCCGACGCTCTGACTGCAGTCGAACAGCAGGTGCACCGAGTCGTCGAGGTGACCGCGCAGTTCCCGCAGGGTGGTGCGGGCGCCGAACACCCCGTGGACGTGGCTGGTCACGATGAGGCGGGTGCGCGGGGACAGCTTGCGCCGGATGTCGGCCGTGTCGGCCTCGCCGGTAGGGGTCACGTCGTAGGGGACCAGACTGATCCGGGTCCCTCGGGCGGCGAGTTCCTGGCGCAGCGCCACCCAGGGCAGCACGAGCGAGGAGTGGTCGATCGGGTTGTAGAGGATCTCGTCGCCCTCCCGCAGTACCGCGGCGCCCCAGCCCTGCGCGACGGCGTTCAGGCTCGCGGTCGCACCCGCGGTGAAGACCACCTCCTCCGGGTGTTCGGCGCCGATGAACGCCGCCGTCCGGGAGCGCACCTCGGCGATCAGCCGTGATGCACGGGTGGCCCACGGGTACCCGCCACGGCCGGGATTCGCCGTCCGGTCGGCCAGGTGGGCGGCGACCGCGTCGATCACGCGCCGGGGGGTCTGGGTGGTCGCGGCGCTGTCGAGGTAGACCACGTCGGGATCGGCTGCCAGGGACGGGAACTCGGCCCGAGTGCCGCTGTGGCGAGGGAGCGCCGGAGCGTTGAGCGTGGCCTGGTCCATGGTCACCTCCCGCACCGCTGACCCCGAGTCGGGCGATCGTTGTCAACGATAATGAGCAGGCTCGGCGATGGGGAGACCTGCTCGGTGTGGTGTTACCAGTCCAGGTGGGGTGACCGGATCACCGAACGCAGCAGGTAGAGCGCCACCGTGCCCTCGAACACCACCCCGGCCCAGGGGCTGTGGGTCCAGTGGCTCATGAAGCTGCCGGACGTCGCGGCGTGGGCGTGCGGGGCGAGATTCCACAGCGCGTGCAGCCCCCAGGCCAGCGCCAGATAGGCCTGTGAGCCCACGACCCCGAGCACCGCCAGGACGACGATCACCAGGAACAGGGCGATCTCGAGCGCCGCACCGGAGTGCGCGTAGGTCATGCCCACCCAGCCGGTGACCAACGCCCAGGCCGCCGGTTGCGCCGGCCGGGGCAGCCTCGCCAGCGCCGCGATGACCGCCACTGCCAGCGGCAGGGCGACCAGCACCGCGGCCCCGCCGCTGGGCGCCGCGGCAGTGACCAGGGCGACCAGGGCCGTGACCAGCACCGCGGCCCCGGCCATGCCGGTGCGCAGCACCCCACCGCCCGGCGTGCTCGCCCGCCAGCCGGCGCTGACCCCGGGCTCGGCCCCGATCACCGGGAAGAACCCCCGGCGGGTACGTCGGAACAGGTAGGCGGCGACGATCAGGTCGTAGATCAGACAAGCGTGCGGCAGGTCGTGCATCGCCGCGGGCAGGTCGCGCGGGATCAGATCCCACAGTGGGTGCACGGTCCAGACCGCCACCAGGAACCAGGGTGAGATGAACACCCCGGCCGCCGAGAGTGCCAGCACGACCACCAGCGCGACGTATTCGATCGAGCCGTGGCCGAGATAGACCGAGGCGAGCAGCCACCCGGTCACCGCTGCCCAGCCCACCACCTGGGCGCGGGGTGGCAGCCAGGCCATCGCCGCCACCAGCACCACGCCGAGCGGGACGGCCGCCCAGAGCAGCCACCCACCCCGGGTGGCCAACCCCACGAACGTCGAGGTGACGATCGAGACCAGGGTGACGTAGAGGCTCTGCCCCAACAGCACCCATGCTCGTCGATCGAGCCGTAGCGAACCGGCGAGGGACAACGCCATGAGTGCTCCTGGGCGGCGGGTGGCGAGGTGGTGCGGCGTGAATTCTGCACCACCCACATGATCATCGTCTGGAATTCACTTACCGGGGTTCTCGTGCTGAATCCGGATTCCAGACGGTGATCATGGTTTCGTGGGCGTGACAGTGCGGTGACGCTCCCCGGGGAGGGTGCACCGCATGGGCAGCTTCCCGGGGTCACCGCGCACGCTGCGCGGAGCCATCGTCGCGGTCGACCCACGGAATCCGCTGTCGCGCATCGTGGTGTTCGACTACAACCCCGACCAGCTCACCCGCAGCCTGTCGCCGCGCGAGGGCGGTTCGTCCGCCCCGGGGGATGTCCACCGCATCTGGGGTGCCCCGGTCGAGAAGATCAGCATGACGGTCGAGATCGACGCCACCGACCGGCTCGAGGCCGGCGACCCGATCGCCTCGGTCTCGGGCATCGCGCCACAGTTGTCGGCGCTCGAGATGCTGCTCTACCCGAGCAGCGCCCTGGTCATCGCCAACACGGCGCTGCTGCTGGCGGGCACCATCGAGATCCTGCCGCCCGAGGGGCCGCTGATCGTGCTGGTGTGGGGTCCGGGGCGCACCGTCCCGATCTCGCTGGACAGCCTGGAGATCACCGAGCAGGCGTTCTCGCCGGCCCTCGTGCCGATCCGTGCCTCGGTGGCGATCTCGGCGACCGTGCTGACCTACGACGACCTGCCGGTCACCGACCCCGGCTACGCCATGTTCCTGGTGCACCAGGTGGTGCACGAAACCCTCGCGGTCGTCGGCGGCGTCAGTGGTGCCCTCGGTGCCGTGGCCGATCTGGCGGGGGCCTGAGATGGCCGGCCGCAGCCGCTACGACGGTCTGCCCACCGCCTCGACAATCATCCCGGACGGCGCCGGGGGGCAGCGCGAGGTCACCTACCTGCTGGCGCGCCCGCTGCGTGAGGCCCGGGACGCCGCCCCCCTGGCCTGGCACCGGGTGCGTGCCGACGATCGCGCCGACCTGCTCGCCCATCGTTACCTCGGCGACCCTCAGGCGTGGTGGCGGATCTGTGACGCGAACGCCGCCCTCGACCCCGACGCCCTGATCGGGCCGGGCCACGAGGGCGCCGTGATCATCATCGGTGTCCCGGAGGCGTGAGATGGCGATCTCGAGTCTCACCCTCACCGTGCTCGCCGGCCGCACCGTGCCGCTGCCCGTGCCGGAGCCCCTGGTCAGCCGGGTGCAATCGGTCACGATCACCGAAACCGACTCCGAGCGTTCGGCGTTCAGCATCGTGCTGGACGCCGGCCGCTCCGGCCCGTTGGCCGCGCTGGACTCGCCGCTGGTCGCCGATCCGACGTTCGCGATGGGGGTACGCGTCGTCCTGCTGGTCACGCTGGGCGCGGTGCCCACCGTGCTGATGGACGGCATCGTCACCGGCAGCGAACTGACGCCGGGCGACGGCCGGAACCCGGCGACCATGGAGGTGAAGGGCGAGGACGTCTCCTACCTGCTCGACCAGGAGGAGAAGGACGCCGAGTACCCGGCGTTGAACGACTACCTCCAGGTCTTGGCGATCCTGGGACCCTATGCCGCGCAGGGCATCCTGCCGATGGCGATCCCACCGACGACGTTGGACCAGCCGCTGCCGACCGAGCGCATCCCCACCCAGCACACGACCGATCTGCGTCACCTGGTCGCCCTCGCGGATCGCAACGGGCATGTCGCCTATGTGATCCCCGGTCCGGTGCCCGGACTGAGCACCTTCTACTGGGGGCCGCCGGTGCGGGTCGGTGCGCCCCAACCCGCCCTGTCGGTGGCGCTGGGGGCACAGTCCACCGTGTTGACGGCGCCGACCTTCACGACCGATGCCGTCGGCCCGGTGCAGGTGGCCGGTTCGGTGCAGGATCCCAGCAGCGGCCAGGCCGTTCCGGTGCAGTCCCGCGCCAGTCTGCGCCCGCCCCTGGCCGCGATCCCGTTGTCGAGCATCACCCCACCGGCCACCCGCGCGCTTCGCGAGAGCGGGGTCGGCACCACCGGTGCCATGGCCCGTGCCCAGGCCGGCGTCGATGCCAGCGCGGACGCCGTGGTCGGCGAGGGCGAGGTCGACGGTGCGCGCTACGGCTCGGTGCTGCGCCCCCGGGGGTTGGTCGGGCTGCGCGGGGCGGGCTGGACCTACGACGGGCTGTGGTACGTGCGCAGCGTCGTCCACGACCTGGCGCCCGGCAGCTACACCCAGAAGTTCGTCATCGCCCGCGAGGGCTACGGCTCCACCGTGCCGGCGGTGATCGTGTGACCACCTTCTACGGCAAGTATCGCGGCACCGTCGTCGGCAACCTCGACCCGATGACCCGCGGCCGGGTGCAGGTGTCGGTGCCGGCCGTGCTGGGGGACGGGCGTATGAGCTGGGCCGAGGCCTGCGTTCCGTACGCCGGCAACAAGGTCGGCTTCTTCGCCGTCCCGCCGGTCGGGGCCAACGTGTGGGTCGAATTCGAGGGCGGCGACCCCGAGTACCCGATCCTGGCGGGCTGCTTCTGGGGGCAGGGCGAGGCGCCGGGCAACGGACTGCCGACCACGAAGATCCTCGAGACCGACGCGATCTCGGTCACCCTCGACGACCTGCCCGGCGGTGGCGGACTCACCATCGAGGTCGGCTCGCCCGCGGTCTCGGTGCCCATGACGATCGCCTGCACGTCCTCGGGCATCGAACTGAGCATGGGGTCGTCAAAGGTCGTGCTCAGCGCCGCCTCGGTATCGATCAACAACGGTGCCCTGGAGGTGACGTGATGGCCGGCACCCTGGTGCAGCAGGGCGCCACCGTGTTGTGCACCCACGGTGGGCAGGCCTCGCCGACGACCCCCAACCCACGCGTGAAACTCAGCGGTGCATCAGCGGTCTCGCTCTCGGCGCCGTGGACCATCTCGGCCTGCCCGTTCCCGCCGAACAGTGGCGGCCCCTGCGTCACCGCGATGTGGACCGCGGGCACGGTGCGGGTCACCTCCTCGGGCCAGCCGCTCGTGGTCCAGACCGGCAGCGCCACCTGCACCCCGACCGGGGTACCGCTGCAGGTGACCGCGACCCAGGTGCGGGTGAAGGCGTCATGAGCCTGGATGCCGGATCGGCTGCCCGCTTTCACCTCGCCACGCCGCTGGCGCTCGACGGCCGCGGCCGCACCGCCCTGGCCGACGAGGAGGCCTACCTGCGCGGCCTGATCGAACATGTGCTGTTCACGCGGCCCGGCGAACGCGTGATGCGCCCGGACTACGGCAGCGGGGTGGACGCCCTGGTTTTCGCTCCCGGTGGGGATGAACTCGCCCAGGCCACCAGATCGTTGGTTCATGCTGCGCTGCAACGCTTCCTGGGCGACCTGCTGCGTGTCGAGGAGGTCGTGGTCACGGCGAACGAGTCACGGCTGGACGTCACCGTCGGCTACGTCCCGCTGCGGGCGCCGGCCGACGAGCCACGTCGCATCGTCCAGGTCTCCGGCGGGCCGGGGTCCAGCGGCGTGGCCGGAGCCTCGCCGTGAGCGGGCCGGTGCTCGGCCCGCTGCTCACCGGCGCCGACATCGACCGTGAGGCGCGCCGGGTGCAGGTCGAGGGCGAACCGGGCATCGACGGGATCGACTTCGTCGAGGTGATCGGCAACTACCCGGGCAGCGAGCGCTTCGTGCCGCGGGCGCCCGTGCAACGCACCCTGCTGGTCCACCTGCTCAACGACGCGGTGCCGGCCGACCTCGACGCCACGCGGGTGAGCATCGTCGGTGGGGTGCGCACCGACCCGACGATCAACCCGGTGCGCGTCGTCTGGGCCTACCCGGCGCTGGCCGTCGCGGGTGAGGCGGGAAGCCCCCCGGGGCCGCTGCCCGCCGGCGTCGAGGAGTTCGACACCGACCTCGTGGACGGCGCGCTGCCACAGGGTGCCGCAGTCCGTCGGCGCGTGCTGGTGGTGCGCACGTCGTCGAGTGGTGACTGGTCGACCTACCTGCTGCGCCTGCTGGGCGCCGGGGGAGAGGGCGTGCCCGACGGCTTCGACGAGCCGCTGTCGAGCATGCCGTTCAGTTTCACGATCGACTGCCCGAGCCACCTCGACTGCTGTGCGCCCACCCCGGCGGCGGTGGCGCTGTCCGGGTCGCCGCTGCAGGACTACCTGGCCCGCGACTACGAGGCCTTGCGGGCGCGGTTGGTCGATCGACTCTCGACGCTGATGCCGCGCTGGAGCGACCGCAACCCCGCCGACCCGGCCATCATGCTCGCGGAGCTGTTCGCCGCCCTCGGCGACCGTCTCGCCTACTGGCAGGACGCCGTCGCTGTCGAGGCCTACCTGGGCACCGCCCGGCAGCGGACCTCGGTGCGCCGGCACGCTCGGCTGCTCGACTACGTGGTGCACGAGGGGTGTTCGGCGCGGGTCTGGCTCGCGCTGACCACCGACATCCCGACGCTGCTGGGTGCCGGGGCGGCGGTGGCCGATGCCGTGCCCGCCGGGTTCGCGCCCCAGCCGGTCGAGGTACACGGTGGGGGTGGCGCCGTGTTCGAGACGGTCGCCGATGCCCGCCTCACCCCGCAGCGCAACCAGGTGCCGTTGGATTCCTGGCAGGACCCCGACCACGTGCTGCCGTCCGGCACCACCTCGGCCTTCCTGGCCGTCCCGGCCGGTCAGGGCACCCTGGGGATGCTGGCCGGCCACGTGCTCGTGCTCGCCGACCTGCCCTCGCCCGGGCCGGGCAACCCGGCCGGCGGTCCGGTCGCGGCCGGCGACCCCGCGGTGCGGTACGCGGTGCGGCTGGATCGGGACCCCGTCGTCCACCGCGACCTGCTGCGATCCGAGGTCGACATCGTCGAGGTGACCTGGCACCGCGACGACGCGCTGCCGGGGCCATTGCGGGTCAGCGAGCCCGCCGCGGACGGCACGGCGCAGGTGCGCGCCGTCGCGCTGGCCAATGTCGTGCTCGCCGACCACGGGGCGAGCGTGTCCGGTGAACCGTTGCCGGCCGAGCCTGAGTCGGCCGCCTCGGGCGCTCCGTACCGTCCCCGGCTCGCGCGCACCGGCCTGGCCTTCGTCGACCCTGCCGATCCGTTGCCCTCCGCCGGGGCCGGCGCCCTGGCAACACCCGATCCGCGGTCAGCTGGTGCGGCCCTGACCCTGGACGACGGCGAACGGCGCTGGACGCCGGTGCCCGACCTGATCGGCAGCAGCAGGTTCGATGCCCACGTCGTCGTCGAGCCGGAGCCGGACGGCGTGGCCCGCCTGCGGTTCGGCGATGGCGTCACCGGTCGTTCACCCGGCCGGCAGCCGGTGTTCTCCGCGCACTACCGACTCGGGGGCGGCAGCGCCGGCAACGTCGGGTCCGGGCGACTCACCACCTGGCTGACCCGGCCGGACGGCGCGCCCGCGGTCGACTCCGGGGCGGTGCTCACCGTGTGGAACCCGTTGCCCGCCCAGGGCGGCACCGATCCGGAGGGCCTGGACCAGGTGCGGCAACTGGCCCCGTTCGCGTTCCGCACCCAGCTCCGGGCGGTCACCACCGACGACTACGCCGCGGTCGCCGAGACGGTGCCCGGGGTACAGCGCAGCGTCGACCGCCGTCGCTGGGCCGGCTCGTGGTACGTGCACGAGGTCACCGTCGACGCCCTCGCCTCCGGTGCCGGGGACGACGCCGTCGGGCCGGCCGTGGCGAGTCTGCTCGAGGTGCGGCGGATGGCCGGCGTGGACGTCGAGGTGACCCAGCCGGTCTTCGTGCCGCTGCTGGTGGGCCTGTTCGTGTGTCCTGCCGCCGGGTATCTCGCAGCGGATGTCGAGCGGGCGCTGCTCGAGGTCCTGTCGGCCCGCCCGTTGCCCGGCGGTGCCACCGGCCTGTTCCATCCCGACCGGTTCACCTTCGGTCAACCGCTCTACGTCAGTGACGTGGTGGCCACGGCGATGGCCGTGCCCGGCGTGGCGTGGGTGGACGTCACCGGCTTCGCGCGGCTGGCGGACCCGCCGTCCGCCACCGCGGTCAACCTGGCGGCAGGGGTGATCCGGGTCGGCAGCCGCGAGGTGCTGCAGTGCGACAGCGATCCGAACAACCCGGACGCCGGCCGGGTCGACCTCGTGATCGGGGGTGGCCGATGAGCGAGCCGATGCCCGACGGCCTACCCGATGCCCAGGAGGAAGCCGTTGACGCGATGGCCAACCCGCCGGGCCGGAACACGTTGCGGCGTCAGGTGTCTGCGCATGCCCAGGCCCTGGCCCGGATGCGCGAGCGGCTGGCGGCCCCCGGGCGTGACCTCGCTCTGCGCAGCCTGGCCCGAGGTGCCACCGGCGAGCCGGCCATCGCGCTGCTCGACGCGTGGGCGGTGGTCGCCGACACGGTCTCGTTCTACTCCGAGCGGATCGCCACGGAAGGGTTCCTGCGGACAGCCGTGCACCGAGCCTCGGTGCGCGAGCTGGCTCGCACCCTCGGGTACGAGTTGCGTCCGGGGGTGGCGGCGCAGGTCGATCTCGCCTTCACCGTGGAGACGGCGGGGGACCCACCCGAGGTCGTCATCGTGCCGGCGGGGACGCCGGTGCAGTCGATCCCCGGGCCGGGGCAGCTGCCGCAGACCTTCGAGACCGGCGCCGATCTCGAGGCCCGCGGAGTGTGGAACGACATCCCGGCCGTCGACGCCCGGCCCCAGACGATCGAGTTCGGTCAGGACTGGCTCTGGGTGCGCGGGCCGGTCACGACGCGTCCCGGTGACCTGGTGCTCGTGGCGCGTGAGCGGGGGTTCGCCGGCTCGCCCGTGGCCGCGCTCGCGTTCGGGTCCCCCACGCGGTCGGGGCACACCGTGACGGCTGTCGTGCCCGATGCGGACGGACACCCGGGCTGGACCCAGCTGGTGCTGGACGGCCCCATTCTGGCCACCACGGGGGACGTGTCGGCCGGCATCGCCGACGACCAGGCCGCTCCGCCCGCCGGGGTGTTCGTGCCGGGGCCGTGGACCGTCGTCCAGGTGCTGGCCTTCCGGGAACGTCTGCGGCTGTTCGGGTGGAACGCCCCGGATCCCAACCTGTTGGTACACGACGACACGGCACCGGTCGGCTCGGAGAAGACCTCCGAGACCGATGCGACGCTCAGGTGGACCGGCTTCGAGGTCGGCAACCCGGTGGAGGTCGATGGCGACCATCCGGCCCTGCTGGAGAACAGCTGGCTGGTGCTCGACCAGCCCGGCCTTCGGGTGCCCTACGAGGTGATGACGGTCGAGGCGGATGGCGCGGCGAAGTACGCCCTCAACGGTCCGATCACCCGCACCACCCTGGTGCTCGACGGGACCGAGGAGGCCAAGACGGAGCTCGCAAGGTTCGACCGGCGGCGCGCCGTCGTCCATGCCGTGAGCCTGGAGCTGCCCGCGACGGAACAGCCGGACGTCGCGCCGCTGTCGGGCACCTCCGTCGACATCGCGGCGACCGATCCGCCGTTGCCGGCGGGTCGCCGGGTCCTGCTGGTCGGCGACCTGGCCCCCACCGAGAGCGGTGCCGCCACCGCGAGCACCCCCGCCGTCCCGATCGTGGCGGGCGCGGAGGTCGTCAGCTGCACGCCCATCGGGGACACCGCGACCATGACCCTGGTCGTGCGCGAGCCGTTGCCGGCCCTGTCCCGGCAGGGCCTGCTGGTGCGGGGCAACATCGCCACCGCCACCCACGGCGAGACGGTGCACCAGGTGCTCGGCAGTGGTGACGGCCGCACCGCGTTCCCGGTGTACCGGCCACGCCGCGCACCGTTGACCTTCGTCCGGGCGAGCACCCCCCACGGGGCGCGGGCCGAGCTCGTGGTGCGCGTGGACGGGGTGCAGTGGACCGAGGTCGACGACCTGCTCACCGCCGGCCCGACCGACCGGGTCTACGTGCTGCGACAGGAGGAGGGTGGGGGAACGCGCATCGTGCTGGGCGACGGCGTGCACGGCACCCGGCCCGCCACCGGGATCGAGAACATCGTCGCCGACCATCGGGTGGGCATCGGCGAGGACGGCGCGGTCGCGGCGCGGTCGGTCAGCTTGCTGGTGCGTCGGCCGCTGGGCATCCGGGACGTGACGAATCCGGCTGCGGCCACCGACTGGGCACCGGCCGAGACGCTGCAGGAGGCGCGGGTCAACGCGCCGCTGCGCATCCGGACCCTCGACCGGGCCGTGTCGGTGGCCGACCACGAGGACTTCGCGCGCGGCTACGCCGGGGTCGGCCCGGCCCGCGCCGATCTGCTCTGGGACGGGCGGTCGTACCGCGTGCTGGTGAGCGTGCTCGGGGCATCGGCCACCGTGCCGAGTACCGATCTCGTCAACGATCTGCACACGGCGCTGGATCTGGCCCGCGACCCCGGCACGCTGCTCGAGGTCCGCGCCGGGCAGACCCTGTGGTTCGGGGCACGCGTCGAGGTCGCCCACGATCCGGCCTACGAGCGCCCTGCGGTGCTGGACGCCGTCCAGCTGGCGATGAGCGCCGCGTTCGGTGCGCCGGTACGGGCCTTCGCCGCGCCGGTCAGTAGTGCGGCGGTGCTGCTGGCCGTCCGCTCGGTGGCCGGCGTGGCCGCGTGCACCGTGCCCCGGCTGTTCCGGCTGGCCGATCCTCCACCGGCCCAACCGGTCCTGCCCCCGGACGCCGAGGGACTTGACGTGGTGGGTGCGCTGCCGGGCCGGTGGGACGGCGCGGTGTTGCCGGCGCAGTTGCTCGCCCTGGCCGCCGGGGCCGTCGAGATCGGGGAGATGACACCGTGACCGCCACTGGGTCCGACCGCCTGTCCGACCGCCTGTTCGACCGGTTGCCCGGGCACGTCCGTGCTCGCGACGAGCAACTCGGCGGGTTGCTCGCGGCCCTGGCCGATGCCGTCGGCGGGGAACTCGAGATCCTCGAGCGTGACCTCGACACGCTGTACGCGTCGTGGTTCATCGAGACCTGCCCCGAGTGGGTGGTGCCCTATCTCGCCGATCTGGTCGGTGTGCTCGACCTGCCGCCGGAGCTGCCGGGGGTGCTGAGTCGGCGCGGGTTCGTCGCCAACACGGTCGCCTACCGGCGCCGCAAGGGCACCGTCGCCGTCGTCGAACAGGTCGCCCGCGACACCGCCGGCTGGCCGGCGAAAGCGGTCGAGTTCTTCCGGTTGCTGGCGACCACGGCCCAGGTCAACCATGTCCGCACCGATCGGCCCGCCACCGCCTCGCTGCGCACCCCGATCGCCACCGGTGGCCCGCTCGAACTCGGCGCGAGCGAGGTCGCCCAGGGTGCCCTGGACACGCTCGCCCACACCGTCGAGGTCCGTCGGATCGCTTCGGGCCGTGGGCGTTACGGCATCCCGAACATCGGTGCGTTCCTGTTTCCCCAGCAGGTCTACGACCTGGGCTGGTCGCCTGCCACCTCGCCGGCTGCAGCGGGCGAGGGCTGGACGGTGCACCCGCTGGGCCTGGCGACGCCCCTGTTCGCAGCGCCGGTCCGCGAGGAGTCCATCGAGCGGCTCGCGCAGGAGTCGAGCCTGCCGGTGCCGTTGCGCCCGCGCCGGTTGCTCACCCTGCTGACCGCAGCCCGGACCGCCGAGCCCGGATCGACCCAGGCGCGCGGGTCGACCTCGGCGCTGCCGATCGCGATCCGCGTCGACACCGCCGTCGGCGACGGCCTCGACCCGCTGCGGGTGCGGGTCTGCGGGCTGGAGAACCTCGCTCGCGCCGCGGGTGGCGCACCACTGGACGGATGGCAGGTGATGGTGGACGCCGTCACCGGCCGGATCCACCCCTTCCGGGACGGCCTTCCCGCCGAGCCGGACACCCTGCAGGTTCGGCACAGCTACGGCGGGGTCGCCGACGTCGGGGCCGGCGCGTACGACCGGACGGCGACCCACCAGGCGGCCCTGGACGGTGACCCCTATCGAGGCGATCCGCTGCACGGCGGCCCGGGTGTGACCAAGCAGGTCGCGGTCATCGCCGAGGGTGCCGTCGCCCCGGTGGTCGGCAGCGTCGCGGCGGCGGTGCAGACCGCCGAGAGTGGCTGGGCCGCCGACGATCCCGCGCCCGGGGCCACCTACGTGATCTCGATCGGCGACAGCGCTCGATATCCCGCGGACGCCGCCGACCCGGCCGACGTCGCGGCCAGTGTGCCGGCCGCGACCCGGCTGGTGCTGGTGGCAGCCACCTGGCGTTCGCTGGTGGTGGCTCCCGGTGAGACCCGCGACCCGGTTCCGGGGGTCTACGACGCCAGCGGTGTGCGGCCCCGACTGCGGGGCAACCTCAGCCTGACAGGTGCGGGCGGTAGCAGCGTCGTCCTCGACGGTCTCGTCATCGAGGGCGACGTGGTGGTGCGCGCCGGCGATCTCGGATCGCTGACCCTCAGCGGCTGCACGGTTGCCGGCGCCGTCCGGATCGAGGACGGCCGGGGCGGCGAATTCGGGGGCACCGGAAGTGATGCCGCCCTGATGGTGCGCGTGCTCCGATCCCAGTGCGGCCCGATCCTGTTCGGTCGGGAGCCGGCGAGCCTGTACGTGGAGGACTCGACCGTCGATGCCGGCTCGGTGGACCCCAGGGCTCTTGCCGTGGCGGGTGCCGCCCTGGCGTTGTCGGTGCAGGGATCGACGGTGCTCGGACAGGTGCTCGTCCGCACGCTGGAGGGCTCCAACGCGATCTTGGACGGCCGGGTCGTCGTCGAGAACCGCCAGGTCGGCTGTCTGCGCTACTCGTTCGCTCCCAGGTCGTCCCGGGTGCCGCGACGCTATCGCTGCAGCCCGACCCCGACGGCCGATCCCCTCACTCGCCCCGGCTACGTCTCGATCGACCGGGGCTCGCCGTCCTATCTGGCGCTCGATCCGGGCTGCCCGGCCGAGATCGCCGAGGGGGGCGAGGGCGGTGCGGAGATGGGTGTACACCACCACCTCGGGCGCCCGGTACGAGTGCGCGCCGCTGCCCGCCTGCTGGACGCGTACGTGCCCGTCGGACTGGAGCTCGGCGTTCGCGCGCCGGTCGCCGTAGGAGGGAGTTGACGATGCACGGGGACTTCTCGCGCAGGACGTTCGATGCCGCTGACCACTACCGGGCGGTGCTGCTGCAACAGGGCAGGGTGCTGCTGGACGCCGACGTCAACGAGCAGGCCGACATCACCACGCATCACGACGAGGTGCGTACCCGCGACATCGTCGGGCGCAGCGGCGGGCCGGCCCCGTCCGGCGACGAGCCGGGGCCGTTCGCCATCGTCGGGCCGAGCGCGACCGCCGCGAACCGGTGGCGCTTCCGGGACGAGGCCTGGACGGCGCTGCGCCTCACCCCGGGCCGGTACTCCGTGGACGGCGTCCTCGCCGAGAGCGACGGCGCACCGGCCGGCGGCTGGCCGTTGGCGCGGCAGCCGTACCTGCCCCCGATCAGCGAGGCCGAGCGCACCGGCGGGCTCGCCGAGCCGTCGACCGATGGCCGCTACGCCGCCTATCTCGACGTCTGGCAGCGGCAGGTCACCTTCGACGACGATCCACTGCTGTTGGAGTCGGCGCTCGGCGGACCCGACACCACGACCCGCTCTCAGACCGTTTGGCAGGTGCGGCTCGAGCCCATCGCGAACAACGCCGTCCGTTGCTCGGATCTGCACGCCCTGGCCGCCGCCGGGCGCACGGCGCGCCGGCTGGTTGCCTCACTCGCCGAGCCGGAGGACGAGGCCAACCCGTGTGAGATCAGTGCCACCGGTGGCTACCAGCGACTCGAGAACCAGCTCTACCGGGTGCAGGTGCACGACGAGCCGGACCCGACCGCGCCGCGGCCGCAAACCGGCACGTTCCTGTTCTCTCGGGACAACGGCAGCGTGGTCGCGGGGATCGCGGAGCTGACGCTCGACGGCGCCACTGCCGTCCTGACCCTCGACCGGCTCGGTCGGGACGACGAGCTGTCCTTCCGCGAGGGCCAGCTCGTCGAGGTGACCAGTGCCGATCGCGAGCTGCGTGGGCTGCCGGGCTTCCTGGCCCACACCGCAGCTCCGACCGGAGCCGACCTGCCCATCACCTGGCTGGGCACGCCTCCGGTGGCCCCTGCCGAGGAGGCCGAGCTGGGCAGCCATCCGATCGTGCGTCGCTGGGAGGGCGGCCCGATCCCGATCGGCGCCGCCGCAGTCGACCTCGAGGACGGCATCCAGGTGGCCTTCCCTGCCGGTGGCACGCTCCGAACTGGCGACCACTGGCTGATCCCGGCGCGCACCGTGCGCGAGGTCTACGGGCTGACCGCACTGAGCGGCACGATCGAATGGCCCACCACGGCGGACGTGCCACCGGTCCCGCTGCCGCAACCGCCGGTCGGCCCGCAGCACCACCTCACGCCGCTGGCGATTCTCAGCCGCTCGGGTGGCACCTGGTCGCTGGAATCCGATTGCCGGCTGCTGTTCCCCGCACTGACCGAACTGGTGGCGATCGACGAGGTCGGCGGTGATGGTCAGGAGGCGATGCCCGGCGACCCGCTACCCGAGCCGCTGCGCGTGGCGGTGCGCTCCGGCGGCCGACCCGTGGTGGGTGCCCGAGTGCAGTTCACGGCAAGCCACGGGGGAGTGCTCTCCGCCGAATCCAGGACCCCGGCGCCAGGGGGTCCGTCCGTGCTCGTGGTGGGCACCGACGCCGCCGGGGTCGCCGACGTCCGCTGGATGTTGGCTCCCGGCACGCCGGTCCGGCCCAACCCTGCGACACAACGGGTCACGGCTCGGCGCCTGGATGACCACGACCAGCCGATCGATGCTCCAGTGGTCTTCACGGGGCGGTTGAGCATCGCGAGCCAGGTCGCCTGGCAGCCGCCGGACTGCGCCCGGTTCGCCGGGACCCGCACCGTGCAGCAGGCGCTCGAGGCGATCATCGACCGGCGAGAGCTGCGCTTGCTGGGCGGGGACGGCCAGGTGGTTCGGGAGCGCGGCACGGTGGTTCCCCGGCCGGTGCGGGTGGTGCTGGACGACGGATGCGGGCCGGTCGAGAAGGTGTTGGTCATCGCCAAGCCCGAGTCGGGGCGCGTGGCCGGTGCCGTCGAGGGGGAGCCGACCCCGGACTCGCTGGAGGGCAGGCCGGGCGTGGACGACGCGGTGCCCACCGGCCCGGACGGCGTGGCCTCGTTCTGGTGGCAGCCGCAGGAGTTCGACGAGGCCGGGACCGCGGCCCTCGACCTGCTGCTGGACGGTGCCGGCGAGGCATCGATCCGCGTGACGGCCCAGCTCGACCCACCGGGCGGCGGGGGGTCGAATCTCACCGAGGGGCTGAACATCCATCGGTTGGTGTTCCGTACCCCCAACCCCACGACGTTCGAGAACGATGACACGATCGGGGCCAACGAACTGGCCACGGGGATCCAGGTGGTCCTGGATGGTCCCGTGGTGCCCGACACCGTGCAGGGCAAGCCGGTGGTTCGGGTCGAGCTCGACCTGCCCTGGCCGATCGGTGCCGACGGTGATGCCTGGAAGTGGCCCGTTCCGCTGGGCACGCAACGGGTCACGCTCGACGCAACGCTCGACGTCAGCCGCGACAGCATCATCTGGACACCTCAGGAGGGCACCTCTACGTGGCTGACGCAGGTCCTGTTCGAGCTCCTCGAGCCGATGGGCCTGAAGACGATCACGGGCTGGTTCGTGCTGGAGGGCTGGGCCATCGTGGCTCAGAAGAACCCCCGGTGGCACGTGAACTGTCACGCGAACACCGTCGTGGTCAATGCCTCACAGCGCACGCTGATCGATCTGCCGACCGACGACACCGTCGCCGGCGGACAGTTCCTGCAGTGGTTCCGCCTGCAACGGGTCGTGGAGCGGCAGCGCCGGGACGTGCCTCCGGTCGTGGGACGCACTGCCGCCGTGGCGCAGCGCGAACTGGAGACGGCCGGTTTCAGGGTATCCGTGGTGACGGCGCCAGATCCCTTGGTCCGCAAGGGAATCGTGATTCGCACCGTGCCCGAGCCAGGGACGTCGTTGGCACCGGCGTCGACCGTCGAGGTCGTGGTCTCGAGCGGTCGACTCTAGTCATGGCGCGGGGCGCGGCCGGGCAGCGTGTCCGGGAGCGAGAGTCGGACGCCGAGGCGCGGGCGCCGGCCCATCGGCAACCGACCCGCCGCCCGGCGTCCGCGCAGCGTGAGTCACCCGCCCGGGGTGAGCGGGCCGTTACCGAGGCAGGAGTGGACGCGCGGCACGACGTCGGTCGGGTCGCCGTCCGACCTGCCGTACCCGGCCCGCGGCCGATGCGTGCCGAGGCGGTGAGTGCGCCCACGGACGTCGCCGAGCAGAACGCCGAAACCATTGCCCACGAGGTGGTTCGCACGATGCCACCCTCGGCTGTGGGCACCGCGGAACCGTCCGGTGGCCCCTTTCCGCAGGGCGTGCCACCGGCCGTGAACCGGGTGTTGGGCGCACCCTGGGGTGGCACGCCGCTGCCGCCGTCCGTGCGGTCGCGGATCGAGCCGCACCTGGGCGTCGACCTGGCAAGCGCCCGCGTGCTCTCTGGCCCGAACGCCGCGGTGGCGGCGGCGAGTGTGCAGGCACGCGCGTTCACCGCCGGCTCGACGATCGTGCTGGGCCAGGGGGAGTCCGCCCATGACACCCGGCTGATGGCGCACGAGGCGGCGCACGTGGCGATGTTCGCCGACCTGGGTGCGCTCGCCGCCCATCGCGCCACGATTCACCGCGATCTGCTCGACGGCATCACCCTGCCCTCGCTGCCGAGCATCAGTGTCGACGACCTCGTCCCGGCGTGGGTCCAGGACCAGATCCGCGATCTGGTGCGCTCGATCCCCGGGTACACGATGCTCACCCAGGTGATCGGCGTCGACCCGCTCACCAGCGCGCCGGTGCGCACGGACTGGCAGGCGGTGCTCGACGAGCTGCTGGCCTACGGCCCGTTCGGGGCCGCCGTCGGCGCCGTACTGAACACCCTGAACGCCTTCGACTCCGTGGTCACCGAGGTGACCGACAGCCTGGCGCGGTACGGCCTCACCCTGAGCCGGATCACGGCCGACGTGGACGACGCCTGGAGCCGGCTCAGTCTGGCCGGCGGCGTCGAGGGCAACTTCGCGATCCTGCAGGGCGTCGTCGACGGCATCCTGGCCGACGTCCGGCGGTTCGTCACCGACCTCGCCGACCGGATCATCGCCATCGTGCGCGACGCGGTCGTCGATCTGGTCGAGCCGCTGCTCACCGGCGACGGGGCGCTCGGCCCGGTGTGGTCGCTGGCCACGAAGATCTTCCATCACGACCCGTTGCGCGGCGTGGACGTCGAGGCGGACACCGTCGACATCCTGGCCGACTTCATGCACCTGGTCGGCGAGGACGCCGCGCTGGAGCAGATGCGCGAACGCGGCACCCTCGAGACGACGGCGGCCTGGCTCGACGAGCAGCTCGCCACGTTCCTTCAGCTGCTCGAGCAGGCCACCATGCTGTTCGCCGACGCGTGGGAGGCGATTCAGCCGGAGAACCTCGCCTCGCTGCCCGAGACCCTGCCGGGATTGGTGCAGCGGGAGCTGGGCCTGGTGGCCGGCATCGGAGCGTTCGCCGGATCCGTCCTGGCGAAGGTGCTCGCGCTGGTCAAGAACTCGTTGCTGGGCATGCTCAGCGAGCACGCCTACGACATCCCGGGGTTCCGGATGATCTCGGTGATCATCGGGTACAACCCGTTCACGCTCGAGCCGGTGCTCCTCACCCCCGAGACGCTCATCGCCGGGTTCATCACCCTGCTGCCGGGGGGCGAGGCGATCTATCAGGAGCTGTCGTCCAGCGGCGTCATTCCGGATGCCGCGGCGCGGATCAGCTCGGCGATGACCGAGCTCGGCATCACCGCCGAGCTCATCACCGCCACGTTCATCGGGTTGTGGGACACCCTCTCGTTGGAGGACCTGCTCGATCCGTTTGCCGCGTTCGAGCGCGTGGTGGCCCTGTTCGGTGACCCGCTGGCGCGGATCCTTCGGTTCGTCACCGTGGTGATCGGTGTCGTCGTCGAGCTCGTGCTGCGGCTGATGGGCTTCCCGGTCGAGCTGTTGCAGCACGTGATCTCCGAGACCATGTCGGCGATCGAGGACATTCGCAACGACCCGATCGGGTTCCTGCAGAACCTGGTGCTGGCCCTCAAACAGGGCTTCATGTCCTTCTTCGACGGCATCGGCGGGTATCTGGTCGAGGGCCTGGTCGGGTGGCTGTTCCACGGTCTGGGCAAGCTGGGTGTCACCATCCCCCAGGACCTGTCGCTGCCCTCCATCCTGCAACTGGTGCTGGACGTGCTGGGGCTGTCGGCGGAGTTCCTGTGGCGCAAGTTGGGCGAGCACCTCGGCGAGGAGAAGGTCGCTCAGATCCGCGAGGCACTGGACACCCTGGGCGGGGTCTGGGACTTCATCCGGGACGTCGAGGAGCGCGGGCTGGTGGCGATCTGGGAGCGGGTGCAAGACCAGCTCAGCACGCTCTGGACGACGATCCTCGAGATGGCGACCACCTGGATCCTCGAGACCCTCATCGTCCAGGGGACGATCAAGTTGCTGACCTTCCTCGATCCGACGTTCATCATGTCGATCGTCAACGGGTGCATTGCCTTCTACCAGGGCGTCCAGGCCACCATCGAGTGGATCAACGAGATCCTGCAGATCATCGACACCGTGGTCTCGACCATCGCCTCCATCGCCCGCGGCGACGTCACACCCGGGGCGCAACTGATCGAACGCGGTCTGGCCGAAGCGGTTCCGGTCGGCATCGGCTTCCTGGCCGCCCTGATCGGGATCGGCAACGTGCCAAACAAGATCGCCGAGATCATCCTGAGTATCCGCGGCGTGGTCGAGGCGGCCATCGACTGGCTGATCGAACAAGCCCTGAAGCTGGGACGCGCCGCACTGGACGCCGTGACTGGTGTGACAACTGACGACAGCCCTATCGCTCCCGCCGCCGAGCAGACGGTGACGAGCGATGCCGATGCCAATCGAATTCCTGAAGGTCTCCCGCCGGAGGCGATCAAACAACAAGCCTTACGACTCGTCGAGCAGCTCTTGATAAGTCGGGACTTCGAGACGCCCAAGGAGGTCGCAACTACGATCGCCGCGATCCTCGAAGCAAACCGCAGCAGCGGCCTCCACGATCTAGGGGTGTCTGTTCCGGATGAAGAGTCGATGGATCTCGAGATATCGGCATCAGCCTCTGCGCCAGATACCGGGATGATTCCGTTCACGACGGTGTTCAGTGTAGGCCCGGCGCCCGATCCCGATCAGTTCGAGGAGCAGGGCCGGGCAACCGTCGCGGCGATCTCAGTCGACGGTCGCATGCTCGGCACTGTTTCGCGGAGTAGGGGAGCAGATCCACCAGATCACGCTGAATGGATTCTCGTCGATGGGCCGATGTGGCAGGAGGCGATCGACGCGATCGTTCAGGCGCCGCCGGGTGCACCGGTAGGGCAAGTGGCGCTGGCAATCAACCGAACCCCGTGCTCCTTCTGCGCGGATCACGTGGCCGAAGCTCTGGCCATTGTGGTGAGGGACCTACGTGCCGCAAACATCGTGGCTCCAGTGTTTGTTCTGGCGGCAACAGGTACATATGAACCGCTGATTGACGCCAGTCAAGAGGAAATCGACGCTGACCGGGCGTTGTACACAGCTTGGGCACATGCGCGGGGGCTGACAACAAAAGCCGAGGTAGATAGATACCTCGAGCGCCGTGTCTTGGTGACGCGTCTCGATCGTTTGGCGGCGACCAAATGGGAGGATCTCGAAGACTTGGTGGTGGCCGGCTGGGATATCCGAGCCCTGCAGGTCGCCCCTAAACTAAAGCCTTTCGGGCAGATCCTTGCTGATGCTTCGCGCAAGTTGGCGGCTGAGTTCCGGCCAGCCTGACAGGGATCTCGACCGGGGCAGTGATGCTGCGGTACGCAGCCGCAGGTCGGCTGCATAAGTCGGCAGGATGCCCATAGATGGATGGCGATGCAGGCCATCGTGACCACACACCGCAGCCGGGTGTTCGTCCTCCCAACGAATCGAGTGGGCGAATAGTGCGCCATGAATCCGCCGAACAGAAGCGATGCTCCTGTGCCCACTCGGTGAGGCGCCCTCCTCAGCCTCCTCCACGATCGATCTCGCCGGGCGATCCCGTGGTGCGAGACAGACTCGAATGCTCCGGCCACCCGGTGTCACCAGGCACGTCGGCTATGACGGCATTCGTGTGTGGTTTGTCGACGTCCGGCCGTTCTTGGCGAGTTCCCACGCGGTGGCCGCAGCGACGTCCTCGGGGGTGACCTCACCCCGCGCGGCTCCCAGGTATGCGGCGGTCAGTGCCGCGGCCGCGATCCCACCGCCGGCCAGGTCGATCGCCGCCAGCGCCGCCGGGTCCAGGTCGGCCGTGGGGGTCTGTGCCGGGAACGCTCGGCGCCAGAGTTCGGTGCGGGCCGCGGCGTCCGGGTAGGGGAACGGGACGATGACGCGCAGCCGTCGCAGGAACGCCGAGTCCAGGGCGTTGCGGGCGTTCGTCGTCAGGATCGCCAACCCGCGGAACGACTCCACCCGCTGCAGCAGGTAGCCCACCTCGAGGTTGGCGTAGCGGTCATGGCTGTCGCGCACCTCGGTTCGCTTGCCGAACAACGCATCCGCCTCGTCGAACAGCAGCACGGCGCCACTGTCCTCAGCCGCCTCGAACACCCGCGCGAGGTTCTTCTCGGTCTCGCCGACGTACTTGTTCACCACCTGGCTCAGGTCGACCACCAGCAGGTCGAGCCCCAGCTCGCCGGCGACCACCTCGGCCGCCAGCGTCTTTCCGGTACCACTGGCCCCGGCGAACAGAGCCGCCGTCCCCAGCCCGCGGCCGTGACGGACGGCGAAGCCCCAGGTGTCGTTCACCATGGTCCGGTGACGCACCGAGTCGACCAGGCCGTGTAGTTGGGCCAGCTGTGCCGGCGGCAACACGAGGTCGTCCCACTGGTGGTGCGGGGTCACGAGCCGGGCCAGGCCGTCGAACCGACGCCGAGCGCGTTCGCGGCAGGCCACCCACAGGTCGCCGCCGTGTGCTGCCTCGGTGGTGGTTGCCTCGAGGTCGGTCACGGACAGATCGAAGGCCCGAGCGGCCGAGCGCACCGTGTCGATGTGCACCGAGACCGACCCCCAGCGCAGCGCGGAGTCGCTCCCGTGCCGCAAGGCCACGCCGTGATGGTTCAGCAGGGCGGTCATCACCTCGACCCGCTCGGGTACCGGCAACCGCGGCACCGTGACGCGGGTCGCCGCTGTCGGCAGCGCTGTCCCGGGTCCGGCCAGGGCAACGGTCGGGGCATCGAGCGAGGTCATGGCCCGCAGCGCCCACGCGGCGCCGTCCTGGCCGGCACCCGACGTATCGCGCAGGTCGAACGCCCAGGCCGCCCTGGAGAGCACCGATTCTCGTTCCAGGAGCCGCAGCAGGCGTTCACGCTCGGGCGGTTCGCGGGGGAGGTCCTCCGGAGCCAGGATCCACAGCGCACGGTCGACGGCCCGTGCGGCCGATGCGGCGACAGGTTCGAGGTTGGCGGGCTGGACGCCGACGAGCACCGTCTGGTGCCCGGCCTGCCAACACGTCGCCAGCGTCGCGGCGGCATCGATCAACGAGGCCGCCGGGACACGCAGCGGTTCGGTGTGTTGGGCGAGAGCGGCCACCTCGGGATCGAGATAGCCGACGCCGAGCAGTTCGTGCAGCACCCGTTCGTCGACGACGATCGGGCTGCGCGAGGGTGAGGTCGGGTCGAGCAGCTGGACCAGGCGCCAGCGGCGTAGTGGCGCCACCGGGGTGAGGGCGCTCCAATGGGCCTGCGGCAGAACCCGCAACGCGAGGGCGAAGGTCAGGTGCGCACTGCCCGAGGCCGCGGCGAGCTCGGCGGCGCACTGGCCCACCAGTTCGGGGCCGGCGGCGAGCAGCAGCACGGACCGCTCGAACTCACTCAGCCCGAACCCGGCGGCGATCCGGTCCAGGGGAGTCGGGTCGGGAGCGGCCATCCGTGCCTGCTCGAGCCGGGACGTCGCGGCAGTGGCGTCCTCGCCGCGAACCAGACAGCGCGTCACGTCGAGTTCGGCGAGCAGGACGCTCTGGGGTGGTGCCGGTGGTTCGGCCTCGGCCGCCGGGTTCGGGTCGGGGTGCGTGTCGGGCACGGCGCGGCCTCAGGCCAGGGTCAGTGCGGGGGTCGCGTACACCCCGTCGACGAGACCGGGAACGCTCTGGACGCCGTCCACCTGCACTCGAACCAGCCAGGTGCCCAGGGCGAGGTCCGCCCGGCGCAACGTGATGGCATGCACCGCAGCCGATCCCGCCGTGAGCGGCGGCAGCAGCACCGTGAGCTCGTTCGGGTCGTCCGGGTCGGCCGCGACCAGCCGGGTGAGCAGCACGCTGACCTCCTGCCCGGGTTGCAGGGCGGGCGTGACCGGCAAGGTGACCGTGGCCGGGTCGATCGCGCCGATCGACACCGTGGGGTGGACGACGACCGGAAGCCGGTTCGACGCCGCGGTGCTGCGCGGCGGGGGTGAACCGGCGGGGCCGGGAACCGACCGGTGTCGCACGTCGACCCCGTGCACACCGGCGGGCACCGTGTCGTCGACCGTCACCCGCAACTGCGACGCGGTGGCGTCCGAGGCCGGGGCGAGTTCGGCCGGACCGATGCCGACGCGCACCGACGCGGCGGTCGAGGGCACCAGGCCGCTGCCCGTCACCACCAGCTCGGCGCCCACCGTCACGTTCTGATGAGCCGGATCGGTGGCCACCGCAGCGATCCGGGGCGGCTGGACCGGCCCGACCGTGAAGCCACGAGCCTGCACCGGCAGCGCCACCGTGGGCAGCGCCGAGGCCGAGATCAGCACGACGGTCGCCAGGTAGGTCAGCGACAGCTGGTAGGGCGCATCGAGCACTCCCCACAGCTTCGACATCTCCTCCAGCGACAGCGGAACGGGTGAGAGTTTGACCAGCTCGACCTCGTCGGCCAGGTCGGCTTCGGTGAGGAAGGAGGTCTCGCTCTGCGCGCCGAAATGCGTCATCGCATCGACCACCACGTCGCGGGTCAGCACCGAGGTCGATTTCAGGGCCACGATGGCCCGGCCCAGCAAGCGCTGGGCGTCCAGGCTCTCCTCCTGCCCGTAACACGTGAGCAGGTAGTGCAGGTCGACGGCGGCGACCGGGCGCGAGGCGAGCGACCCGTTACTGCGCCGGGTCGGCAGATCGTCGAGATTCCAGGCGTGGTTGGGCGTCGCCAGGTAGCAGAAGACGTTGATCCCGGCCGGACCGGCCAGGTCCGCATCGCCCAGGTCTCCGGGCCGCAACGTCGTGACCCGAGCGCCGCCGACCGGGCCGAGATGGGTTGCCTGCAAGGAGCGTTCGAGGACATAGCGCACCGTCGAGGTGACCGCCGCGATGGCCAGGCTGTTGCTCATCGTCCCTCCCGGCGCCGCGCGAGATAGGCGGCATGATCGGACGGCGTCCGTGCCCGGACGCGGGGAGCGGGAGGCGGCGGGACGGGCCGGGGTGCGGGAGAGGGCCGGGCCACGACGACGCGGTCGATGTTCACCGTGACCGTGGGCGGCGCCGGCTCACGCCGCCGAGGACCGATGCCGTGGTGATCCGACGATCCTGCCCGTACCCCGCGTCCCTGGTCGCGGTGCCCGGTGGATGCCTCCTCCGGTGTGACCTCGATCCGGGCCGGCGATGCGCTCACGCTGACGGTGCTCGGGTCCGCCCCGGTCGAGATCCGTGGCCCGCTCTCCGAGGTGGAGTGATCGTCCAGCACCACCTGCACCTGGTCGCGCGTACCTGTCAGGCCCCGGGCGAGCAGCGCCGGCAGCACGTGCTGTGCCACGAGCTCGCTCAGATCCGGGACGGCGACGCCGGCGCTCGGGCGGGGCGCGTCGTCGTCCGAGGCTCGGCGGGCGGGCGCCGCCCGCGGGGGCGTGGGATCGATGGTCGTGATCGCCTCGGTGAGCAGTCGCCGACCGTCTGTGCTGTCCGGGTGTCCCGCGGCGCTGCGGGCACGAGAGGACGCAGAGTCGTTGCCGTGAGCCGGTGTTGGTGCCCGCGACGCGGCGGGCGGTGTCACGCCATCGCCGCCGGCTCCCGCGGGGCCGGGTGAGGGGGGTGTCGCGTTGGCAAGGGTCGGTCGGACGTCACGAACCGTCATCGGCGCTGGTGTGGCATGAACCGCTTCGGTGCCACCGGGTTTCGCGAGACCCGCCTCGGGCAGCCCAGGCGGTTGCGGCACGGTCTCCCGGGTCTTCGATGAGCGTGGCCGGCTTCTCGGCTCCTGCGCCATCGCCCGGCGCTCGCGGAGTACGTCCCGCGTGGGCGCGCGACGGGCGGTGTCCTCGAGCGCCGGGGCGACGGACTCGACCACTGCTTCCAGAAACGCCGCCGTCACGCCGCGAGGGGAGGTGCCCCGGGCACTCTCGAACCGATGCGGCGCTCGGGCGGTGAGTGCGCTGGGGGCGCCCACGGCACGCCCGGCGAGGCGGGCGAAGAAGTCGCTCATGATCCGCCCCGGGCCAGCTCGAGGTACACCCCGCGACGCATCGCGCTCATCGCCAACACGTCGGTCTCGCTCCAGCCGTAGGCGGCCGCGAGTTCGGCCACCTCGGCCAGGACGGCCGGCACCTCGCTCCGCACGCGTTGCCACAGCAGGGCCGCGATGTCGACGTCCGCCCGCACCTGCCCGCCGCACTCGGGGCAGAGCGAGCTCAGGACGGCGGCCGCCGCCCCCGCGAGTCGTTCGGCAGTCGCCTCGATCGCCTCGAGCTGCTGGGCGTCCAGGGCCGCCGGGTCGAGGGACCCGCCGTCCTGCGTCTGGACGCATCGGGCCGAGACGGCTGCGGCCGGATCGTCCGATCGGGCCGCCTCGAGCAGGTCGCGGGTGGTCGGGCAGCGCACCACCATCGTGGTGCCGTCCGGCCCGGCCAGGCTCGCCTGCTGGGGGGTGCTCGGCAGGGCGCCCAGCTGGTCCAGCGGCAGGTCCACCTCGAGCTGCAGTCCACAGTCGGGGCAGCGGGCCAGCGCCTGGTCCGTCGCGCCGAAGGTGTCGCGGTACAGCCGCGCCAGCAGCGCCGTCGCCGTCGACAGTGGCAGGTCCAGTGCCCCGGCCAGGTCGTCGACCAGGCCCACCCGGTGCAGCAGGACGGCGCCCACGGCGCACGCCGGCACCGACTCGGCGTGCTCCCAGGCGGTGAGCAACAGTGCCGCATCGCCCAGGGTGGCGGCGGGGCTCACGGCTCCACGAAGGTCGGCTCGCTCGGCTCGCCGACTTCGTAATCGCGCTCCCAGCCTTCGTTCTCGAGCTTGATGCTCTGAATCGCCACCGCGTTGGCGTTGGCGTCGAGGTCGGGCAGCGCCTGGAACTCCGACACCCAGCAGCGATAGATCTTGTAGGCGATCGCGAGCTGTCCGGCCTCGTTGTAGACCTCGAGGATGATGTCCTTGCGGAAGTCCTGCAGCGAGGTCTCGGCCCCGAGCCCGGAGCCGTAGTTCCACACCTTGTTGGCCCACTGCTCGAAGGTGACCGAGTGGGTCACGCCGCGTTCGAGCGTGATGGCGTCGTACTCGGTGCGGCCCGGCGACTTGCGGCTGCTGCTCGGGTCGCCGCCGCTGCGATGGGTGACGACCTCGGTCTTGCGCAACAGCTTTCCCGCCTTGCTCACGCCGGCGACGTAGATGCCGTCCCACTTCAACCGGAACTTGAAGTTCTTGTACGGGTCGAACCGCGTCGCGTTGACCGTGAACTCGGACATCTCTTCCCCACCTCTTCTTCTGGACCCGCTCAGGCCTGGGTGCCCGCTCAGGCGCTCGCGGACGCGGTCTTCTGCTGGATGCCGATGACGACGAACTCCGCCGGCTTGAGTGGGGCGAACCCGACCACCACGTTGACGATGCCGCGATCGATGTCGTACTGCGTCGTGGTGTCGCGGTCGCACAGGACGAAGTAGGCGTCCTTGGGTGTGATGCCCTGGAACGCCCCCTGGCGGAACAGACTCTGCATGAACGCGTTGACCGACAGCCGGATCTGCGCCCACAACGGCTCGTCGTTCGGCTCGAAGACGACCCACTGCGTGCTGCGGAAGAGGGTCTCCTCCAGGAACAGGGCGAGCCGGCGCACCGGAACGTACTTGTACTCATCCGAGAGTACGTCCGAGCCACGCAGCGTCCGGGCACCCCAGACCACCGATCCCATACCCCGGAACGTCCGTAAACAGTTGATTCCCAGGGGATTCAGGGCGCCGTTCTCGTCATCGGTCAGCGACACGTGCAGTCCCACGGCACCGGCCAAACCAGCCTCGGTGCCGGCGGGTGCCTTCCACACCCCGCGAGCGCCGTCGGTACGCGCGTACGTGCCGGCCACGGCACCGCAGGCGGCGAAGGTCGCCGTCGAGCCCCCGCGTAGCGGATCGGGCCGCCGGATCCGAGGGAAGTACACGGCGGCGTTGCGCATGCTCGACCCGGTCAGGCCGCCTGCCCCGGTTATCCAGGCGGCCACGGTGGTGGCGGTCTGGGCGCCGGGGGGATCGACGATCAGGAACGCCCGGCGATCGGTGCAGAAGGCGGCTGCCTCGGCCCACACGGCGTCCGGCAGATCACCCGCGGGGGTGATCGGCGGGATGCAGAGGAGGTTGAACAGGTCCGCGTGGAGCAGGGCGTACATGCCGGTCTTGGCCGCCTCGTTGCCGACGTAGTCGGTGGCCGTCGGGGCGGTGCCGTCCAGGCCGGTCACGATCGCGGCGTCCAGCACGGTCTGGTCGGCCTCGTCGGGGCGAGCCTCCGGCAGTGGTCCGACGATGTGTGCCAGCGGCGAGGTCGCCAGGACGGCGTCCACCCGGTTCGGGCCGGGAACCACGGTCAGGAAGTGGTGGGTCACGGCGGTGCCACCGGTCGGGGTCACGGTGAGGTCGAACAGATCCTCGACCGTGACGTGCTGACGGGCCGCCTCGTCGATGGTCGCCAGCGCCAGCGGATCCGGATGCACCACCTGGGCGGTGAACCCGGGATCCCACACCGTGGCGTCGGTGGCCAGCAGGTGCAGGCCGCCGACGACCAGATGGGCCACGGCGTGCAGGCCTTCGGTAGGGCGGCCGGTGGGGAGGACTCCGTTGACCCGCACCAGGTTCGAGGCCGCCAGCACCAGGTCGAGTCGAGCCGGGCCATCGACCAGGGTGACATTGCGGAAGGTCTCGGTCGGCGCCTCGGGGCCGGGGCCGTCGCGGACCTCGAGGGTGAACAGGTCGGTGGCGTTCACCCCCTGGGCGCGGGCGATGTCGTCGGCGTCGGCGCCGGTCGGGTGGCTCACCTCGACCTCGAGGGTGTTGGCCCAGGCACCCGGACCCGAGGCGATCAGGGTGAGGGTTCCCGAGCCCGTGGGCAGGGTCAGGGTGGCCGAGCGGGCACCGACGTCCTGGGTCGCATTGTCCGCGTCGGCCGTGTGCACCACCCGTACGACCAGCGCGGAGCTGCCGCCGTTGGTGAAGAAGTCCCGGACGGCGTAGCCGAGGCCGCTGTCACGCCACAGCCCGCCGAAGGTGCGCTCGAAGTCGCCGAAGCCCGCGATGGGCACCGGGTCGTTCACCGGGCCGCGACGTGCGGTGCCGATGAACGCGGTGATCGATGTGGCGACCCCGGTGATGGTCCGGCTCCCGCTGGGGATCTCCCGGATGTACACGCCTGGGTAGGTCGGCGTGACCGTCATGGCTCACTCCCTCGGCTGGTCCGTGTGCGGCGGATCTGCGGCGACTCTCACCCGGCGAGCGTCACCTCACCGTCACGACGTCCGAGCCCTCGTCTCCCCGCACGGCAACCGGCCTCCGGCGACAGTGCGGTGACGGTGTCCGGCGTGACCTGGTGCCATGGAATGGCAGCCGGCGGCCTTGTGTGTGATCACCGTGGACGACGGTCCCGGCGGGCAGCGATGGGCTCTGGTGTCGACGAATCTCTCCGCGGACCGCGAGGGGGTCGAACGGAGCCGGCACCTCGAACCGGATCAGGTACTCCACCGTGTGAGGGAGTTCCTGTCAGGGGCCGGTCTGTCAGGGGCCGGCCTGGACGGCGCCGCGGCGCCGACTGACCCTGCGTCCGCCGAACCTTCATGAGATCGTGCGTATCACCGGAGTGCCGAACGTCCTCCAACTCGCCACAGACGTCCGCGCAGACCGGCGCACGTGAGCGATTGGGGGTCGCCCATGGCCAGCCATCCGAGTGTCCTGTTGTCCGCCGAAACCCGCTCGGCCGACCAGACGTACGTGAACCTGTTCGCCGGGCCCAGCGTCACCGTTGCCGGTCGTCGGTTCGACGTCCCCGAGGGCAGCAAACGACTGCTCGCCTTCGTCAGTCTCAGTCGTGGCCCGGTGGAACGTCGCCGAGTGGCCGGCACGCTGTGGCCGCTGGTGGACGACGTCCGGGCGGCGGGCAACCTGCGATCGGCCCTGTGGCGACTCAAGGGCAGCGAGATCGACGTGATCGAGTGCGACAAGGTCTGCCTGTGGTTGCGTCCCACCACGGTGGTGGACGTCGACGTCCTGGGGGCCTGGGCCGAGCGGCTGGTGGCCGGGCGTCCTCGTCCCGGCGATCTGGATGTCTTCCCCTGGCACGCCGACCATGTGGAGCTGTTCCCCGGTTGGTACGACGACTGGGCGCTGTTCGAGCGGGAGCACCAGCGTCAGCTGCTGCTGCATGCGCTGGAGGCGTTGTCGCGCCAGCTGTCCGTCCGCGGTCGCGGCGCCGAGGCGGTCTTGGCGGCCACCGCTGCGGTGGCTGCCGGTCCCTTGCGTGAGAGCGCCCAGAGTGCCCTGGTCGAGGCCCACTTGTGCGAGGGCAATCTGGTGGAAGCTCGACGCGCCTACCTCACGTACCGCGACATCGCCCTACGCGAACTCGGTGTCGAGCCGGGCGCTCGACTGCAGTCCCTGATCACCGCGTCTCAGCGCTGAACACAACCTCTTGGTGATCATGCAATTCGTGCACATTCTGCTCGTGCGGGACGCGGAGCGCGTGGATGGGCGCTCGCGCTCACCCCTTGCCGGAGTTGCCCTTGCGGCCATGGCCACCGTGACCGCCGGAGTCGTTGCCGATCTCGGTGCCGCGGCCGTGGTCGTCCGTGGCGTGGATCGAGCTGTGGGTCGAGCGGTGATTCGCCTCGAGGGTGGACGTCGACCGGTGGTGGGTCTCGGTCATCGAGTGCGAGGTGGGGCTGGCGGTGGGGGTCGAGCTCGAACGGTCCGAGGAGTCGTCGCCGGGCTCGGCGGTGGTCACCACGGTGGCTGCTGCGGGGGCCATGGTGGGGGTCGGTTGGTTGACCGTGGCGTGGGCGGCGACCCCGAGGACGGCGGGGACGGCCGCGATGGCAGCTGCTGCGGTCACGAGGGCGGTGCGCTTCATCGGAATCTCCTGAGTGAGGTGGTGGGGTGTTTCGTCGACACCTCAGTTCTCCCGCGACCGCGGTCGTACCGGCCATGACACGAAGGTTCTAGACCCATGATTGGATCGGCCGGGTGAGCGACCCCTGGGACGAGTTCGATCCCTCGACCAGCGCCCGGAACACGTTGGGCTGGGCCTTCGCGCTGGGCGCTTCGACGCTGGGCGAGGCCTACGACATGCTCGAGCAGCTGGCGATCAGCAACGACATCCCCGAGGTGCTGGGCCACGACGGCACCATCGAGGAGGTCCGCGCCGAACTGGACGTCGGCCTCGAGCTTCTCGGCCCCGATGCCGACCTGAGCACCCTGATCTGAGGCACTCCAACCACCACACATGATCATCATTTGGAATCCACATTCCTGGGTCTTGGTGCCGAATCCGGATTCCAAACGACGATCACCGGGCCGGAGGCGGCCCTGAGACGCCTGAATGTCCCAATGATTGAGACATTAGGACATCGAGTTCAGGCGATCACGGAGAGTGCTGACTGGGGTCTGTACATGCGCACCCGGCAGTCACTGTTGCCCCGGTGGGCCACTGTTGCCCTGTTGTGCTGGGCACTCAGTGACCTCAACCCGAGGACAGTGACCTCAACCCGAGGGCAGTGCCCCCGATCGGAGAAGAGTTACCATCCCCTGCCCGTGACCAATTGAGCGTCAGGCCAGTGCTCGCGCGCCGTCCCCTCACGACCCGGCGGGAATCACGATCTCGACGCGTCGGTTCAGCTGCCGCCCCGCGGGGTAGTCCTTGCCGCCCTTGGTGTTCGGGGCAATCGGACGGCCCTCGCCGAAGCCCGCGGCCTCCAGGGCACCAGTCACCGATCGCTGCTTCAGCGCGGTGACCACGGCCTCGGCGCGACGCTCGGACAGGTCCTGGTTGTAGGCGTCGTCCCCCTTGGCGTCGGTGTGACCCTCGATGCGCACCTGCGAGTTCACACCCTTCAACGCACCGGCCAACTGGTCCATGATCTTGTCGGCGGCCGGACGCAACGTGGCCTTGTCGAAGTCGAACAACACCTCACTGTTCAGCCGGATCAACGTGCCGCAGGCCTTGCCCACCGGGGTGAGCGAACGCACCGGCGGGAACTTGCCCAGATCGGGCACCGGCGGCAACGGCGCCATGCGCACCACGCCGGAGTCCGCGCCGTCCTCGAAGCTCGCGGTGCCGTCACCCCTGTTGATCACGTGCAGCGCACCGTCCGAGAACGTGCCCGTGCCGTCGCCGTTGTTGGTCTCCTGCAGCGAGCCGTCGGAGTAGGTGCCCGACCCGTCACCGGCCACGGCGATCTGCAGTGATCCGTCGCTCAGGGTGCCGGCACCCTTGCCGTCCAGCGTGATCTCGAAGGCGCCGTCGGAGTACACCCCCGAGCCGTCGGTCGCGATGGCGATCTGCAGCGACCCGTCGCTGAGGGCACCCGAGCCATCCGCAGCAACGGTGATCTGCAACGCCCCGTTCCGGTAGACCCCGGACCCGTCGCCGGAATTCGTGACCTCGAGCGAGCCGTCCCGGAAGGTGCCCGACCCGTCACCGTTGTTGATCTCGGTGAGGCTGCCCCGGTTGACCACCTTGCCGGTGGTGTCGCAGCGGGCGCCGCTCACCGTGACCCCGGATGTGGGCGTGGTCAGGGTGGCCAGCGCCGAGGTGAACTTCTTCGAGGCTCCGGTGAGCGCCGTGACGTCCGGGATCACGACCGGCGGGAAGGCCGGAAACGCCGTCGCGATGCGCGCGGCCGTCTCCTCGTCGATGTCGCCCGAGATCAGGGCGCTGGTGCCACTCGGAGCGCTGCCGCCCGCGGGACTCGACGCACTGCCGCCCACGGCGCCGTTCGTGGCCGTCGCGCCGACCGGCTGTGCCGCCCCGAACTGCACCGGGTCCGAGGTGCCACAGGCCGACAGGGCGCCAGTGAGGGTGGCGGCCAGTCCCAGGACGACGACCGCGCGGCTGCGGCTGCGGCGGACGGGGTTCATGTGGGTCTCCTCGGTGGATCGGTGGTTGTCGGTGGGCCGATCGATCCGGCCTCGGTGTGTGAGAGTGGTCTGCGTCGGGTTCGGTTCACCGCCGAATGAGGCGAGTCTCATCACGTCATCACCGTGGGCTTGCCTGCCCCGGTGCTCACCACTCACCCCTGGCGCAGCGAGCCGGTCACCTCGCCGGCGCCCGAGCGCGCGGCCAAGCAGGTGAATCCCTTGGAGCCGGCGGCGAACGAGGCCTCGGTCGGCGGCAGCACCTCGCGGTCGAACCCACCGGGGGAGGCCCCGCCCAGGTAGCGCTGCAGGGCCGCTGCCGAGCAGGTGGCGGCGACCCGGGGGTCGGCCATGACGACGTCCAGGTCGACGCTCGCCGTGGTGGCACTGAGGATGCCTCGGGCATAGACCTCCCAGTAGTGCGGTTCGGCGCAGGGGGCGCCGCGTGCGGTCTGGATCCCGCTGATGTTCACCAGACCGGCGTAGCACTGGGCGCCACCGCCACCGCCACCGCCACCGGCAGTCGTGGTCCGGGTTCGTGGCGGTGGGGAACTCGCCGGTGTGGCCCGGGTCGCCCGTGGGCTGGGTCGGGCGGTGGCACCCCTGGTCGTCGGTGCCGAGGCTGCCGTCGAGGACCTCGCCGTCGGCGCGGATGCGGTGCCGCTCACCACCGGAGCCACGGCCTGGTTCGAGGCGGCGGACGGCGCGGCGGATGGCGCGGCGGATGGCGCGGCGGCGGTGTTGGTCCCGGCGCCCGCGGAACGTCTCAGCCCCCACCAGCCGACGCCCGCCACCAGCAGCACGGCCAGCCCGACCAGGCCCACGGTCAGAGCGCGGCGTTGGCCCGGGACGACGGCCGCGGGCGAGGGCTGCACGCCGGGACCCGTCGTCCAGTCGGTCTGCGCGATCGCCGGGCTGATGGCGGGGACCGGGCCGGCGCCGGAGGCCGGGGCCGGGGCCGGGACCGGGGCAGGCCCTCCGGCGCTCACCGATCGCAGTGCGTCGCGCAGGTCGGCCGCCGAGGCGAACCGTTGCGCCGGCTCGTAAGCGGTCGCCCGCCAGATCACGTCCATCAGTGCGGACGAGCCCGGAACCCCCACGGGGGCGAGGGGCATCGGGTGCTGCGCGAGCAGTACCGGGATCGAGGGCGAGCGGCCCGAGCTGTCCGCCCGGGGCGCCCGCCCGCAGAGCAGGGCGTACAACGTGCAGCCGAGCGAGTAGATGTCGGCCGCTGCCGAGGGCTCGACGTAGTGAAAGGCCTCCGGTGGCGCGTAGTCGGGGGTCAGGGCCTCGAGTGTCACCGAGTGCCCGGGTTCGCCACGCGGCAACGTGGCGAGGCCGAAGTCCGACAGCAGCACCGAGCCGTACTGGTTCAGCAGCAGGTTGGCCGGCTTGATGTCCCGGTGCAGGATGCCCTGGGCGTGGGCGGCCGCGAGCGCATCGGCGATGGCGGCGCCGACGTCGGCCACCTCCTGCGTCGGCCGAGGTCCGTGACGGGCACAGATCGACCAGTAGCTGCCGTCGGGGCAGTACTCCATCACCAGGTAGGGCCGGCCGTCGTCCGTGGTGCCGCAGTCGTACAGGGTGAGGATGTTGGGGTGGGACGAGAGTCGCCCGGCGGACGTCGCCTCGCGGACGAACCGGCGCCGGTCGGTCGGATCGACCAGTCGACGGTTGTCGATCTTCACCGCGACCAGCCGGTCCACCGAGTGCTGGTGAGCCCGGTACACGGTGGCGAACCCGCCGTGGCCGATCTCCTCCAGCAGCGTGATCCCCGGGACGGGCCCCGATCCGTCCGTCATGGGCGGGAGTCTGCCAGAGCGCCCCGATACGGTGCCGGGCATGTCGCGAACCGTCCTCCGATCGGGTTCAGGTCCGGCTTCGGTGCTGGGCCCAGCGCTGCTGCTCGCCCTGGTCGCTTGCAGCGGCCCGGACGCCACGCTCACCCCGAGCCCGCCCGCGCCCAGCCCGTCCATCGCAGCGACCGCGCCCGCGCCGAGCGCGCCGAACTCGACCTCGCCCGCACCTTCCGGCTCGGCGTCCGGATCGGCTGTCGGCACGGCCACGCCGTCCCGCAGCGGGGTGGCCACGCCGTCGCGCACGAGGCCGCCGTCCGCACCGGCTGGGGCCGTGGGTCTGGGTGCCGGAGCGAGCCTGGCCGGGCGCCGGCTGTTCCCGGCCGACAACCCCTGGAACACACCCGTCGCCGATGCCCCGGTCGATCCCGCCTCGGCCACCCTGATCGCGGCCATCGGCGCCACCGGCCACCTGCACCCCGACTTCGGGGCGAACTGGAACGGTGGACCCTTCGGCATCCCCTACGTGGTCGTCTCCGGCACGCAGAAGAAGGTTCCGGTCCGCTTCGAGTACGCAGACGAGAGCGACCCCGGGCCGTACCCGATTCCACCGAACGCCCCGATCGAGGGTGGTGCCGCCGCCGACGGCGACCGTCACGTCATCGTCGTCGACCGGGATGCCTGGCGGCTCTATGAGCTCTTCGATGCCCACCCGGTCGCCGGCGGGACGTCGTGGACCGCCGGGTCGGGAGCGGTGTTCGACTTGCGCAGCAACGCTTCTCGCCCGGCGGGCTGGACCAGTGCGGACGCCGCCGGGCTGCCGATCCTGCCCGGCCTGGTGCGGTACGACGAGGTGGCCTCGGGGCAGATCCGGCATGCGCTGAGGTTCACGGTCTCGGCCACCCGCGCCGGCTACGTCGCTCCAGCACGGCACGCCGCCAGCAGCCGCACCGACACCAGCCTGCCGCCGATGGGGATGCGGGTGCGGTTGAAGGCGAGCTTCGACATCTCGAGCTACCCGAAGCAGGCTCGGGTGGTGCTGCAGGCGTTGAAGACCTACGGCATGATCGTCGCCGACAACGGCTCGAGCTGGTACGTGTCGGGTGCGCCCGATCGCCGCTGGGACGACGACCAGCTCGGCGCCCTGAAACAGGTGCCGGGCAACGCCTTCGAAGTGGTCCGGATGGGCAGCGTCAGCCGCTGAGGAGCCACTGACGCTGCCGGCGCTGCCTGCCGCCACGTGTCAAACTCGGTCATGGCCTTCGACCCTGAACTCGCCGACCGGCTGCGGATGGTGCTCCACGAGCTGGCGCCGGACGGCGTCCGACTGACCGAGCAGCGCATGTTCGGTGGCCTGGGATTCATGCTCGACGGGCACATGGCCGTGGCCGCCGCCAGCGACGGGGGACTGCTGCTGCGTATCGACCCGGCCCAGGTCGAGGCCCTCACCGAGCGCCCCCACGCGCAGCGGTTCGCCATGCGCGGCCGGGCGATGAACGGCTGGCTGAGCATCGACCCGGCCGGCCTGGACGACGACGACACCCTGCGCGACTGGGTCGCCCAGGGTGTGGGCTACGTCGGTGGCCTGCCGCCGAAGTGAGCTCGACTCAGCCGGTCGCGTAGCGCTGGGCCGCTCGCGCCCGTGCCTTGGTCGCCTCGACCTCGCGGTCCTTGGGGGCGCCGTGGGCGACCAGGCTGTCCAGCAACTGCTGGGTCGCCGCGGCCACGGCGGCGATGGCCTCGTCGAAGACCGCCTGGTTGTCGCGTGCCGGCTTGGTGGTGCCGGCCACCTTGCGTACGTACTGGGTGGCCGCTGCCAGCACCTCCTGTGAGGTGGCCGGGGGCTCGAAGTTGTGCAGGGTTCGGATGTTGCGGCACATCCCTCGACGGTAACGCGCCGGGCCACTCTTGACATTTCAGCGCATGGCGAATGACTATTCCCCATGCGGGGAATTACCCGCGTCCACCACTGTTCCCCTGTGACGGAGGCACTCATGCCGCCCACCCTCGTCCACCCGTCCCGACCGAACGACCCGGCGTCCGGGGTGTTGTCCCCGCGCCGGACCCGCCTCGTGCTCGTCGTCATGGCGCTCTCGCTGATGACCGTGGTCTCGGCGGTCAGTGGCCTCAACGTGGCCCTGCCCAGCCTGGCGCGCGACACCGCCGCCACCCAGACCGAGCTCACCTGGATCGTCGATGCCTACACCGTGGTCTTCGCCGGTCTCCTGCTCTTCGCGGGCGCGCTGGGGGACCGGTTCGGCCGCAAGGGAATCCTGCTCGCCGGATTGGCCACCTTCGGTACTGCTGCGGGCCTCGCCACGCTGACGAGCGACCCCATGCTGCTGATCATCCTGCGGGCCGCGATGGGCGTCGGGGCGGCCGGCATCATGCCCACCACGCTGTCGGTGATCACCACCTCGTTCCCCGAGCACGAACGTCCTCGGGCCATCGGCGTCTGGGTCGGCGTGGCCGGCGGTGGCGCCGTCCTGGGTCTGTTCGGGGCGGGCCTGCTGCTCGAGTACTTCGGCTGGAACTCCTTCTTCGCACTCAACGTCGTCCTCGCCGTCCTGGGGTTGCTCGGCACCCTGGCCGTGGTACCGGCCTCGCGGGACGCGGACGCACCCCCGCTGGACCTGGTGGGTTCGCTGCTGTCGCTGCTGGCCGTGGGTGGGGTGGTGTTCGGGGTCATCGAAGGCCCCGACCAGGGCTGGACCGACCCGATGACGCTGATCGCGCTGATCGCGGGCCTGCTCGCCGGGGTCGCCTTCGTGGTCTGGGAACGACACCTCGAGCGTCCGATGCTCGACCCACGGCTGTTCGCGCTGCGCGGGTTCAGCGCCGGCTCGCTGTCGATCACGGTGCAGTTCTTCGCCGCGTTCGGGTTCTTCTTCGCCGCCCTGCAATACCTGCAGTTCGTGGTCGGGCTCTCGCCACTGCAGGCCGCGTTGCGGTTGTTGCCGTTGCCGCTGGTGATGGTTCCGCTGGCACGCACCGCCCCGCGGCTCGCCCAGCGCGTCGGGTTTCGGCGGGTCGGGCCGCTCGGCCTGCTGCTGATGGCAGTCGGCTTCGTGGTGATCGCCATGCTGGACGTCGAGCTGAACTACACCCAGTTCGTCACCGGACTGCTGATCTTCGGCGCCGGCATGGGGCTGGCCGGAACCCCCGCCACCACCGCGATCACCGAAGCTCTGCCGCCGGCCAAGCAGGGCGTGGCCTCGGCGGTCAACGACACCGCCCGTGAGCTCGGGTCCGCTCTGGGCATCGCCGTGCTGGGCAGCGCGATCACCAACACCTACCGCGACGGCGTGGCCGGCGTGGTGACTCAGCTGCCGCCCGAGGCCGCCGAGCGGGTCACCGGTTCGATCGCGTTCACCCAGTCACCGATGATCGCCCGCCTCGGCGAGACCGGCCGGCAGGTCGCCGAGGTCGCCCGCCAGGCCTTCATGGACGGCGTGAGCACGGCGCTGCTCACCGCCGCCGCCGTGCTCGTGGTCGCCGCCCTCGTGGTCTATCTCCGCTCGCCCCGCCCCCACACCCCCACGCGGTGATCATGCAATCCGTGCACGTTTTGTGCGCGGATTGCATGATCACGGAGGTGGGTGTCCTGTCCGGAGCGCGGCTCGGGGTCGATACTGGCGCCATGACCGGCTCTGCTCACAGCCTGCTGATCGTTCACGTCGACGTCGCGGTCGTCCCCGACCGGGTCGAGGACTTCCTGGCCGCCACCGAGCTCAACGCCACCGCCAGCCGTGGGGAGCCGGGCGTGGTCCGTTTCGACGTGCTGACCGACCGCGACGATCCGGGCCACGTCGTGCTCGTCGAGATCTACCGCGACGAGCGGGCCGCCGCCGACCACAAGCAGACCGCCCACTACGCGACCTGGCGCGACACCGTGGCCCCGATGATGGCCCGGCCCCGATCCAGTGCGAAGTTGATCAATCGTTCCCCGGACGACGCAGGCTGGTGAGCCGGTGGGCAGCAGCTTCGACCTCGCGATGGTCGCCGACCTCCGGTTCGGCCGGGGCCGCGCCACGCAGTCGGCCCCGGCGCTGGCCGGGCTCGGCGTCCGGCATGCGCTGCTGGTCACCGGACGCAGCACCGAGCGAGCCGCGCCGATCCGTGCTGCCCTGCAGGCCGCGGGCGTGGCTGTCACCTCGTTCGCCGTGACCGAGGAGCCCTCGGTCGACATCGTGCGGGAGGCCCTGAAAACCTTGCGCGCCAACGGGTGTGACGGCGTCCTGGGCTTCGGGGGTGGCAGCGCGCTGGACGTCGCCAAGGCAGTCGCGATCCTGGCCGGCAACGACAGCGACCCGATGGACCACCTGGAGGTCATCGGCCGCGGCGAACCCCTCACCCGACCGGCGCTGCCCTGGATCGCCGTCCCCACCACGGCCGGAACGGGGTCGGAGGTCACGCGCAACGCCGTGCTGGCCGCCGGCGAGGTCAAGGTGAGTCTGCGCAGTCCGCTGATGCTCGCGCGCCTGGCCATCGTCGACCCGGACCTGCTGATCGGGTCCCCGCCGGCCACCCTCGCGGCGAGTGGCCTGGATGCGTTGGCGCAACTGATCGAACCGTTCCTGTCGGTGCGGGCGAACCCGGTCACCGATGCGCTGGCCCGCGACGGGATCGTCCGCTCGGCGCGTTCGTTGCGGGCCGCCGTCACCCAGGGCCTGGACGACGATCCCGACCGCCGGGACGACCTCGCCCTGGCCAGTCTGGCCGGCGGGCTGTGTCTGGCCAATGCCGGGTTGGGGGCGGTGCACGGGCTGGCCGGGGTGCTCGGGGGCCGGTTGCGCGCCCCCCACGGCGCCCTCTGCGCCGCACTGCTCGCCGCCACTCTGGAGACGAACCGTGCAGCCCTGGCCGACCGGGCACCGAACCATCCGGCGGCCGGCCGGTTCGACGAACTCGCGGTGCTGCTCACCGGCCGGCCCGAGGCACGCGCGGTCGATGGCGAGGACTGGCTGCGCGACCTGATCGCGGCGCTGGGTGTGCCGTCCCTGACCAGCTTCGGGTTGTCGCAGGCCGACCTCCCCGCGGTGGTCGCGGCGTCCCAGCAGGCCAGCAGTATGAAGGCCAACCCGATTCCGCTGTCGGATGCCGAGCTGACCGAGATCCTCAGCCGCAGTTGAGGTCACACCGCCGTCGGCAGCCGGGTTGAGCGCATGCGTGGCAGGCTGGTGGCATGCCCAGGTCATGGTCGCTCGCCTCACACAACTCGGTGCTGTGCATCGCCAGCCGCGACTCACTGCTCAGCATCGGGTCGGTCGGCAGCTTCGCCTCGATCTTCTCGATCGGTTCGGCAGGGTCGGTGTTCGGCGTGGCCAGTGCCGGCAGCGCCGCCTCGATGATGTCGGCGGGCAGCATCGGCTCGGTGATGTCCGCGGGCAGTCGGGGCGGGGTCATGGACGCCGGGGTCAGCGCGGACGGCTGGCGGCAGCGCACCGTCGTCCTGGCGGTGCTCGTCGGCGCAGCGACGGCGCTGGCACTGCGCGGTCAGCGTCGCCGGGTGGCTGCCGGGTGAAGTGCCCAGTGAGCGCCCAGTGAGCGCTCAGCCCGGGTCGGACTCGTGGCCCGAGCGCAGCAACCCGCGATAGGCCATGGCGGGGCGGATCTGGCCCGAGACCACCCGATAGATCTCCTCGCTGATCGGCATCGCGACCTGATGCCGGGCGGCGAGTTCGTGCACCGTGACCGCGGTCTTCACACCCTCGGCCACCATGTGCATCTCGTCCAGGATCTCGGCCAGCTCACGGCCCAGCCCCAATTGCTCACCCACGTAACGGTTTCGGCTCTGCGGGCTGACGCAGGTGGCGATCAGGTCGCCCATGCCCGCCAACCCGGCGAAGGTGGCCGGTTCGCCTCCCATGGCCACCCCGAGCCGGCTCAGCTCGGCCAGCCCGCGCGTGATCACCGCGGAGCGGGTGTTGTCGCCGGCGCTGAGTCCCTGGGCGATGCCGGTGGCGATGGCCACCACGTTCTTGAGTGCCCCGCCCACCTCGCAGCCGATCACGTCGTGGTTGGTGTACACCCGGAACCGCGCCGACTGCAGGATCCGCTGCAGCTGCTGGGCCACGCCCAGGTCGGGGGTGGCGATCACGCTGGCCGCGGCCGCGCCGGACATGATCTCCTTGGCCAGGTTCGGCCCGGACAGCACGCCGGCGGGGTGGCCGGGCATCAGCTCGGTGATCACCTCGGTCATCCGCAGCAGGCTGCCCTGCTCGAACCCCTTGGACAGGCTGACCACCGGGATCCACGGCCGCACGTGCGGTGCGGCCGCCTCGATCGCCGCCCGGAAGCCGTGGGTCGGCACCCCGACGAACAGCACATCCGCCTCGGCGACGGCCTGCGCCAGATCGGCCGTGGCTCGCAGCGACTCCGGCAGCGGGTAGCCGGCCAGGTAACGGGTGTTGGCGTGGGCGGTGGTGATCTCGTGGGCTGCCTCGGCGCTGCGCGCCCACAGCGTGGTCTCGTTCTTCAGCGCCAGCAGCGACGCCACGGTGGTGCCCCACGACCCGGCACCCAGCACGGTGACCTTCATCGGGCCATCCAAGCGGTGCCGGACGCCGCGCGTCGAGCCCCGCGGCACCCTCGGTTCGTCAGGTCGCGGCGTCCAGGTACACCCACCGTCCACCGCGACGGACGAAGCGACTCACCTCGTGCTGCACCCCGCCCCCGGGTTGCCCAGGCGGCACCGACCGTGGGATGGGTGGGTGGGATGGGCGTAATGGGCACGAAACTCCACCACACCCTCGTCGTCCTCGGCGCCACCCGCCTCGGTGCGCACGATCTCGAGCCGGGTCCACGACCGATCGCTCGTCTCCACCTCGCCGGGGCGGGTGCGCGGGTGCCAGCTGCGCACCAGGTGTCCGACGTCCCCGACGGCGAAGGCGGTGTACCGCGAGCGCATCAGCTCCTCGGCGGTTCGAGCCGGGCGCGCGCCGTCCAGTACCGGCCCACAGCAGACGGCGAACAGGTCGCCGCTGCCGCACGGGCATCCGTCGCCCAGCACCCCGCGCGGGCCGAGAACCTCACTCACGCCGCGAGTATGAACCACGCGGCCCGACCCGCGGGTAGCCTCGATCACGTGAGCGAGATCCATGCCCGGCTGCTCCAGGCCGAGCGCGAGGTGCTGTTGCCCTTGCTCGACCGCACCATCGGCTCCGATTTCGACCGCACCACCGTCTGCGACGAGTGGTCGGTGCGCGACATCGTGGCCCACTGCTCGGCGATCCTGATGGCCCTGGCCTCGGGTGAGTCGGGCCGTACCTTCACCGCCGAGCAGAACCAGCGCGATGTCGACGAACGTCGCCGCTGGTCACTCGATGCGCTGTTGGCCGAACTGAAACAGGCCCATGATCTGGCGGTCGGCTCGCCGGCGGTGGCGCCGATCGTGCTGGGCCTGTGGATCCACGGCAGCGACATCCGGGACGCCCTGGGCATCCCGAATGCCTATGCCGCCCCCGGACTGTCCGATGCCCTGACCCTGTTGGTCGAGCGGTCGATCGCTCGCGGCACCCCCGCGGTCGACGTGACCCTGACGGACGCCGCCGACCGAGGCCTGGACTCGGCGCAGGTCTGCCTGGGCGATCCGGGCGCCGAACCCGTGGGCTGGCTTCGGGTCGATGCACCCGGACTGTTCCGGATCGTGGCGGGCCGTCGGATCGAACTGGTCGAACGTGATGTGGTGGGGATCGGCCTGGACGAGTTGCGGTTGTTCCACTGACCTGCACCGACGTGCTCTGACCAGCTCTGACCAGCTCTGACCGGATCGGACGCGCTCTGACCTGCTCCGACCCGACACCCTGGGCGGATCAGGCTGACGGCACCACGAGGTGCAACACCTGCTCGGCTCGGCGCAGCGTGACCTGCTGACCCCAGGTGGCGTTCAGGTGGTCGCGCTCCAGGCCATCCCCGAAGACCACCAGGCGGTCGGAGCGCACGATCACCTCGAGTTGTTCATCGGCCATCAGATGCCCTGCGGTGCAGCGGGTTCCGCTGGTGGGTGACGGCCAGGCCTCGCGGACGAACCAGGCCAGCCGGTGCTGCTCGGGGGTGGGTGGGTCCCCCTGATGGCCGCGGTCGTGGCGCAGTGAGGCCAACCACCCGGTGGCACCCGTGCCGGTTCCCACGATCACGCCCGAGGAGGACTGGCTCTCGAGGCGGCCATCGGGCAGGGCCAGGTCGTAGCGAGCGCTCTGGTGCCCGGCATCACCCAGGTAGATCTCGTTCAGCGCGGTGAGCCGTTGCCCGTCGTCCAGCAGGGCGCTGACCATCGTGCGCCGCTGAACGACGGCCCGCCCGGCGGCGAGGTCGGCCAGCGCGGCGGCAACCTGCCCGGCGAGGTGGCGCACCAGGACGCCGACGCCGCGCCCCGGGTCGGCGTCCACGCCGAGCACCGGCTGCCCGTCGAGGTACTTGGCGACGTTGGCCACCAATCCGTCCTGGCCCAGGGCCACCACGATGTCGCCCGCGTCGAACCGGAACCGGTCGAGATCGGCACGTTCGACCTCGCCGTGACGCCAGTCGACCGGGACGGCGGCGCTCACCCGGCGCCGGGCCTGCATCAGGGCATCGTGGCGGCGTTGCACCTCGGCCAGATCACGGCCGCGCTCGCGCAGGAAGAACTCCATCTGACCCCGGGTGGCGTGGCGATCGATCAGGTCGTCCAGCTCGGTACGGCGGTGCACGACGACCACCCGGGGCGCCAGGGTGCCCGCCGGCTCACTCCTCACGAGGCCACCGCTGCTCCGGCCAGCAGCCGGGACAGCCCACCGCTGACGAGGTCGGGGGTGAGGGTGATCGAGCCGATCTCGGGCAGGTGGCCGGCCAGCTGTTGCAGGGCCAGGGCGGCCAGGATTCGTGGTTCGACGTCGCGGTGGGCATCCAGTCCGGCGCGGACGGCGTCCGCCTCGGCCTCGCCCAGCAACCGCACCCGATCGGCGCTCGCCTGGCCGGTGATCCGGTCGCGCTCGGCGGCCGCCTCGGCCTGGATCCGTGCCGCCGCAGCCGCCTCGGTGGCCTCGCGCCGGGCGTTGGTGCCCTGCTGGGCCACCAGCTGTTCCTCGCGGCGCGCCAGTTCGATCCGGGACTGCAACTCGTTCTCGCTGATCGCCCGTTCGCGTTCCACGGCCAGGGCGCGGCGTTCGAAGGTGGCCCGGTCGGACTCGGTCTGGGCGGCCTCCCGAGCGGGGGCCTGCAGAGCTCGTTCCATGGCCGGTTCGGGGCGCACGGCGATCACCCGGACGCCGACGATCTCGATGCCGATCCCGCTCAGCCGGGGCTCGGCCTGCAGCCCCTGCTCGATCCGGGTGCGCACCCCCTCGACCCCGCCGGCCAGCACGTGCCCGAGGGTCTGGCCGGCCATCAGGGCTGCACCGTGGTGCTGCGCGAGTTCGGTGAGCAGCAGGGCCACCTGATCCAGGGGTGTGGCCCGCCACAGACCGGTGTCCGGGTGGATGCCGAAGTCGATGCGGGTGGCGGCCAGCTCGGGATCGGCGAACCGGTAGCCCACGGAGGCCTGCACGGTCAGGTCCTGCAGGTCGGCGGTGCGGGCGTGAAAGACCGTCGACAACTCGCGGTCGTCGACCGGGATCTCACTGAGCGAGGCGGTGAGGCTTCGGAACCAGAACGCCTGCCCGGTCCCGGCGTGAACGGTTCGGCCTCGGCGCAGGTGCACGACATGGGCGGTGGGGGTTCCGCGCAGGTGGCGCCAGCCGAGGCGGCGGGTGATGTCGGCCATGAGGTCCTCCAGAGATTCTCGTCAGAATGACGATAAATAATCATCCTGTTATCGTCAAGTCGACGAGAAAGGGGTCACCCGGATGGTCCCGGCGTATGACGCGACGCAGTACCCGGCCTTCGCGGTCGCCGTCGATCTGGTGGTGCTCACGGTGCGGGACGACGCGCTGCAGGCGCTGCTGGTGCGACGCGGCGAAGCGCCGCAGGCCGGCTGGCTCGCCTTGCCGGGCGGTTTCGTGCAGCCGCACGAGTCGCTGGACGACGCTGCCCGACGCGAGCTCGCGGAGGAGACCGGGTTGGACCTGGCCACGGCGGGCCCACCGCGAGCCCAGGCGCACCTCGAGCAGCTGGCCTGTTACGGCGACCCGGACCGTGACCCCCGCCTGCGCGTGGTCTCCGCGGCCTACGTGGCCCTGGTTCCCGATCTGCCCGAACCCCGGCCCGGCGGCGACGCCGACCAGACGGCCTTCGTCCCGGTGGCGCCGCTCCTGGCCGACCCGCAGCGACTGGCGTTCGACCACGGCCGCATCCTGGCCGACGGGGTCGAGCGGGTACGGGCCAAGCTGGAGTACACCACCCTGGCGGCGAGGTTCTGTCCACCCCGGTTCACCGTGGCCCAGCTGCGCCGGGTCTACGACCTGGTCTGGGGCTCCGAGCTCGACGCCCGCAACTTCCACCGCAAGGCCACCGGTGCGCCGGGGTTCCTGGAGCCGGTCGCCGAACGGACGGCCTCGGCGGGCGCGGGGCGTCCGGCGCAGCTGTTCCGAGCCGGTCCGGCCACGGCGCTGCACCCGCCGATCCTGCGGCCGAGCCGGGGCGATCCGCCGGCCGTGGCGGGCTCGGGAGAACGCGATTTCGTGAGGCGCGCCGTGCCCGTGTACCCTGGTCAACCGCTGCCCGGTTCGTCGGTCAGCGACCTGCAGTAGGCCCCGATAGCTCAGTCGGCAGAGCGTCTCCATGGTAAGGAGAAGGTCTAGGGTTCGATTCCCTATCGGGGCTCTCCGGTCTACTCCGGCCCCTGGGCCGGTCGGTCGGCCAGAGGGCGGAGTAGCTCAGACGGTAGAGCAAGCGGCTCATAATCGCTGTGTCGTGGGTTCAAGTCCCGCCTCCGCTACCAGCCCCATCGTTTCGCCCGCACCGTTCCCAGAAGCTCGAGAGAAGGCAGTACACCGTGGCCAGCAAGTCGCAGGATGTCCGCCCCAAGATCACCCTGGCCTGCACGGAGTGCAAGGAGCGGAACTACATCACCAAGAAGAACCGGCGCAACGATCCCGACCGCATGGAGCTGGCGAAGTTCTGCCCCCGTTGCGGCAAGCACGTCGCGCACCGCGAGACCCGCTGAGCGCCGTTCACCGACGCTTCCCACGGCCGTCCCACCATTGGGGGCGGCCGTTGGCACGTTTGGCGCAGGTCCCTGGTAACGGGCCGGTCTCGATGAGAAAGTCGCATCCGGACCTGCGGCGGTGACCGTCGTGGGACGTCTCGACCAGGCGATCGAAGGAGATTCCATGGGACGACTCGACGACCGGGTGGCGATCGTGACCGGGGCCGGCCGCGGTATCGGCCGCGCCACAGCCCTGCGGCTGGCCCGTGACGGGGCCTCCGTGGCGGTCAACGACATCGACGGCCACGTGGCCGACGAGGTGGCTCGAGAGATCATCGCGGGTGGGCACAAGGCGATCGCCGTGGTGGGCAACTGTGCCATCCGCGCCGATGCCGACACGTTGGTGAACGCCTGCGTCGACGCCTTCGGCAAGCTCGACATCCTGGTGAACAACGCCGGCACCACGCGCGACAAGATCTTTCACCAGATGGACGAGGAGACGCTCGACGTCGTCATCAACGCCAACCTGCGCACGGCGTTCAACGCGACCCAGGCCGCCATCCCGCACCTGCGCCACGTCGCCAAGGCCGAGATCGAGCAGTACGGTGCGCCGTCCCACAACCGCAAGATCGTCAACACCTCCTCGGTGGTGGCGTTCACCGGCAACCCGGGGCAGTGGAACTACACCGCCGCCAAGGGCGCGATCATGTCGGTCACCAAGACCCTGGCCCGCGAGCTCGGCCCGTTCCACATCAACGTCAACGCGGTCGCCCCGGGCTTCGTCGAGACCCGGCTGACCGCCGCCCACGGCTCGGACTCGCACGCCGAGACCGGGCTGGGCATCCCCGAGGCCGCGCGTCATGCCGCGCTCTCGCTGGTGTCGATGGGCCGCCTCGGCCAGCCGGAGGACATCGCCAACGTCACCGCGTTCCTGGTCTCGCCCGATGCCGACTACGTCACCGGGGTGACCATCCCGGTCACGGGTGGCCAGATCGGCGGCATGGGCTGAGGCGGGGTGCGGGCCACGCGCCGGCCCGCGCATGAGGTAGAAACGTCGGATGGCCCTGGACACCTCCTTCGCGAAGAAGGTCTATCCCCCCTCGTCCGTGTACGAGGTGGGTCGGCAGAAGATCGCCGAGTTCGCCGCGGCGATCGGCAGCAACGACCCGGCCCACCTCGACCCGGACGCCGCCCGCGCCCTGGGCCACCCGGACGTCGTGGCGCCGCCGACCTTCGCGGTGATCGTCGCCCAACGCTGTGAGGCCCAGTACGTGGCCGACCCGGCGTCCGGGATCGACTTCAGCCGGGTGGTTCACGGTGAGGAGAAGTTCCGCCACCACCGCCCGATCGTGGCCGGCGACCGGCTGGTGCCGACCTTGCACGTCGACATGGTGCGCTCGGCCGGGGGGCACGGCATGGTGACCACCCGGGTCGAGATCGCCGACGAGGCCGGTGACGCGGTGGCCACGGTCACGTCCATGCTGGTGGTGCGCGGTGAGTGAGCGGCCGCGCTTCGCCACCGTGCAGGTCGGCGACGTGCTGCCCGAGCGGACCTTCCCGCTGCAGCGTGCCGACCTGGTGCGCTACGCCGGTGCCAGTGGTGACTTCAACCCGATCCACTGGAATCCGCGGGTGGCCACCGAGGTCGGCCTGCCCGACGTGATCGCCCACGGCATGCTCACCATGGCGACCGCCGTCCGGCTGGTCAGCGACTGGTGCGGCGATCCCGGTGCGGTGCTCGACTACGGCACCCGGTTCACCAACCCGGTCGTCGTGCCGGACGACGGGGTGGGGGCCGCCGTCACGGTCACGGGCACGGTGGCCTCCCGGGACGAGTCGGCCCAGACAGTGCGGGTCGACCTGGTCGTGGTCTGCCTCGGCGAACGGGTGCTCGGCAAGGCCCAGGCGGTCGTCCGGCTCTCGTGACGGATTCTCGCAAGCCTGCCACGAGGTATCGGCGGTCCTCCGTCGTGGGTGTGTCCGTGGTGTTCGCCGTCAGCGGCTTCCTGATGGCGAACTGGCTCGCCCGCCTGCCCGCCGTCCGGGACGCGCTGCAGGTGACGCCCGGGCGGCTCGGGGTGATCATGCTGTCGCTGTCGGTCGGCTCGGTCCTCGCCCTGCCCCTGTCCGGCCCCGTGGTGCACCGGTTCAGCCCGGCGCCGACGGTGCTGGGTTGTGCTGCGCTGAGCACCGGCGCCATGGTGCTGGTCGGCGTGGCCGGAACCGGCCGGCTGGGCGGGGTGAGCACCCTGGTGCCGGCCCTGTTCGCCTACGGCGTGGGCGTGGGCATGTGGGACGTCGCGATGAACGTCGAGGGTGCCGAGGTCGAACGCCGGGTCGAACGCGCGATCATGCCCTGGTTCCACGCCGGCTTCAGCCTGGGCACCGTGGCCGGCGCGCTCACCGGGGCGGCCGCGGCCGCGTTGCAGCTCGCGTTGTCGGTGCACCTCGCCGTGGCGGCGGCGATGTCGCTGGTGGCCATCGTGATCGCCACCCGGTACTTCCTGCCGGTGTCGAAGCCAGAGACCGGTCAGACCCCGACCGGTTCGGGGGCCTTGGCGGCCTGGCGCGAGCCACGCACCGTGCTGGTGGGGTTGATGATGCTCGGCATGGCCCTGGCCGAGGGCTCGGCCAACGACTGGATCGCGCTCGGGCTGGTCGACGGGTACGGCGTACCCCATGCCGCCGGCGCCGTCGGGTTGGGGTTGTTCCTCACCGCGATGACGGTCTCCCGGCTCGCCGGCCCGGTGGTGCTGGCCCGGTTCGGCCGGGTGCGGGTGGTGCGGTCGGGGGCTGCTCTGGTGCTGGTCGCGCTCGTCGTCTACGTGCTGGGCGCGCAGTGGGCGGACCCCACTGCGGGGCTCGGTGCCCGTAACGCCGTGCCGCTGGTGTTGGCCGGGCTGGCCGTGTTCGGCTGGGGAGTCGGCGCTGCTCTGGGGTTCCCGGTGGGCATCAGCGCGGCCTCCGATGATCCGGCGCGATCGGCCGCTCGGGTCAGCGTGGTCTCATCGATCGGGTACGTCGCCTTCCTCGCCGGGCCGCCTGTGTTGGGCACGTTGGCCGATCGTGTCGGGATCGTCCGGGCGATGCTCGGGGTGAGCCTGGCCGCGGTTCTCAGCCTGGTATGTGCCGGTGCTGCGCGTGCCGTCGACATCGAACGCTGACAACGAGGATAGGTTTCCCAGGTGACCGTCCGTTTGGCCGACCTGACCACCCTTCGTGTGGGTGGTCGAGCCGTGTCCTACGTCAGCGCACAGACCACCGATGCGGTGATCGACGCGGTCAGCGCCGCCGACGCCGCGGGTCATGATCTCCTGATCCTCGGCGGTGGATCGAACCTGGTGGTCGGCGACCGGGACTTCCCCGGCACCGTGGTCCACGTCCGTTCCCGAGGCATCGATCTCGAGTCCCGTGACGCCTGCTCCGGTGCCACGGTGCGGATCGCGGCCGGTGAGAACTGGGACGACGTGGTGGCGCTCGCCGTCCGCTCGGGCTGGTCGGGGGTCGAGGCCCTGTCGGGGATTCCGGGTTCGACCGGCGCCACCCCGATCCAGAACGTCGGCGCCTACGGTCAGGACGTCTCCGAGACCATCGCGTCGGTGCGCACCTGGGACCGGCAGCAGAACCGGGTCCGCACGGTGGCCGCGGCGGACTGCGAGTTCGCCTATCGGCATTCCCGGTTCAAGGAGGAGCGGTTCCGGGGCGGGCCACGCTACGTCGTGCTCGAGGTCACCTTTCAATGGCGGCTCGGGGCCTTGTCGGCGCCGGTGCGCTACGCGGAGCTGGCGCGCACCCTGGGCATCGAGGTGGGCGCTCGCGCGCCTCTCGAGACGGTGCGCGAGGCGGTGCTCGCGTTGCGCCGCGGCAAGGGCATGGTGCTCGACGCCGCCGACCACGACACCTGGAGTGCCGGCAGCTTCTTCACCAATCCGATCCTGGATCAGACGGTGGCGGCTCGTTTGCCCGATCACGCTCCTCGCTGGCCGGTCGAGGGTGGGCAGGGCCAGGTCAAGGTGAGTGCGGCCTGGCTGATCGAGCACGCCGGTTTCGGCAAGGGTTTCGGACTGCCCGGTTCGGCCTCACTGTCGACCAAGCACACCCTCGCCCTGACCAACCGGGGCGAGGCCACCGCCGACGACGTGCTGGCGCTGGCGCGCGATGTGCGCGACGGCGTCCGGGACGCCTTCGGTGTCATCCTGGTGCCCGAGCCGGTTCTGGTGGGCTGCGCCCTCTGAGTCAGGACGTCGCCGGGCCGGTCGCTGCGGCCGGTCGGCCCGCCAGCCAGTCGTCGACGCCGGTCAGCAGGCGTTTGGTGACGTCCGGCGGTGCCGTGGACCCCTCGATGGAGTACCGGGCGAGCTGAGCCAGGGCCTCGTCGTTCAGGTGGTGGACGCCGCGGGCCGCGGTGTACTGCTCCGCCAGCCGTGACCCGAACAGCAGCGGGTCGTCCGCGCCGAGCGCCACCCGCGCTCCGGCGTCCAGCAGCGAACGCAGTGGCACGTCGGCGTCGTCGTGGTACACCCCCAGTGCCACGTTGCTGGCCGGGCAGACCTCCAGGGTGATGCCCGCCTCGACCACGCGGGCGAGTACCGCGGCGTCCTCGGCCGAACGAACCCCGTGCCCCAGCCGACCCGGTCGCAGGGTGTCCAGGGTGGTCTGCACCTGAGCCGGGCCGAGCAGCTCACCGCTGTGGGGCACGCTGACCAACCCGGCCCGGGTGGCGATGCGGAAGGCGGCGGCGAACTCGGCGGTGTCGCCGCGGCGCTCGTCGTTGCTCAGCCCGAACCCGACCACCTGGCCCGCGCCCTCACCGGCGTACCGGGCGGCCAGGCGGGCCAGGGTGCGAGCGTCGAGCGGGTGACGGATGCGGCTGGCGGCCACGACGATCGCGACCTGGCAGGACGTCGTCCGGCTGGCTTCGCGCGCGGCGTCCAGCACGATCTCGAGGGCCGGCGTCAATCCGCCCACGAAGGGGGCGTAGGACGTCGGGTCGACCTGCATCTCCAGCCAGCCCGAACCCTCGGCGGCGTCGTCCTGCGCGGCCTCGATCACGATGCGGCGCATGTCGTCGGCATCGCGGACGCAGGCGCGAGCGGCGTCGTACAGCCGCTGGAACCGGAACCATCCCCGTTCGTCGGCGGTCAGCCGCACCAGGTGGTGTTCCCGCAGGGTCTCCGGCAGGCGGATCCCGTGCTTGTCCGCGAGCTCGCTCAGAGTCCGTGAGCGCATGCTGCCGGTGAAGTGCAGGTGCAGGTGAGCCTTCGGCAGGGACTCGACGGTTCGGATCATCCCCTCCATGTACCGAGTCTGCCAGCCCGGCCGCCGTGCTTCGTGTCGGGGCGCGGCGGGCGAGCGGAGTGCCCGCCGGGCCGAGTCGGCCCGGCGGGACCCCGACCCGCTGCTGCCGACTCCGCCCGTCAGGTCGAGGGGGATGACACCCCGATCATGGCCGCGATGACCGCCAGCGCCATCAGCAGCAGAATCGCTTGCAGCAGTGGAGTTGTCGTGCTCTTGCGGTGCTCCGTCGTGGGCTCGGCGGTGATCGCGAAGACCAGCGGACGGTTACGCCGGTACATGAAGTCGCTGAAGACCCTGAAGGCCGCGACCGCCGCGATCAGCAGCATCAGCGTGAACATCGTGACGGTCAGCGCCACGGCGGAGTCGGCGACCAGGCCCAGGTCACGCAGCGGGACGACGAACAACGTCGTCAGAGCGTGGGTGCGCAGGGGCCGTGGTGCGGGGGCACCGAGGCCACCGGCCAGGGGTGACGGGTGGCGTTGGGGAGGGTGGTCGTCGTCAGCGGGTTCACCCGACGTCAGGTGAAAAGCGCTGCCTATCGATGGAACTGCAGCTGTCTCAGGAGTACCATCACGCATTGTGATCCCCTCGTCTCTCCGGCGATGACTCACAGCTGAGCGGGCGTTGCAGCGCCCGCTCAGTGACGTTTGCGGCCTCGGTGAGGTCGTCGTCCGCTGAGCGCGTCAGCTGTGAATCGATGAATGGGATGTGGGGATCGGAGGGGCGATCCCCGGCCTACCGTGGTGCGAGCTGTGGTGGTGCCCGAGGCGGTGGCGCGTCTGGTCAGCTGATCGGCAGGCCCCCCTCCCCGTGTGCGGCGGCATCTCGACCCGTTGACCTGCCAACGTTGTCGAGCAGATTGCCTCTGCTCGTCGATGTCGCGTTACACCGATATCGTCCCGCAGGCAAGAGATGGATGACAAGTGCAATAGGGTGGCAATTGCCAGACACTCGGCTCGTTTCGCGGGATTCGGGCACCGGCTCACGGAGGGCTGCATGAGCGAGATCGGTCCGACCGCCCAACGCCGCGAGGTCGGCAGCCTGTTGCGCGCTCATCGCGAGCGGGTGGGGTTGACGGCGGTCGAGGTCGCCGCCCGGGTCGGTGTCTCAGCGGCGAAGCTCTCTCGGCTCGAACGAGGGTTGCGCGGCCTGCAGATCGGTGACGTTCGGTCGCTCTGCGCCGTGTACGAGTTGTCCGAGGAGGAAACCCGCGAGCTGATCGCGGCGACCCGGGCCAGCCGAGAGCCCGGATGGTGGACCGAGTTCAGCGGCCTACCCGAGACGGCGCCCATGTTCTTCGGCCTCGAGATGGCCGCCAGCCGGGTGGAGGAATTCGATGCCCTGGTGATTCCGGGGCTCTTGCAGACCGAGGCCTATGCCTCCGCGACGTTCTTCGATGCGCAGTTCGCCGAGAGGCTGCCGGACTCGGTGCTGCGAGAACGTGTTGCAGCACGGATGCAGCGGTCGGCCTTGCTCTTGCCGCGTGAGGAGAAGCGCTTTCACTTCATCATCGACGAGGCGGCGCTGCGTCGAGTGGTGAGTACACCGCAGGTGATGATCGAACAGTGCCGGGCTCTTCTCGACGCTGCAGCTCGGCCCAATGTCATGATCCAGGTGCTGCCGTTCACGGCGGGGATCCACCCTGGCCTGTGGGGCTCCTTCGTGATTCAGGTCTTTGAGCACGCCAATCAGCGTGACGTGGTGTTCGTCGAGGGTCTCTGGGGGGAACTGCTCGTTGAACAGGACGCTCAGGTGGCCAGCTACCGGCAGGCCTTCGCGTCGTTGACCCAGCGTGCACTCGACACCTCGCGTTCCCGCGCGATCATCGGCGACATCATGCGTGCCTGGCGTGCGGTGGAGTCAGAACCCGAGGCGTGATCAGAGGTCGAACTCGGCTGCCTTGACGCCGGCGACGAACGCGACCCACTCGTCGCTGGTGTACCGCAGCTGAGGGCCGTGAGGGTCCTTCGAGTCACCCACGATCACGTCGTCGCCCTCGCGCCGAACGCGAACACAATTCCCCATGCTGCAGAAGGACGATTGTCGCCAGGCGCTGCCGAGGGCCGGAGAATCGGGGGAGAGTCGGATTCGCCCGACAGCGGTGTGCGACCCTGCGGCTCCCGGCATGAGGACTCCTGCGTTCGAAGGATCTCAACTTCTGCGCGTCGGACCGCGCCGAAGGCGGTGATCCGCAGATGGTGACGCAGGGTAGCGGCGAAACCCGTCAGGAACCAAACCGGAGCCGGGCTACGCTCTGGCGTCCAGCGGAAAAGCCTTGCGCCACAACGAGGAGCGCCGGGCAGCCGTTCCCCAGACGACACTGCCCGGCGCTCCGATTCGGGGGAAGGGCAGCCGATGGTTCAGAGCCCGCGATCCATGACCACCGCGATGGCCACCAGGAGTGCCAGTAAGAGGAACGGCATCACCGCTGCACCCAGGTCGCCCTCGGGGCGCTCCCGGGTCAGGACGATCCTGGGCCTGATCCGACGCGAGGCGGCCTCGGTATACGCGGTGATCACGAAGCCGAGGGCCAGGATCAGGAAGATCACGATGATGACGCCGGCAGCTTGGGGCAGGACGTCGGCCAGGGCGGAGCGTAGAAGCGGTGCGGTGTGGATCGCCATGGTGACCATCGCGAAACCTCCCCGGGGAGGGCGGCACGCTGGATGCGCGTCGCCGACGGTGTGAGAGACGTCGGGCTGGTGGCGGAAGCCGCCAGTGAGGACGCCGATACCGCTGGGGCGGTGACCAATGATGAATACAAGTGCGCATCAGTGCTTGTGACTGAACTTCAGTAAAGCTCTCTCATCCTCCTGACGCAAGGTTCCTCGACCATCAATCTGGACCAGGTTCAGAGGTGCATGCCTGCGGTGTCCCGGACAGGGTATGGTCGTGTCATCAGTAACTTCAGTTCACATCAGTCGATGCGAGTGAACACCCGAGGGGAGCTGATCGAATCATGATCGACTCGGCTTCGGCCCGGACGCGCCTGGCGATCTCTGCGCGCGGGCGCCTCGCCGAGCGCCTGCGCACCCTGCGCACCACGGCCTGGCCCGGGGTGACCGTCACTCAACGGCAACTGGCCGACGCCCTCGGGGCCAGCGCACCGTTGGTCTCCTCCTGGGAGAACACCGGTACCGACACCGTTCCCCCCGAGGAGCGGCTCCACTCCTACGCGCAGTTCTTCGCCACCGTCCGTTCGCTCGACGGCCACCGGGCTCGGCTGCTGCCTCACGACCAGCTCACCGCCGACGAGGAGCAGCGCCGCGTCGTCCTGCTCGAGGAGCTGCTCGAGCTGCGGGCGGCCGCCATGAGTGCCCAACGGGTGGCCGAGCGATCGCGCTCGTTCTGGCATTTCCCCGACGGACAGCCGATCCGCATCATCAGCTCGATCCTGCCGCCGCACGAGATCAACTCGCAGTACACCAGCCCCTGGCACCCGAACCACATCGCCTCGTTGCGTCATGCCGACATGGATGCCCTGATCGAGGCCTACGGGCAGATCCGCGCCGACAATCCGACCAGTGACGTCGCCTTCGTCCGCGGGGACGAGGTCACGGCCGAGACCTTCGCTGCGCACGTGGTGATCCTCGGCGGCGGCGATGACGTTCGCGGGGACGACCCGCGCGGCGCGCGGCCCTACTCCGAGGCCTTGGCCTATTACCGCCGCCGTCTGGACCTGCCGGTGTTCGTCGAGACGGTCGATGGTGGCGACCCGGAGTACGACCGGCAGTACGTGGTGACCTCCAACGACGCCGGCGAGTTCGACTACCACGGGCGCCGGCGTGAGGCCCATCCGCCACGGTTCCTGCTCGACGGCCTGACCGGCGAGCACCGCCGCAGCCTCGACGGGCACCCGATGCTCGAGTACGACGTCGCCCTCATCGCCCGGTTGCCCAACGAGATGAACCTGACCACCACGGTCACGATCTGCTCGGGCATCTTCAGCCGAGGTACCTACGGTGCCGTGCGGGCCTTCACCGATCCGCTGATGCGGGTGCGCAATGAGGAATACCTGTCCGCTCTGGTCGACCCGGAACGGTTCTGGCTGCTCAGCTACGTGCCCGTGTTCCAGGGCCGCGACGGGCTCGAGACCCTGACCCCCGACCTCACCCGACCGATGCACGTGTTGCGGCACAGTCCCTCGCCCGGCTGAGCAGCACCCGCTCGACGTCCCGTCCCCAGCTCGGCACTCACCCGACACTCGCCCAGCACTCACCCGATACCCAGGAGTCCACCGCACCATGACCGCAGGTCACATCGCCGATCACCGGGTGCTCCTGCCCCGGTCGGGTGGTTCCGCCGGCCAGTCCACCCCCGCCCTGGACGCCGTGGTGGTGCCGGCCGCGCGGGCGTCACGGTCCATCGTGGCGGCCATCGAGGTGGCCCGGTTGCACGAGGCCACCCTGGTGGTGTTGAGCAGCCGGGCCAGCGCGGCGGCCGAGGTGCACCGCATCGCCCGGCGCCGCCTGCCGGCCGAGCGCATCGTCGCGGTGGACCTCCCCGACCGGCGCCCGGACGGCATGCCGGCGTTGGCCACCGACCGCATCGACACCGGCGGTTCCGGCACTCGTGACACCGGGCTCAAGCGCAACCTCGGCCTCCGGCTGGCGGTCCTGTTGGGCTGGGGGCAGATCCTGTTCATGGACGACGACGTCAGCGCGCCACCGGACTCGGTGTTGCGCGCATCGCGCCGTCGTCTGGCCGAACGCGGCGGGCCGGGTGCCATCGGGTGGGCCTTCGATGACTTCCCGGACAACTCCGTGGCCTGTCATGCCCACCGGCTCGCCGGGGGGCGACAGGGCACGTTCGTCGGGGCCGGGGGTCTGCTGCTGAGGGTTGACGAACGGCTGCCGCACTTCCCGACGGTGTACAACGAGGACTGGCTCTTCTTCGCCGATCTCCTGGTGCGCCGTGAGCGCGGGCTGGCCCTCGGGGGGACGCTGCGGCAACGCGCGTTCGATCCCTTCGCCGATCCCGACCATGCCCGGGTGCAGGAGTTCGGGGATCTCCTGGGCGAGGGCTTGTTCGCCCTGCTCCACCGGCGCAAACCACTCAGTGCGGCGTCCAGTTCGGGGTACTGGGCCGACTACCTCAATGTGCGGCGGCGCTTCCTGCACGCGGTGGAGTCGCAGTTGATGCAGGCGCCTGCGGCCGGCTCGCGGGCCCGGTTGGCCGACCGGCAGAAGGCCCTGGACTGCGTCACGGTGGCTCGGCACACCCTGATGCAGCACCGCCATCAGTGGGAGCTCGATCTGCCGGCCTTCGTCAAGGCATGGCGTCAGGACGCCGTCAGGTGGGGCCGCACCCTGGCCCGCACCACCGGCACGGCCCCTGACGTGGACGACGCGCTCGCGCGCCTCGGCCTGGTGCGCTTCGGAGCCGGTCAGCCGACCGTGGGTGGCGGCAGGATGCCGCGCTCCATCGCCACGGTGACCGCGCGGGTCCGGTCGTCCACCTCGAGTTTGGTGAACACCCTGAGCAGGTGAGTCTTCACCGTGGCCTCACCGATGTGCAGCCGGCGCCCGATCTCGGGATTGGACAGGCCCCGCGCGACTGCGGCGAGTACCTGCACCTCCCGCTCGGTCAACAGATCCGTTGCGGGAGTGCGCATCCGCGACACCAGCCGGGCGGCCACGGGGGGCGCCAGCACCGTCTCACCGCGGGCCGCGGCGCGGACGGCGTCCACCAGATCGGTGCGTGGGGTGTCCTTGAGCAGATAGCCGGTGGCCCCGGCCTCCACGGCGCGCACGATGTCGGCGTCGGTGTCGTACGTGGTCAACACCAGCACCCGGGTGCGGGGGTGGGCCGCGATGATGCGGGCCGTGGCCGCGGCACCGTCCAGTCGGGGCATCCGCAGGTCCATCAGCACGACGTCCGGATTCAGCTCGCCCACGCGGATCACGGCCTCCTCGCCGTCTCCCGCCTCACCGACCACGACCAGGTCGTCCTCGACGTCGAGCATGCCCACCAGACCGGACCGCACCACAGGGTGGTCGTCGACCACCAGAACAGTGATCACGACTCTTCCTGCTCGCCGAAGGGAACCCACGCGCGCAGAACGGTTCCCCGGCCGAGCGCGCTCGTCAGCTCGACCTCGCCGCCGGCCTCGTGCACCCGGCGGCGCATCATCGCCAGACCGAAACCGCCTGCGGCGCAGGTCGGGTCGAACCCCGCACCATCGTCGCGGACCTCGATGCCCACTCGCCCGCCCCGCGTACCCGGCTCGCTCTCGCTCCGGGTCAGACGCACGCTGACCTGGTGCGCCGCTGCATGCCGGCGCACGTTGGCCAGCCCCTCCTGAACGGCGCGCAGCAGCACCACCTGCGTGCTCGGCATCAGACCGTCGACGGCGTCGGTGACCTCGACGGTCACCGGGGTCGCGGTCTCGCGCTCGAATCGCCGGGCGAGCCGTTGGACGGCGTCCGCCAGGCCAGCGCCGTCCAGGTCGGCGGGTGAGAACGCGGCGACCAGCGCCCGCGCCTCGGCCAGGTTCGCCCGCGCGACGTCCTCGATCGCGGTCAGCCGTTCCCGGACGGCGTCCGGGATCTGCGGCCGGGCGGCCGCGGCCTGCGCGAGCATCACGACGCTGGTGAACCCCTGCGCCAGGGTGTCGTGGATCTCGCCTGCCATCCGCGCCCGCTCCTGGGCGATACCTTCCTGGTGGTTGGCCTCGGCCAGCGCAACCCGAGTGCGGTCGAGTTCGGCGATCAGCGCGGCGCGATCGTGGGACTGCTCGATGATCCGCGAGATCCACCAGCCGAGCAGCAGGCTGAAGCCCATCGAGACCAGCATCTGAGGGGCCAGGGCGCGGGCGTTGGCCCAGGTGAACCCATAGCCCTCGAGCATGCCGAACAGGGCCGAACCGGTCAGCAACGCGGTCACGACGGCGCCCTGACGCAGGGTGCGGGTGAACAGCCAGGCCTGTGGGTACACGATGAACAGCAGCAGCGTGAACGTGGGATGGATCGCGCAGGCCACCCCCAGCCCGATCACGGCCGCCGTGAGATAGGCCCACGCTGCCTCGCGCTCGGACCACGGCACCCGCTGGATCTCGATCACGTACAGGGCCAGCAGGACGAGGAACGTCACCCCGGCCGTCAGGCGCTCGCCCCGGGACACCTCGTCCAGGGTGAGCGCGGTGAGGATGCCCAGCGCGGTGATGCCCCACATGGCGTAGTGCCACCCGGTGATGGTGCTCGCCCACATCCCGTCGGCCCGGGCCAGCGGACCCTCGGGGCCGGCACTCACTCGCGTCCGGGGACCCTCGGGCCCGGCACTCGCGTCGAGCTCAGCGGTCACCGCGTCGAGCCCATCGGAAGGTCCACAGACACAACAGCAGACCTATCACGGTCCAGGCCCCCAGCACGGCCGCGGTCTGGCCGAGCATCCACGAGCCACCCACTTCGGCCTGCTCGAAGGACGGTGGCAGGAACACCGAGCGCATGCCCTGTGCCAGCCATCGCAACGGGAAGATCGAACTCAGGTTGACCATCCAGGAGGGCATGTCGCCGAGCACGAAGAAGACGCCGGAGATGAACTGCAGCACGATCACCACGGGGGAGACCACGGCCCCGGCGCTGCGGGCCGAGCGGGGGACACTGGAATAGGCGATGCCGAGCACCGTGCCGGAGGTTGTGCCGAGCAGGAAGATCCAGGCGAACCGCCCCCAGAGTTCGGCCGTGTTCGGCAGATCCAGTCCGAACAGCAGCGCACCCACGACCAGCAGGACGGCGGTCTGCACCACGCTGGTGACCAGCACCAGGCCGATCTTGCCCAGGAAATAGGACGCCGCAGGCATCGGGGTGCCCCGCAACCGCTTGAGCGTGCCGTCGTCGCGCTCGATGGCGATGCCGATGGCCAACGACTGAAAGCTCGACAGCACCACGCCCGAGGCGATCATTCCGGCTGCGAAGTACTGCGTGAAGTCGACGCCAGGGGCGACTTCGGAGCCCGAGAACACCGAACCGAAGATGAACAGCATGATCACCGGGAACGCGAAGGTGAAGACCATGCTGTCGCGCTCGCGGAAGAACTGACGCAGTTCGATCACGGTGCGGGCCAGACCCACCGGCAGGGTCGCGGGGAGCGAGGATGCCGTGACGGACGGGGTACTCATCGGGCCACCTCCGACTTCTCGATCATGGACAGGTAGACCTCTTCGAGGCTGGGCCGCACGACCTGCAGCGAGGGCACCTCGCCGCCGAACTGGTCCGCCAGACGGGCAACCAGAGCGGTGGGGGTCTCGGTCTGTTCGCGGTGCGGGACGCCGTCCCGGTCCAGCCACTGCACCTGGGGCACCTGGGCAGCCGGCCCGCCGAGCCGCTCGGGGGTGTCGACCGCGAGCAGTCGACCCGAGTTGATCACTCCCACCCGGTCGGCCAGGTACTCGGCCTCGTCCAGGTAGTGGGTGGTGAGCAGGATGGTGGTTCCCCCGTCACGCAGGCCGTCGATGAGATCCCAGAACGAGCGTCGGGCCTGCGGGTCGAAGCCGGTCGTCGGCTCGTCGAGGAACAGCAACCGAGGCGAGCCCACGATGCCGAGGGCCACGTCGAGTCGGCGGCGCTGTCCACCGGACAGGGTTCGCATCCTCGCGTTGCGCTTGGTGGTCAGGCCGACCGCGTCGATCACCTGATCGGGGTCGCGAGAGTCGGGGTAGTACCCGGCGAAGTGCCGGACGATCTCGACGACGGTCAGTTCGGCGCTCTCCTGGCTGGTCTGCAGCACGATGCCGATCCGACCGCGCCAGTCGCGTCCCGCGTGCTGAGGATCCTCGCCGAGCACGCTGACGGTGCCGCCGTCGCGCCGCCGGTAGCCCTCGAGGATCTCCACGGTGGTGGTCTTCCCGGCGCCGTTCGGCCCGAGCAGGGCGAAGATCTCGCCCTCCATCACCTCGAGGTCGAGGTCGTCCACCGCGCGGACTCCGGAGTAGGTCTTCACCAGTCCTCGGACGGTGATCGCTGTTCCCATGAGGTCGAGTCTCACGCAGACCGACCTGCGGGGCATCAACCGGCGGGCGGTCGTGCCGTCCACCGGTCGGTGGACGGCCTCGTCCACCGGGCGATGATCACAGCCGGCGGCGAAAGGTCACCAGGTCGTGGCCGGGACCGTTGTAGCCGGCCACCGGGGAACTCACCTCGAACCCCAGAGCGGCGTGGAAGGCGATCGACGGTGTGTTGACCGGTGAGGTGACTGCACTGACCATGGTGCGGCCCGCCGTCCGGGCCGCCTCGAAGAAGGTCTCGTAGAGGACTCGCCCCAGCCCGCTGCCGCGCTCGGACGGCGCGATGCCCACGAAGTGGATATAGGCCTCGGCCGGCTGGGACGGCGAGGCGAATCCGATCAGGAAGCCGCGCAGCGCGCCGTCCGGATGCTCGGCGACCAGACTGCTGGCGTGGAAGTGGTCGAGGAACAGCCGGGGGAGCGCCTCCAGGATCGGGCGACCCCACCAGGCGTCGAGCAGCGGCGCGATCCGGTCGTAGTCCTGAGGGCGTGCCGACCGGACGCCGCGGGGCAGAGGGGCGGGCAGAGCCGTGAATCGCATCGGGCGATGCTGGCACAGTCGGACAGGGTCCGCCGCAGTCCGCCAGAGTCCAGCGCAGTCCGCCGCGATCAGTGGTCGCCCGGTTACCGGTTCGACCCACCGTCTCGGCACGCGTACACTCCATCGCGGTGGTTGCGAACCGCCATACTGACGCCTGCCTCGTACGGCCCGATCGGGTCTGCGAGATGGCTCGGTAGGGCGGGGGAGCAGCCGCACAGGGCAGTGGCGCAACTGGCAGCGCTCCGGTCTCCAAAACCGGCGGTTGGGGGTTCGAGTCCCTCCTGCCCTGCGATCCATCTTCGTGGCCTGGCCGCGAAGGGACGGCGTACCCGCACCGTGGGCACGTCGGACCGACAGCAACCGTCTCCAGACCGGGTGAGATCGTGACGACCAGTACCAGAAGCAGCACGGAATCCGCTCCCACGCCTCGACGCAAGGGCGGGTTGCGGTTGTTCCTGCGCCAGGTCGTCGCCGAGCTGAAGAAGGTCGTGCGGCCCACCCGCAACGAGCTGCTGACCTACACCTGGGTTGTCCTGATCTTCGTGATCGCGGTGATGGCTTTCGTCTCCGCGATCGACTTCGGGATGGGCAAGCTCGTGTTGTGGGTCTTCAGCGACTGAGTTCCGCCCCGGTGGCGCCGAGTCGGGGTCTCACCCGGTGCCGGTCGGCCGAGCAATATCTCGAGGAGTAGGGAAGAGCGTGTCCGAGCAGAAGTCGCAGTACCCCGAGGTCGAAGACGAGCAGATCGACTCCGACCTGTCTGCCGACGTGGCCGTGGCAGGCGCCGAGGACGAGACCGAGGCAGCTGCCGCGGCGCCGGCCGAGGCCGAGGTCGGCGAGGTGGACGTCACCGACGAGGCCGACGTGACCGCAGCGGCCGACGAGGTTGCCGAGGCCGCCGAGGTTGCCGAGGTTGCCGAGGAAGAGGTCGACCCGGCCACGGCGTTCCGCAGCGAGCTGCGCAGCCTGCCCGGCGACTGGTACGTGATCCACTCCTACGCCGGGTACGAGAACCGGGTGAAGGCCAACCTGGAGAACCGGATCACCAGCCTCAACATGGAGGACTACATCTTCCAGGTCGAGGTGCCCATGGAAGAGGTCACCGAGATCAAGAACGGCCAGCGCAAGCTGGTGCGTCGGGTCCGCATCCCCGGGTACGTGCTGGTGCGCATCGACCTGACCGATGAGTCGTGGGGCGCCGTCCGGCACACCCCCGGGGTCACCGGCTTCGTCGGGCACACGCACCAGCCGGTGCCGCTGAGTCTCGACGAGGTCTTCTCGATGTTGGCGCCCACGCTGCAGAAGCTGGACGGCGTCACCAAGCCGACCAAGGCCGAGGTCAAGGTCGTCGACTTCGAGGTCGGCGAATCGGTCACCGTCATGGAGGGTCCGTTCGAGACCCTCCCGGCCACCATCTCCGAGATCAACCCGGACGCACAGAAGCTCAAGGTGCTGGTCTCGATCTTCGGCCGGGAGACCCCGGTCGAGCTGTCGTTCAACCAGGTGGCCAAGATCTGAGCTGACCTGCCCAGATCGTCCCGTTCACGTAAGGACCCGGAGAACCATGCCCCCCAAGAAGAAGATCGCCGGCTACATCAAGCTGCAGATCAATGCCGGTGCAGCCACGCCGGCGCCGCCGATCGGCCCCGCGCTGGGCCAGCACGGCGTCAACATCATGGAGTTCTGCAAGCAGTACAACGCCAAGACCGAGGCGCAGCGTGGCCAGGTCATCCCGGTGGAGATCACGGTCTACGAAGACCGCTCCTTCACCTTCATCACCAAGACCCCGCCGGCCTCCGAGCTGATCAAGAAGGCCGCCGGTGTGGCCAAGGGTTCGGGCGAGCCGCACACCAAGAAGGTCGGCAAGCTGACCCAGGCGCAGGTCCGTGAGATCGCTCAGACCAAGCTCGAGGACCTCAACGCCCACGACGTCGAGCAGGCCGCGAAGATCATCGCCGGCACCGCTCGATCGATGGGAATCACCGTCGAGGGCTGAGTTCGCTCACCCTCGTTTCATCGTTCCATCCATACCCAGTGGCAGGGCCGAGCGCGGCCCGCAGACCACGACTCCGAGAGGGAGCAGCACCATGAAGCGCAGCAAGGCCTACCGTTCCGCGGCCGAGAAGATCGACCGCGACAAGCTCTACGCCCCGCTCGAGGCCGTCCGCCTCGCGAAGGCGACGTCCACCACGAAGTACGACGCCACCGTCGAGGTCGCCTTCCGTCTCGGGGTCGACCCCCGCAAGGCCGACCAGATGGTGCGCGGCACCGTCAACCTGCCGCACGGCACCGGCAAGACCGCCCGGGTCCTGGTCTTCGCCACCGGTGAGCGTGCCGCGCAGGCCGAGGCGGCCGGCGCCGACTACGTCGGGTCCGACGACCTGCTGGAGAAGATCCAGGGCGGGTGGCTCGACTTCGACTCCGTGGTCGCCACCCCCGACCTGATGGGCAAGGTGGGCCGCCTGGGTAAGATCCTCGGCCCGCGTGGCCTGATGCCCAACCCCAAGACCGGCACCGTGACCATGGACGTCGCCAAGGCCGTCGAGGAGATCAAGGGCGGCAAGATCGAGTTCCGGGTCGACAAGCACGCCAACCTGCACTTCATCATCGGCAAGTCCTCGTTCAGCGACACCGCGCTGGTGCAGAACTACGCCGCTGCGCTCGACGAGGTGCTGCGGCTCAAGCCGTCGGCCGCCAAGGGTCGCTACCTGCAGAAGGGCACCATCGCCACCACGATGGGCCCCGGCATCCCGGTCGACGTCAACAAGACCCGCGGCCTGGACTCCGACGACCCCTCCGCTGACGCCTGACCAAACCCAGCCTCAAAACCCAGCCCCAAACCCGCTCATGCTCCGCGGGTGACCGCTCATGCTCCGTGGGTGCACCGATTTCGGCCCCTCGAGGGCCGAGACTCGGTCACCCGCGGAGCATGAGCTGTTTGCGAGCGGACACGTGCGACCGATGTCGACGTCGGACGGCGCGCCGCGGCGTCCGAGACCGTCTCGCCCTTGGTGGTCAGAGCCTGCTCGGCGCCGGCCGCGGTGGGATGCCCGGGCGCTCCCCGCGACGCGACGCCGGGCATCGTCGTCGCCGAGCGCCCGACGGCTCGTGACACTCCAACCCAACCCGCCCATGCTCCGCGGGTGACCGAGTCTTTGGCCTCAGCGGGCCGAAATCAGTCCACCCACGGAGCATGGGCGGTCACCCGCGGAGCATGAGCGGGTTCGATTTTGTCGGACGGCGCGCGGGCACCTACTCTGGTGGGTGCCGAAGACCGCCGGTCATTGCCCCAACCCGGGGTGATCGAAGGTCCCGCCGAGGCGGGCGACCTGCGCAGGTGTGAACGAGTCGATGGGCTCAGTGTGCGTCCGTGAAGGTGCGCACCGCCCTGACGCCCCGTGCGCCCCTGCGCCGGGGCGTTCGTGTTTCTCGGACGGGATCGACCGGCACATCCTGGAAGGAGTGCCATGGCCAGGCCCGACAAGGCCGCAACGGTGGCCGAGATCACGGAGAGGTTCCGTGCCTCCAACGCCGCCGTGCTGACCGAGTACCGCGGGCTGTCCGTGGCGCAGCTCAGCCAGCTCCGCAAGAGCATCGGCGGCCACGCCACGTACACCGTGGTGAAGAACACGCTCACCGCCATCGCGGCCAAGGAGGCGGGAGTCTCTGCCTTCGACGGGCAGCTCGCCGGCCCGACGGCCGTCGCCTTCGTCACCGGTGACCCGGTGGAGGCGGCCAAGGGGCTGCGTGACTTCGCCAAGACCAACCCCGCCCTGGTGATCAAGGGTGGGCTTCTCGACGGCCGGGCACTGACGGCCGACGACGTGCGCACGTTGGCCGACCTGGAGTCCCGCGAGGTACTGCTGGCCAAGCTGGCCGGCGCGATGAAGGCCTCGCTCACCCAGGCCGTCTACCTGTTCAACGCCCCCCTGTCGCAGGCTGCCCGTGTGCTGGACGCCCTGCGCCAGAAGCAGGCAGAGAGCGCACCAGCCGCTGCTGCGGACGACGTGCCGGCCGACCAGGCCGAGCCCGCCCAGGCTGCAGCGGAGACCACAGAGGGCTGATCGCCCCGCCCACCCACAACGCGGGCGGGATCGCCCCAGCCGCGTGATCGACAACGGAAGGACACGCCAACCATGGCGAAGCTCAGCACCGACGACCTGCTCGACGCGTTCAAGGAGATGACGCTGATCGAGCTGAGCGAGTTCGTGAAGAAGTTCGAGGACACCTTCGAGGTCTCCGCCGCCGCCCCCGTGGCCGTGGCCGCTGCCCCCGCCGCCGGCGGTGGCGCGGGTGGCGCCGAGGCCGCCGAGGAGAAGGACGAGTTCGACGTCGTCCTCGAGGCTGCCGGTGACAAGAAGATCCAGGTCATCAAGGAGGTGCGCGCCCTGGTGTCCTCGCTCGGCCTGAAGGAGGCCAAGGATCTCGTGGACAGCGCCCCCAAGCCCGTCCTGGAGAAGGTCACCAAGGAAGCCGCCGAGAAGGCCAAGGCTGCCCTCGAGGGCGCCGGCGCCACCGTCTCGGTCAAGTGACTCGCTCTGATCTCGCTCTGATCTCGCTCTGATCACGCCGAAGGGGCGGTTCGGACCCTGTTCCAGGGTTCGGACCGCCCCTTCTGTGTGCCCGCCGGGATGTCAGGGATGCGTGATTCATCCGCTGTTGATGCAGGTCACGTGCATCTGGATGGGGTGAACATCTTGACGGAGCCCGGGTGCAGAGCCATGCTCGAAGGGTCTGGTGAGCGCGCGAGAGTCTCAGCGTGGCCATCGGGGATCCGATCCGCGGGTTTCGGCGCGGCGAGGTGCGGGCCCGGTGGTCATCTGATAGCGCCGTTTGGACAACGATCCTGAAGCGGGCTACCCTGCCTTTTTGCGCTCACCATTGACGACCCGTGGATTTGCCTCGGGGCGTCAGGCGTGCGCCGGTAACGTTCGCAGGCCCGTGGAAGGACCCCTCTTGGCCGCCTCGCGCACAGCGTCGCTTTCCTCCGTCCGCACGGCCTCAGGCCGTATCTCCTTCGCAAAGATCCGCGAGCCGCTGGAGGTCCCGAACCTCCTCGCGCTGCAGACCGAGAGCTTCGATTGGCTTCTCGGCAATGCCAAATGGCAGGACCGCGTCGCCGCCGCCCTCGAGCAGGGCCGGCAGGACGTCCCGAGTACCTCGGGTCTGGAGGAGATCTTCGAGGAGATCTCCCCGATCGAGGACTACTCCGGGTCGATGTCGTTGTCGTTCCGGGACCACCGGTTCGAGCCGCCCAAGTACTCGATCGACGAGTGCAAGGAGCGGGACATGACCTACTCGGCCCCGCTCTTCGTGACGGCCGAGTTCATGAACACCACCACTGGCGAGATCAAGAGCCAGACGGTGTTCATGGGTGACTTCCCGCTGATGACCGATCGCGGCACGTTCGTGATCAACGGCACCGAGCGTGTCGTCGTCTCGCAGCTGGTCCGCTCCCCGGGTGTCTACTTCGAGCGCACCGCCGACAAGACCTCCGACAAGGACGTCTACACCACCAAGATCATTCCGTCGCGGGGCGCCTGGCTCGAGTTCGAGATCGACAAGCGCGACATGGTCGGCGTCCGCATCGACCGCAAGCGCAAGCAGTCGGTCACCGTGCTGCTCAAGGCGCTCGGCTGGTCCGAGGCGCAGATCCTCGAGGAGTTCGGCGACGTCGAGTCGATGCGCGCCACGCTCGAGAAGGACCACACCGCCGGCACCGACGAGGCGCTGCTCGACATCTACCGCAAGCTGCGCCCGGGCGAGCCGCCGACGCGTGAGGCCGCGCAGAACCTGCTCGACAACCTCTACTTCAACCCCAAGCGGTACGACCTGGCCAAGGTCGGTCGCTACAAGATCAACAAGAAGCTGGGGCTGGAGCAGCCGCTGTCGGCCGGCACGCTGACCCTCGAGGACGTCGTCAAGACGATCCGCTTCCTGGTCTCGCTGCACGCCGGCAGCACCACCATGCCGGGTACCCGTGGCGGCGAGAGCGTCGACATCCGGGTCGAGGTCGACGACATCGACCACTTCGGCAACCGGCGACTGCGCACGGTCGGCGAGCTGATCCAGAACCAGGTCCGCACCGGTCTGTCGCGCATGGAGCGCGTCGTCCGCGAGCGCATGACCACCCAGGACGTCGAGGCGATCACGCCGCAGACCCTGATCAACATCCGGCCCGTCGTCGCCTCCATCAAGGAGTTCTTCGGCACCAGCCAGCTGTCGCAGTTCATGGACCAGACCAACCCGTTGGCGGGTCTGACCCACAAGCGCCGCCTGTCGGCGCTGGGTCCGGGTGGTCTGTCCCGCGAGCGCGCCGGCTTCGAGGTGCGCGACGTGCACACCTCGCACTACGGCCGGATGTGCCCCATCGAAACCCCGGAAGGCCCGAACATCGGCCTGATCGGTTCGTTGGCCAGCTACGCGCGGATCAACCCGTTCGGCTTCGTCGAGACCCCGTACCGCCGCGTCGACGGCGACCTGGTCACCGACGAGGTGGCCTACCTGACCGCCGACGAGGAGGACGAGCACGTCATCGCCCAGGCCAACGCGCCGCTGGGAGCTGACGGGCGGTTCGCCGAGGAGCGCGTGCTGGTGCGCGCCAAGGGCGGCGAGGTCGAGTACGTGCCCGCCGTCGACGTCGACTACATGGACGTCGCAGCGCGCCAGATGGTGTCCGTCGCCACCGCGATGATCCCCTTCCTGGAGCACGACGACGCCAACCGTGCGCTGATGGGCTCCAACATGCAGCGCCAGGCGGTTCCGCTGGTGATGGCCGAGGCCCCACTGGTCGGGACCGGCATGGAGTTCCGTGCCGCCGTCGACGCCGGTGACGTCGTGGTCGCCACCCTGCCCGGTGTGGTCAGCGAGGTCTCCGCGGACGCCGTCAGCGTGATGAACGACGACGGCACCCACTCGACCTACCGCATCGCCAAGTTCCGCCGCTCGAACCAGGGCACCTCCTACAACCAGCGTGTGCTGGTCGACGAGGGCATGCGGGTCGAGATCGGTACGCCGCTCGCCGACGGTCCCTCGACCGACAAGGGCGAGATGGCACTCGGCAAGAACCTGCTGGTCGCGTTCATGTCGTGGGAGGGCCACAACTACGAGGACGCGATCATCCTCTCCCAGCGTCTGGTGCAGGACGACGTCCTCTCCTCGATCCACATCGAGGAGCACGAGGTCGACGCCCGCGACACCAAGCTGGGCCCGGAGGAGATCACCCGCGACATCCCGAACGTCGCCGAGGAGGTGCTGGCCGACCTCGACGAGCGGGGCATCATCCGCATCGGTGCCGAGGTCGTCACCGGCGACATCCTGGTCGGCAAGGTCACCCCGAAGGGTGAGACCGAGCTGACCCCGGAGGAGCGGTTGCTGCGCGCGATCTTCGGTGAGAAGGCGCGCGAGGTGCGCGACACCTCGCTGAAGGTGCCGCACGGCGAGTCGGGCACGGTCATCGGCGTCAAGGTCTTCGACCGCGACGAGGGCGACGAGCTGCCCCCCGGCGTGAACCAGTTGGTGCGGGTCTACGTCGCCCAGAAGCGCAAGATCACGGACGGCGACAAGCTCGCCGGTCGCCACGGCAACAAGGGCGTCATCTCCAAGATCCTGCCCGTCGAGGACATGCCGTTCCTCGAGGACGGCACCGCGGTGGACGTCGTCCTCAACCCGCTCGGGGTGCCGAGCCGGATGAACGTCGGCCAGGTTCTCGAGACCCACCTCGGCTGGGTGGCCAGCCGGGGCTGGAAGGTCGAGGGCTCGCCGTCCTGGTCCGAGGGCATGCCCGCCGAGATGCTCGAGGCCCCTCCCGGGACCCGGGTGGCCTCGCCGGTCTTCGACGGCGTGGAGGAGGAGGAGATCGTCGGCCTGCTCGACTCCAGCCGCAAGACCCGTGACGGGGTCCGGTTGGTCGACGGCACCGGCAAGGCGCGGTTGTTCGACGGCCGCACCGGTGAGCCGTTCCCGATGCCGGTGTCCGTGGGCTACATGTACATCCTCAAGCTGCACCACCTGGTGGATGACAAGATCCACGCTCGCTCGACCGGCCCGTACTCGATGATCACCCAGCAGCCGCTCGGTGGTAAGGCGCAGTTCGGCGGTCAGCGGTTCGGCGAGATGGAGGTGTGGGCTCTCGAGGCCTACGGCGCCTCCTACGCGCTGCAGGAACTGCTGACCATCAAGTCGGACGACGTGGTCGGCCGGGTCAAGGTCTACGAGGCGATCGTCAAGGGCGAGAACATCCCCGAGCCGGGCATCCCCGAGTCGTTCAAGGTGCTCATCAAGGAGATGCAGTCCCTCTGCCTCAACGTCGAGGTGCTGTCCAGCGACGGCATGTCGATCGAGATGCGCGACACCGACGAGGACGTCTTCCGGGCTGCGGAGGAGCTGGGCATCGACCTGTCCCGCCGCGAGCCCAGCTCGGTTGAAGAGGTCTGACCCCTCTCTCCGTCATCCAGTCATCGGCACTGAAGAGAAAGCAGGAAGCGTCTTGCTGGACGTGAACTTCTTCGACGAGCTGCGTATCGGCCTGGCGACCGCGGACGACATCCGTCAGTGGTCGCACGGTGAGGTGAAGAAGCCCGAGACCATCAACTACCGCACCCTCAAGCCGGAGAAGGACGGGCTCTTCTGCGAGAAGATCTTCGGCCCCACCCGGGACTGGGAGTGCTACTGCGGCAAGTACAAGCGGGTGCGCTTCAAGGGCATCATCTGTGAGCGCTGCGGCGTCGAGGTGACTCGCGCCAAGGTGCGCCGTGAGCGCATGGGGCACATCGAGCTGGCCGCCCCGGTCACGCACATCTGGTACTTCAAGGGCGTGCCGAGCCGGCTCGGCTACCTGCTCGACCTGGCGCCGAAGGACCTGGAGAAGGTCATCTACTTCGCCGCCTACATGATCACCTGGGTGGACGACGAGGCCCGCCACCGCGACCTGCCCTCCATGGAGGCGCAGATCGAGGTGGAGAAGAAGGAGATCGAGAACCGCCGCGACTCCGACATCGACTCGCGCGCCAAGCGGCTCGAGGGCGACCTGGCCGAGCTCGAGGCCGAAGGCGCCAAGGGCGACGTCCGGCGCAAGGTCAAGGAGTCGGCCGAGCGCGAGATGGCGCAGCTGCGCAAGCGGGCCGACGCCGAGATCGACCGGGTGCAGCAGGTCTGGGACCGGTTCAAGAACCTCAAGGTCCAGGACCTCGAGGGCGACGAGCTGCTCTACCGCGAGATGCGTGAGCGGTTCGGCATGTACTTCGAGGGTGGCATGGGGGCGGCCGCGATCCAGAAGCGGCTCGAGTCCTTCGACCTCGAGGCCGAGGCGGCCAGCCTGCGCGAGACCATCCGCACCGGCAAGGGCCAGCGCAAGACCCGCGCCCTGAAGCGACTCAAGGTGGTCTCGGCGTTCCTGACCACCCGTAACTCGCCCAACGGCATGGTGCTCGACTGCGTCCCGGTGATCCCGCCGGACCTGCGCCCGATGGTGCAGCTCGACGGTGGCCGCTTCGCGACGTCCGACCTGAACGACCTCTACCGCCGGGTGATCAACCGGAACAACCGGCTCAAGCGGCTGCTCGACCTGGGCGCGCCGGAGATCATCGTCAACAACGAGAAGCGGATGCTGCAGGAGGCCGTCGACGCGCTGTTCGACAACGGCCGCCGCGGCCGGCCGGTGACCGGTCCGGGCAACCGTCCGCTGAAGTCGCTGTCGGACATGCTCAAGGGCAAGCAGGGCCGGTTCCGCCAGAACCTGCTCGGCAAGCGCGTCGACTACTCCGGCCGTTCGGTCATCGTCGTCGGCCCGCAGCTCAAGCTGCACCAGTGCGGCCTGCCCAAGCAGATGGCGCTCGAGCTGTTCAAGCCGTTCGTCATGAAGCGGCTGGTCGATCTCAACCACGCGCAGAACATCAAGAGTGCCAAGCGCATGGTCGAGCGCGCCCGCCCCGTGGTGTGGGACGTGCTCGAAGAGGTCATCTCCGAGCACCCGGTGCTGCTCAACCGCGCACCGACGCTGCACCGCCTCGGGATCCAGGCCTTCGAGCCGCAGCTGGTCGAGGGCAAGGCCATCCAGATCCACCCGCTGGTGTGCACCGCGTTCAACGCCGACTTCGACGGCGACCAGATGGCGGTGCACCTGCCGCTGTCGGCCGAGGCCCAGGCCGAGGCCCGCATCCTGATGCTGTCCAGCAACAACATCCTCAAGCCGGCCGACGGTCGTCCGGTGACCATGCCCACCCAGGACATGATCATCGGCCTGTACCACCTGACGCTGATCAAGGAGGGTGCCATCGGCGAGGGCCGGGCCTTCAGCTCGGTCGCCGAGGCGATCATGGCGCTGGACGCGCGCGAGCTCGACGTCCAGGCCAAGATCACGATTCGGTTCCCCGACGTCGTGCCTCCGGCGGAGGCGGCCATGCCTGAGGGGTGGCAGGTCGGCGACCCGGTGATCCTGAAGACCACGCTCGGTCGGGCGCTGTTCAACCAGACGCTGCCGGTGGACTACGCCTTCGTGGACAGCGAGATCGACAAGAAGATGCTCTCGGCGATCGTGAACGACCTCGCCGAGCGCTACCCGAAGGTGCAGGTCGCGGCGACGCTGGACGCCCTGAAGGAGACCGGCTTCCACTGGGCCACCCGCTCGGGCATCACGGTGTCCATCTCCGACGTGGTGACCCCGCCCGGCAAGCAGGCCATCCTCGACCGGTACGAGACCCGCGCGGCCAAGGTGCAGACGCAGTACGAGCGCGGTCTGATCACCGACGACGAGCGTCGTCAGGAACTGATCGAGATCTGGACCCAGGCCACCAACGAGGTCGCCAAGGCGATGGAGGCGAACCTGCCCAAGGACAACTCCGTCTACCGGATGGTGTCCTCGGGTGCGCGTGGTAACTGGATGCAGATGCGTCAGATCGCGGGTATGCGCGGTCTGGTGGCCAACCCCAAGGGTGAGATCATCCCGCGCCCGATCAAGGCCAACTTCCGTGAGGGCCTGACGGTGCTGGAGTTCTTCATCTCCACCCACGGTGCCCGTAAGGGTCTGGCCGACACCGCGTTGCGCACCGCCGACTCCGGGTACCTCACCCGGCGCCTGGTCGACGTCGCGCAGGACGTGATCATCCGCGAGGAGGATTGCGGCACCGAGCGCGGTCTGGTCATGCCGATCGCGGTCGAGACGGCAGATGGCCTGCGCCGCCACGACGACGTCGAGACCAGCGTGTACGCGCGCTCGTCGGCCCAGGACGTCGAGGTGGACGGAAAGGTGATCGTCCCGGCCGGTACCGACCTGGGTGACGTGATCATCAACGACCTGGTCGCTCGTGGGGTCAGCTCGATCAAGGTTCGCTCGGTTCTCACCTGCGAGTCCAAGGTCGGCACCTGCGCCATGTGCTACGGCCGTTCTCTGGCCGCGGGCAAGCTGGTCGACATCGGCGAGGCGGTCGGCATCATCGCCGCCCAGTCCATCGGTGAGCCCGGCACCCAGCTGACGATGCGGACCTTCCACACCGGTGGTGTGGCCGGTGACGACATCACCCTGGGTCTGCCGCGTGTCACCGAGCTGTTCGAGGCCCGCACGCCCAAGGGCATGGCGCCGATCTCGGAGGCCGCCGGCCGGGTGACCATCGAGGACGCCGACCGGTCACGCAAGCTGGTGGTCACCCCGGACGACGGGTCCGAGGAGGTCGCCTACCCGGTCAGCAAGCGCTCGCGCCTGATGATCGAGGACGGTCAGCATGTCGAGGTCGGCCAGCAGCTCGTCCACGGTGCTGTCGACCCGAAGCAGGTGCTGCGCATCCTCGGCCCGCGCCAGGTGCAGATCCACCTGGTGGACGCCGTCCAGGAGGTCTACCGCAGCCAGGGCGTGTCGATCCACGACAAGCACATCGAGGTGATCGTGCGCCAGATGCTCAAGCGCGTCACGATCATCGAGTCGGGCGACGCCGAGCTGCTGCCGGGTGAGATGGTCGAGCGCACCCGGTTCGAGGCGGAGAACCGTCGGGTGGTCGCCGAGAGCGGCACCCCGGCGTCCGGCCGGCCCGATCTGCTCGGTATCACCAAGGCCTCGCTGGCCACGGAGTCGTGGCTCTCGGCGGCCTCCTTCCAGGAGACCACCCGGGTGCTCACCGACGCCGCGATCAACGGAAAGAGCGACCCGTTGCTCGGCCTGAAGGAGAACGTGATCATCGGCAAGCTGATCCCGGCCGGTACGGGCCTGCCCCGCTACCGCAACATCCGGGTGGAGCCCACCGAGGAGGCACGGTCGGCGATGTACGCGATGCCCGGCTACGAAGAGGTCGACTACGGCCACTTCGGCGTCGGCAGTGGCGCTGCGGTGCCGCTGGAGGAGTTCGACCTCGGTCGCTACGACCGCTGACCGCGCTGAACCCCGTTGAACCCCTTGAGCGCCAACGGATCGCAGCCCTACCCCGACAGCCGGGGGAGGGCTGCGATCCAGCGGCGCTCACGCACGATCACCAGCACCAAAGGCGCCGTTTTGACGCTCGAGACGGCCGACGGGTAACCTCGGCAGGCGTGCCTGGGCTCCCCGGGCACTCTCGCCCTGCCGTTGCGGCAGGGGTGAGCTGCGAACCTCCGGTTTCCTCTCACCCGATCGCGAGGGACCTCAGGAGCCCGCGACACGCCCGACCGCGGGGGTCGGTAGCCCGGCTCCGCGACACAGGCTTCACCAGCACCACCACCAGATGAAGCGACACTGCGACACAATTCGGAGAAGTGAGTGCCCACGATCCAGCAGCTGGTCCGCAAGGGCCGCGAGGACAAGGTCGGAAAGACCAAGACCCCTGCACTCAAGGGGAGCCCGCAGCGCCGCGGCGTGTGCACCCGCGTCTACACCACGACGCCCAAGAAGCCGAACTCGGCGCTGCGCAAGGTCGCCCGCGTCAAGCTGACCAGCCAGATCGAGGTCACCGCCTACATCCCCGGCGTGGGTCACAACCTCCAGGAGCACTCGATCGTGCTCGTGCGCGGCGGCCGGGTGAAGGACCTCCCCGGCGTGCGCTACAAGATCATCCGCGGCTCACTGGACACCCAGGGCGTCAAGAACCGTAAGCAGGCGCGCAGCCGCTACGGCGCGAAGATGGAGAAGAAGTAATGCCTCGCAAGGGTCCCGCCCCGAAGCGGCCGCTGATCGTCGACCCGGTGTACGGGTCCCCGCTGGTCAGCCAGCTCGTCAACAAGGTGCTGCTGGACGGCAAGAAGTCCACCGCCGAGCGGATCGTCTACCAAGCGCTCGAGGGCTGCCGCGAGAAGAACGGCACCGACCCGGTGATCACGCTCAAGCGCGCACTGGACAACGTCAAGCCGACGCTCGAGGTGAAGTCCCGCCGGGTCGGCGGCGCCACCTACCAGGTGCCGATCGAGGTCAAGGCCGGCCGGGCGACCACGCTCGCCCTGCGCTGGCTGATCATGTACTCCCGCGCCCGCCGCGAAAAGACGATGACCGACCGCCTGATGAACGAGATCCTGGACGCGAGCAACGGCCTGGGGGCCGCGGTCAAGCGTCGCGAGGACACGCACAAGATGGCCGAGTCGAACAAGGCGTTCGCCCACTACCGCTGGTGAGCTCCGGACGGCGCGCGCCGTCCGAACCGATCCAGACCTGCCGCACGTCGCCGCCCACGGATGGGTGGCGACAAGAGGCCCACGACACGACGAGCAGAGGCTGACTGCAGTGGCACTCGAGGTGCTTACCGACCTGAAGAAGGTCCGCAACATCGGGATCATGGCGCACATCGACGCCGGCAAGACCACCACCACCGAGCGGATCCTGTTCTACACCGGGATCAACTACAAGATCGGTGAGGTCCACGACGGCGCGGCCACCATGGACTGGATGGAGCAGGAGCAGGAGCGCGGCATCACCATCACCTCCGCGGCCACCACCTGCTTCTGGGGCGAGACCCAGCTGAACATCATCGACACCCCCGGGCACGTCGACTTCACCGTCGAGGTGGAGCGCAACCTGCGGGTGCTCGACGGCGCGGTCGCGGTGTTCGACGGCAAGGAAGGCGTCGAGCCGCAGTCCGAGACGGTGTGGCGTCAGGCCGACAAGTACGACGTCCCGCGGATCTGCTTCGTCAACAAGATGGACAAGCTCGGCGCGGACTTCTTCTTCACCGTCGACACCATCATCAAGCGGCTGGGGGCCAAGCCGCTGGTGCTGCAGGTTCCGATCGGTGCCGAGAACTCGTTCGTCGGTGTGGTCGACGTCGTCGAGATGCGCGCGCTGGTCTGGCCCGGCGACGCCAAGGGTGATGTCAGCCTCGGCGCCGAGTACGAGATCCAGCCCATCCCGGCCGACCTGCAGGACAAGGCCGAGGAGTACCGGCACACGCTGGTCGAGACCGTCGCCGAGACGGACGAGGTGCTGCTCGAGAAGTACCTCGGTGGCGAGGAGCTCACCGTCGCCGAGATCAAGGGCGCCATCCGCAAGCTCACCGTCGCCGGTGACATCTACCCGGTGCTGTGCGGTTCGGCGTTCAAGAACCGCGGTGTGCAGCCGATGCTCGACGCCGTCGTCGACTACCTGCCCAGCCCGGTCGACCTGCCGCCGACCGAGGGCCACGACCTGAAGGACCCCGAGCTGGTCATCAGCCGTAAGCCGGAGTCCACCGAGCCGTTCTCGGCGCTGGCGTTCAAGATCATGACCCACCCCTTCTTCGGCCGGCTCACCTACATCCGGGTGTACTCGGGCCACCTCGCCTCCGGTGGCCAGGTGATCAATGCCAGCAAGGGCAAGAAGGAGCGCATCGGGAAGATCTTCCAGATGCACGCCAACAAGGAGAACCCGGTCGACAGCGTCACCGCCGGGCACATCTACGCGGTCATCGGTCTGAAGGACACCACGACCGGCGACACGCTGTGCGATTCCTCGAACCCGATCCTGCTCGAGTCCATGACCTTCCCCGAGCCGGTCATCAACGTGGCCATCGAGCCGAAGACCAAGGGCGACCAGGAGAAGCTCGGCGTCGCGATCCAGAAGCTCGCCGAAGAGGACCCGACCTTCCAGGTCGAGCACCGACGAGGAGACCGGCCAGACCATCATCAAGGGGATGGGCGAGCTGCACCTCGACATCCTGGTCGACCGGATGCGCCGTGAGTTCAAGGTCGAGGCCAACGTCGGCAAGCCGCAGGTCGCCTACCGCGAGACCATCCGCAAGGCGGTGGAGAAGTACTCCTACACCCACAAGAAGCAGACCGGTGGGTCGGGGCAGTACGCCAAGATCCAGTTCACCATCCAGCCGATGGAGACCACGGACGGCAAGCTGTACGAGTTCGAGAACAAGGTCACCGGTGGCCGCGTTCCGCGCGAGTACATCCCGAGCGTGGATGCCGGCTTCCAGGACGCCATGCAGTACGGCGTGTTGGCCGGCTACCCGATGGTCGGGGTCAAGGGCATCCTGACGGACGGCGCCTCGCACGACGTGGACTCCTCCGAGCTGGCATTCAAGATCGCCGGTTCGATGGGCTTCAAGGAGGCCGCGCGCCGCGCCGACCCGGTGCTGCTCGAGCCCATGATGGCCGTCGAGGTGCGCACCCCCGAGGAGTACATGGGTGACGTCATCGGCGACCTGAACTCCCGCCGCGGCCACATCCAGGCCATGGAGGACGTCACCGGCGCCAAGGTGGTTCGCGCCCTGGTGCCGCTGTCGGAGATGTTCGGCTACGTCGGCGACCTGCGCAGCAAGACCCAGGGGCGCGCCGTCTACAGCATGCAGTTCGACTCCTACTCCGAGGTCCCGCGCAACGTGGCCGAGGAGATCGTGAAGAAGGTTCGTGGCGAGTAACTCCGCCGCACGTCAGCCGCACGTCAGTTTCACCACCAACAGAACGGCCGCTCCCCGGTACCGACCGGACGGCGACATCAACAGTCCAGAGGAGGACCACCGTGGCGAAGGCGAAGTTCGAGCGGACCAAGCCGCACGTCAACATCGGCACCATCGGTCACATCGACCACGGCAAGACGACGCTCACCGCGGCGATCACCAAGGTGCTGCACGACAAGTACCCGGACCTGAACCCCTTCACGCCGTTCGACCAGATCGACAAGGCGCCCGAGGAGCGGCAGCGCGGTATCACCATCTCCATCGCGCACGTCGAGTACCAGACCGAGGCCCGGCACTACGCCCACGTCGACTGCCCCGGGCACGCCGACTACATCAAGAACATGATCACCGGTGCTGCGCAGATGGACGGCGCGATCCTGGTGGTCGCCGCCACCGACGGCCCGATGCCGCAGACCAAGGAGCACGTGCTGCTCGCGCGTCAGGTCGGCGTCCCGTACATCGTGGTGGCCCTGAACAAGTCCGACATGGTCGACGACGAGGAGATCCTCGAGCTCGTCGAGATGGAGGTCCGGGAGCTGCTGTCGGGGTACGAGTTCGACGGCGACAACCTGCCCGTCGTCCGGGTCTCGGCGCTGAAGGCGCTCGAGGGCGACGCGGAGTGGAGCGCCAAGCTGCTCGAGCTCATGGACGCCGTGGACTCGGCCATCCCCGAGCCGCAGCGTGAGGTCGACAAGCCGTTCCTCATGCCCGTCGAGGACGTCTTCACCATCACCGGCCGCGGCACCGTGGTGACCGGCAAGGTCGAGCGTGGCATCGTCAAGGTCAACGAGACCGTCGAGATCCTCGGCATCAAGGAGACCAAGCAGTCGACCACGGTCACCGGGATCGAGATGTTCCGCAAGCTGCTCGACGAGGCCCGCGCGGGCGAGAACGTCGGTCTGCTGCTGCGTGGCATCAAGCGTGAAGAGGTCGAGCGCGGCCAGGTCGTGGCCAAGCCCGGCTCGATCACCCCGCACACCGAGTTCGAGGCCACCGTCTACATCCTGTCCAAGGACGAGGGTGGCCGGCACACGCCGTTCTACGACAACTACCGTCCCCAGTTCTACTTCCGGACGACGGACGTCACCGGCGTGGTCCACCTGCCCGAGGGCACCGAGATGGTGATGCCCGGTGACAACACCGAGATGCGGGTCGAGATGATCCAGCCCATCGCCATGGAAGAGGGCCTCAAGTTCGCCATCCGTGAGGGTGGCCGGACGGTCGGCTCGGGTCGCGTCACCAAGATCCTCAAGTAGTTCCACCGCGGGTCGCGGCGGAGCCGGACACCCGATTGGTCAAGGCCAGCGTCGTTCTGGCAGACTGAACAGGTTGTTCCGCGCTCCGTCGCGGCACGCGACGCCCGCCAGACCATGGTGGGCGTCAGTCGCCGGCGGCGACGTCCCAGCCCAGATCTCATCGGGTCGGGCACGAGTCGAGTTCGCGACACGCCCGACCTCGGGGGTCGGCGGGTCACCACAGCTTTTCGGAAGAGAGAGAGCACAGCGAAGCCATGGCGGGACAGAAGATCCGCATCCGGCTCAAGGCCTACGACCACGAGGTCATCGACAGCTCGGCGCGCAAGATCGTCGACACGGTGGTCCGCACTGGTGCCACGGTGGCCGGACCGGTGCCGCTGCCGACGGAGAAGAACGTGTACTGCGTGATCCGTTCTCCGCACAAGTACAAGGACAGCCGCGAGCACTTCGAGATGCGCACCCACAAGCGGCTGATCGACATCATCAACCCCACGCCGAAGACCGTCGACTCGCTCATGCGGCTCGACCTGCCGGCCGGGGTCGACATCGAGATCAAGCTCTGAGGCCTGTGATGAGTCAGAAATCCACCGTCAAGGGCCTGCTCGGCGAGAAGCTGGGCATGACCCAGGTCTGGGACGCCGACAACAAGCTGGTCCCCGTCACCGTCGTCGCGGCCGGCCCGTGCGTGGTCAGCCAGGTTCGCTCGGCTGACGCCGACGGCTACGACGCCGTCCAGATCGCCTACGGCGCGATCGACCCCCGCAAGGTGAACCAGCCCATGGCCGGTCACTTCGCCAAGGCGGGCGTCACCCCGCGCCGGTTCCTGGTCGAACTGCGCACCGCCGACGCCGGCGAGCACGCACTGGGGCAGGAGCTGACCGCCGAGCTGTTCGAGGCCGGCCAGCACGTCGACGTCGTCGGCCGGACCAAGGGCAAGGGCACCGCGGGCGTCATGAAGCGCCACGGCTTCCATGGCCTGGGCGCCTCGCACGGTACCCAGCGCAAGCACCGCTCGCCCGGGTCCATCGGCGCCTGCGCCACGCCGGCTCGCGTCTTCAAGGGCGTGCGTATGGCGGGCCGCATGGGCGCCGTCCGACAGACCACGCAGAACCTGATCGTGCACGCTGTGGACGCCGAGCGCGGCCTGCTGCTGATCAAGGGTGCGGTGCCCGGCCCCAAGGGGTCCGTGGTGCTGGTCAAGACCGCCGCGAAGGGAGCCTGACCTCATGGCTACCGTCGATGTTCTCGACGCCTCGGGCAAGAAGGCGGGCAGCGTGGAGCTGCCGGCCGAGATCTTCGAGGTTCAGACCAATGTCCCGCTGATCCACCAGGTCGTGGTGGCCCAGCTCGCTGCCGCCCGTCAGGGCACGGCCGACACCAAGAACCGCGGCGAGGTTCGCGGTGGTGGCAAGAAGCCGTACAAGCAGAAGGGCACCGGCCGCGCCCGCCAGGGTTCGACCCGGGCGCCGCAGTTCGCCGGTGGCGGCGTCGTGCACGGCCCCTCGCCGCGCGACTACAGCCAGCGGACCCCCAAGAAGATGAAGGCGGCCGCACTGCGGGGCGCACTGTCCGACCGGGCACGTCACGGTCGGGTGCACGTGGTCTCGTCTCTGCTGGGCGGTGAGGCTCCGTCCACCAAGACGGCGTCCGCGGCACTGGCCGCCATCAGCGAGGCAGCCCGGGTGCTCGTCGTCCTGGACCGGACCGACGAACTGACCTGGAAGAGCCTGCGCAACGTGGGCCGCGCCCACCTGCTCTTCGCCGACCAGCTCAACACCTACGACGTGCTGTGCGCCGACTCGGTGGTCTTCACCTCCGGGGCGCTCGAGGCCTTCCTGGCCGGTCCGGCTCGGGGTAAGGGCGCCAAGGCGATCGGGACGAGCGCGTCGTCCGGCACTGCCAGCGACGAGGAGGCCGCCAAGTGAGCACCGCCGGAAACGTCCACGCCGATCCGCGCGACATCCTGTTCGCGCCGGTCGTCTCGGAGAAGAGCTACGGCCTGCTGGACGAGGGGAAGTACACCTTCCTGGTGGACCCGCGGGCCAACAAGACCCAGATCAAGCAGGCGGTCGAGCAGGTCTTCGGGGTCAAGGTCTCCTCGGTGAACACCAGCAACCGCAAGGGCAAGGCGCGCCGCACCCGCAATGGGGTGGGGCATCGCAAGGACACCAAGCGCGCGATCGTCACCCTGGCCGACGGCACCATCGACATCTTCGGCGGACCGGCCGCCTGACGGCGGTCGAGCTGATTCGACACTCGAGGACTGACAGAACATGGGAATCCGCAAGTACAAGCCGACGACGCCGGGCCGGCGTGGCTCGTCCGTCGCCGACTTCGTCGAGATCACCCGGTCCGAGCCGGAGAAGTCGCTGGTCCGCCCGCTGAGCAAGTCCGGGGGGCGCAACAACGCCGGCCGCGTGACGACTCGGCACCAGGGTGGTGGCCACAAGCGCGCCTACCGGTTGATCGACTTCCGTCGTCACGACAAGGACGGCGTGCCGGCCACCGTGGCGCACATCGAGTACGACCCCAACCGCACGGCGCGCATCGCGCTGCTGCACTACGCGGACGGCGAGAAGCGCTACATCCTGGCGCCGAACAAGCTGTCGCAGGGTGACCGGATCGAGAACGGCCCCAGCGCCGACATCAAGCCGGGCAACAGCCTCCCGCTGCGCAACATCCCGGTCGGCACCGTGGTGCACGCGATCGAGTTGCGTCCGGGTGGCGGGGCGAAGATCGCCCGCTCGGCCGGCGCCTCGGTGCAGCTGGTGGCCAAGGACGGCCCCTACGCGCAGCTGCGCATGCCGTCCGGTGAGATCCGCAACGTCGACGTCCGCTGTCGCGCGACGGTCGGCGAGGTGGGTAACGCCGAGCAGTCGAACATCAACTGGGGCAAGGCCGGCCGGATGCGCTGGAAGGGCAAGCGCCCGACGGTGCGCGGTGTGGCCATGAACCCGATCGACCACCCGCACGGTGGTGGCGAGGGCAAGACCTCCGGTGGCCGTCACCCGGTCAGCCCGTGGGGTCAGGCCGAGGGCCGTACGCGTCATCCGAACAAGCCGAGCGACAAGTTGATCGTCCGCCGCCGGCGCACCGGCAAGAAGCGCTGACAGGAGAGCGAGAAGACATGCCGCGCAGCTTGAAGAAGGGTCCTTTCGTCGACGACCACCTGATGAAGAAGGTGGACGTTCAGAACGAAAAGGGCACCAAGAACGTCATCAAGACCTGGTCGCGTCGATCGATGATCGTGCCCGACATGCTGGGTCACACCCTGGCCGTTCACAACGGCAACAAGCACATCCCCGTGTTCGTGACCGAATCGATGATCGGCCACAAGCTGGGGGAATTCGCTCCGACCCGGACCTTCCGCGGTCATGAGAAGGACGACCGCAAGGGCCGTCGTCGCTGACGGCGCAGACGAGCATCGAAGGGACGCACGAATGGAAGCCAAGGCGACGGCACGGTATGTCCGTGTCACGCCCATGAAGGCCCGACGCGTCGTGGACCTGATCCGGGGCAAGCAGGCCAGCGAGGCGGTGGCGGTGCTGGAGTTCGCACCGCAGGCCGCCAGCGAAACGGTGCGCAAGGTCGTGCAGAGCGCGATCGCCAATGCGCGCACCAAGGCCGACCGGGCCTCGGAGCCGTTCGACGAGCGTGAGCTCGTGGTTCAGGCGGCCTACGTGGACGAAGGGCCGACCATGAAGCGGTTCCGGCCGCGTGCCCAGGGGCGCGCATACCGGATCAACAAGCGCACCAGCCACATCACGGTCGTGGTGGGCCAGCCGAAGGGGAGGACCCGCTAGTGGGCCAGAAGGTCAACCCGCACGGGTTCCGTCTCGGCATCACCACCGAGCACAAGAGCCGGTGGTTCGCCGACAGCACCCGCGCCGGTCAGCGGTACCGCGACTACGTGAAGGAAGACGTCGCGATCCGCAAGCTCATGTCCAAGGGCATGGAGCGGGCCGGCATCAGCCGCGTCGAGATCGAGCGCACCCGTGACCGGGTGCGGGTCGACATCCACACCGCCCGTCCGGGCATCGTGATCGGACGCCGTGGCGCCGAGGCCGACCGCATCCGCGGCGAGCTCGAGAAGCTCACGGGCAAGCAGGTGCAGCTCAACATCCTCGAGGTCAAGAACCCCGAGATGGACGCGCAGCTGGTCGCCCAGGGCATCGCCGAGCAGCTCGCGAGCCGGGTCTCGTTCCGTCGCGCCATGCGCAAGGGGATGCAGTCCTCGACGCGCGCCGGCGCCAAGGGCATCCGGGTGCAGTGCTCCGGTCGTCTGGGCGGCGCCGAGATGAGCCGTTCGGAGTTCTACCGCGAGGGCCGGGTGCCGCTGCACACCCTGCGGGCGAACATCGACTACGGCTTCTACGAGGCCAAGACCACCTTCGGCCGGATCGGCGTGAAGGTCTGGATCTACAAGGGCGACCTGACCCAGCGCGAGCTGGCTCGTGAGCAGGTCACCGCGCCTCGGGCACCGCGTCGTGACGACCGTGGTGGTCGTGGCGAGGGTGGTCGTGGCGAGGGCGGTCGTGGCCGTGCGCCGCGTCGTCGTGACGCCGCTGCCCCGGTCGTGGCCGAGGAGCCGGTGGCCGTTGCGGCAGAGGCTCCCGCCGCTGTCGAGACCAGTACCGAAACGGAGGCCTGAGCCGTGCTCATCCCCCGTCGGGTCAAGCACCGCAAGCAGCACCACCCGTCGCGTTCGGGTGCCGCCAAGGGTGGCACCGCGGTGACGTTCGGTGAGTGGGGCCTGCAGGCGCTCGAGCCCGCTTACGTGACCAACCGGCAGATCGAGGCCGCGCGTATCGCGATGACCCGCCACATCAAGCGTGGCGGCAAGGTGTGGATCAACATCTACCCCGACCGTCCGCTCACCAAGAAGCCGGCCGAAACCCGCATGGGTTCCGGTAAGGGTTCGCCGGAGTGGTGGATCGCGAACGTCAAGCCCGGACGCGTGATGTTCGAGCTGTCGTTCCCGAACGAGAAGGTGGCACGCGAGGCGCTCACCCGCGCCATGCACAAGCTGCCGATGAAGTGCCGGATCGTCCGGCGCGAGGGTGGTGAAGGGTGATGGCGGTCGGTTCCAAGGACCTCGCCGTGGCGAGCCTTCGCGGTTTCGACGACGAGCGTCTGCTCGAGGAGCTCCGCAAGGCCAAGGAAGAGCTGTTCAACCTCCGGTTCCAGTCGGCGACCGGTCAGTTGGAGAGCCATGGCCGGCTGCGCGCCGTCCGGCGTGACATCGCCCGGATCTACACGATCATGCGCGAGCGCGAGCTCGGCATCACCTCCGGACCGCAGTGATGGCGCCCGAGTCGGAAGAGAAGGCAGTAGTGAGCGACACTGAGAGCGTGACATCGCAGGCCCGGGGCTACCGCAAGGTGCGCCGTGGGTATGTGGTGAGCGACAAGATGGACAAGACCGTGGTGGTCGCCGTCGAGGACCGGGTCAAGCACCCGTTGTACGGCAAGGTCCTGCGCCGTACCAGCAAGGTCAAGGCGCACGACGAGGCCAACTCGGCGGGTGTCGGTGACCTGGTGCAGATCGTGGAGACCCGCCCGCTGTCGGCGACCAAGCGCTGGCGGCTGGAGAAGATCGTCGAGAAGGCGAAGTAATCACATCGCACAGGGGGCTCCGCCCCCCGTGTGCCCCCCGGAAAGACACGAACAGTCAAGAGCAATAGAGGCAGACACGAGAGGCTCCGCCTTTCGTGTCGTTCCGCAAGGCTCCCCGCGAGAACCAGCGTGACAGAGGAGTAATTCAGTGATCCAGCAGGAGTCGCGACTGCGCGTCGCCGACAACACGGGTGCCAAGGAGATCTTGTGCATCCGGGTTCTCGGCGGGTCCGGTCGCCGCTACGCCGGTATCGGCGACGTCATCGTGGCGACGGTCAAGGACGCGATCCCGGGCGGCAACGTCAAGAAGGGCGACGTCGTCAAGGCGGTCGTCGTGCGCACCACCAAGGAGCGTCGTCGTCCGGATGGTTCCTACATCCGCTTCGACGAGAACGCTGCCGTCATCCTGCGCAACGACGGTGACCCGCGGGGAACCCGCATCTTCGGTCCCGTCGGGCGCGAGCTGCGCGACAAGAAGTTCATGAAGATCATTTCGCTGGCCCCGGAGGTGCTCTGAGATGGCCCGCATCAGGATCAAGAAGGGCGACACCGTGCAGGTGATCGCCGGTGCGGCCGAGGACAAGGGCAAGACCGGCAAGGTGATCGCCGTCTACCCCGAGACCAACCGGGTGTTGGTCGAGGGCATCAAGCGGATCACCAAGCACACCAAGGTCGGCACCAGCAACCGCGGTTCGCGTACGGGTGGCATCGTCACCCAGGAGGCGGCGATCCACATCAGCAACGTGATGCTGGTGGACCCGCAGACCAAGAAGCCCACCCGCGTCGGCGTCCGCACCGAGACCGTCGAGCGCGACGGTCGCAGCAAGACCGTGCGGATCCGGGTCGCGAAGCGCTCGGGTAAGGACATCTGAGGATGAGCACTGCAACACTCACCAGCGGGCCGCGGCTCAAGCAGCGCTACCGCAGCGACATCGCGCCGGCTCTGCGAGGCGAGTTCGGCTACTCCAACGTCATGCAGACCCCCGGTCTGGTCAAGATCGTGGTCAACATGGGTGTCGGCGAGGCAGCTCGCGACTCCAAGTTGATCGAGGGCGCCATCCGCGACCTGGCCGCGATCACCGGCCAGAAGCCGCAGGTCACCAAGGCGCGCAAGTCGATCGCCCAGTTCAAGCTGCGCGAGGGCATGCCGATCGGCTGCCACGTCACGCTGCGGGGCGACCGGATGTGGGAGTTCCTCGACCGTCTGCTGTCGGTGGCCCTGCCGCGTATTCGTGACTTCCGTGGGTTGTCGCCCAAGCAGTTCGACGGGCGTGGCAACTACACCTTCGGCCTGAACGAGCAGTCGATGTTCCACGAGATCGACCAGGACAGGATCGACCGGGTCCGCGGTATGGACATCACCGTGGTCACCACCGCCGGCACCGACGCCGAGGGCCGTGCGCTGCTGCGCCACCTCGGATTCCCGTTCAAGGAGAACTGACGTGGCCAAGACCGCACTGATCAACAAGGCCAACGCAAAGCCCAAGTTCAAGGTGCGCGGCTACACGCGCTGCCAGCGCTGCGGCCGGCCGCATTCGGTGTACAAGAAGTTCGGACTGTGCCGGGTGTGCCTTCGTGAGATGGCGCACCGGGGCGAGTTGCCGGGCCTGACCAAGAGCAGTTGGTGAGCCCCATGGCCACTCTCGAGATGGTGCGACTGCGCAGCAAGTACCCGAACACCGGTCGGATGACGGTTCGCTATCAGATGCCGTTGATCGACGCCCCGATGGACACCATCGACCCCACGGACCTCGACGAAGCCCTTCGTGAGGTTCTCAGCTCCGAGGCAACCGCTACGCCGCAGGTCGTCGAGACGGAAACGTCCGGCGAAACCGTGGTGAGGAAGGGCGTGCAAGCCCGATGACCATGACCGACCCGATCGCAGACATGTTGACCCGTCTGCGCAACGCCAACTCGGCCTACCACGACGCGGTCGAGATGCCCTACAGCAAGCTCAAGGCGCACATCGCCGAGATCCTGCAGCAGGAGGGCTACATCGCCTCCTGGGCAGTCGGTGACGCCGAGGTGGGCAAGTCGCTGACCATCACGCTGAAGTACGGCCCCAACCGGGAGCGTTCGATCGCCGGTGTGCGGCGCGTCAGCAAGCCCGGCCTGCGGGTCTACGCCAAGTCGACCAACCTGCCGCGCGTGCTCGGTGGCCTGGGGATCGCGATCCTGTCGACCTCCTCGGGGCTGCTGACCGACAAGCAGGCGAACAAGAAGGGCGTGGGTGGGGAAGTCCTCGCCTACGTCTGGTGAGGGAGAGCTGAGATGTCCCGCATCGGCAAGCTGCCCATCACCGTGCCCGGCGGCGTCGAGGTCACCATCGACGGTCAGGATGTGACGGTCAAGGGTCCCAAGGGCACCCTGAACCACTCCATCGCCGCCCCGATCACGGTCGAGCGTGAGGACGCCACGCTGCGCGTCGTCCGGCCGGACGACGAGCGCAGCTCGCGCGCCCTGCACGGCCTGACCCGCACGCTGATCGCCAACATGGTGATCGGCGTGACCCAGGGCTACGAGAAGAAGCTCGAGATCGTCGGTACCGGGTACCGGGTGCAGGCCAAGGGGTCGAACCTCGAGTTCGCCCTGGGCTACAGCCACTCGATCACGGTCGAGCCACCGGACGGCGTGACCTTCGCGGTCGAGGCGCCCACCCGGTTCTCGGTCGCCGGCATCGACAAGCAGAAGGTCGGCGAGGTCGCCGCCAATCTGCGCAAGCTGCGCAAGCCCGACCCGTACAAGGGCAAGGGCGTGCGGTACGCCGGGGAGACGATCCGGCGCAAGGTCGGGAAGGCAGGCAAGAAGTGATGGCGATCGGCATCAAGCGCAGCGGAGGCGGGGCCGGTAAGGGCACCGACGCGGCACGCAAGCGCCGTCACCTGCGCGTGCGCAAGCGCATCGTGGGCAGCCCCGAGCGTCCCCGTCTGGTGGTCACCCGGTCCAGCCGGCACATGGTCGCCCAGATCGTGGACGACGCCGCGGGCCGCACGCTCGCCTCGGCGTCCACCCTCGAGGCCGACCTGCGCACCCTGGAGGGCGACAAGACCGCCAAGGCCAAGCGGGTCGGCGAGCTGGTGGCCGAGCGCGCGAAGGCGGCCGGTGTGGCGGCCGTGGTCTTCGACCGCGGCGGCAACCGCTATCACGGCCGGGTCGCGGCCGTGGCGGACGGCGCTCGCGAAGGCGGGCTGTCCCTGTGAGCATCGAGATGACAACGCACGCGGGAAGGAACCTCTGATGGCGGGACCCCAGCGCCGCGGAACTGGCGCCGGAGCCGGTGCCAGCGGCGGCGGCGAGAACTCGGGACGGCGTGAGCGTCGCGACCGGGACAACCGGCGCGATCGCGACGGCGGCGCGGAGAAGACCGCCTTCGTCGAGCGGGTCGTGGCGATCAACCGCGTGGCCAAGGTGGTCAAGGGTGGTCGGCGGTTCAGCTTCACCGCCCTGGTCGTGGTCGGCGACGGCGACGGCACCGTGGGTGTCGGGTACGGCAAGGCCAAGGAGGTGCCCGCGGCGATCGCCAAGGGTGTCGAGGAGGCCAAGAAGCACTTCTTCAAGGTGCCGCGCATCCAGGGGACCATCCCGCACCCGATCCAGGGTGAGAAGGCCGCGGGCGTCGTCCTGCTCAAGCCGGCTTCGCCCGGTACCGGTGTCATCGCCGGTGGGCCGGTGCGCGCGGTCCTGGACTGCGCCGGGATCCACGACGTGCTCAGCAAGTCGCTCGGGTCGTCGAACGCGATCAACATCGTGCACGCGACGGTGGCGGCGCTGAAGGGTCTGGAGCGTCCGGAGTCGGTGGCGGCCCGTCGGGGTCTGCCCATCGAGGACGTCGCGCCGGCCGCCCTGCTGCGAGCCCGTGCCGGGACCGGTGCATGATGGCCAAGCTCAAGGTGACCCAGATCAGGTCCACGATCGGCGGGATCGCCGCTCACCGGGAGACAGTGCGTTCACTCGGACTGAAGCGGATCGGCCACGTCGTGGTGAAGGAGGACCGTCCCGAGATCCGCGGGATGGTCAAGGCGGTGCGCCACTTGGTCACCGTCGAGGAGGTTGACTGATCATGGCCGGCTCGCAGAACAGCGAGAAGCCGCTGCGGGTTCACCACCTGCGGCCTGCTCCGGGGTCCAAGACCCCCAAGACCCGGGTGGGTCGTGGTGAGGGCAGCAAGGGCAAGACCGCCGGACGTGGCACCAAGGGCACCAAGGCGCGGTACCAGGTCTCGGCTGCCTTCGAGGGTGGCCAGATGCCGATGCACATGCGCCTGCCCAAGCTGCGTGGCTTCAAGAACCCGTTCCGGGTCACCTACCAGGTGGTCAACCTGGACCGGCTGTCGTCGCTCTACCCGGACGGCGGCACGGTGACCGTGGACGACCTGGTGGCCAAGGGCGCGGTGCGTCCCGGACACCCGGTCAAGGTTCTGGGCACCGGCGAGGTCGGTGTGGCGTTGCAGGTGAGTGTCGACGCCTTCTCCACCAGCGCTCGCGAGAAGATCGCTGCTGCGGGCGGGACCGCTTCGACCGACTGAGGATGACGGGCCAGGTCCGGCCCGCGGCCGAGCGCCGCAGCCGGACCCGGCCCGTACCCATTTCCGCCCTGAGGATCAGGAGGAACCGTGCTCACCGCGTTCGCCCGGGCGTTCCGAACCCCCGACCTGCGTCGCAAGTTGTTCTTCACGATGGCGATCATGGCCGTGTTCCGGCTCGGGTCGTTCATCCCGACGCCGGGGATCAGCTACAGCGCGGTGCGCAGCTGTATCGGCCAGCAGGACAGCTCCAGCGGAGCCGCCGGGGCGTTCGCCCTGGCCAACCTGTTCAGCGGCGGGGCGCTGCTCCAGCTGAGCATCTTCGCGCTGGGGATCATGCCGTACATCACGGCGAGCATCATCATCCAGCTGTTGACCGTGGTGATCCCGAGGTTCGAGGCCCTGAAGGAAGAGGGGCAGAGCGGGACGTCGAAGCTGACGCAGTACACCCGGTACCTGACCATCGGCCTGGCCATCCTGCAGTCGACCACGCTGGTGGCCATGGCTCGGGCGAACAACATCTTCCCCAACTGCACGGCCGACATCGTGCCCAAGCGCGACATCTGGACCGTCCTGCTGATGGTGATCACGCTGACGGCCGGCACCGGCCTGATCATGTGGCTCGGTGAGCTGGTCACCGAGCGAGGCGTCGGCAACGGCATGTCGCTGCTGATCTTCACCTCGATTGCGGCCACGTTCCCCGGCGCGCTGTGGGGGATCAAGCAGCAGAACGACGCCTCCGGCCACGGCTGGGACACCCTGGCGCTGGTGATCGCCGTCGGCATCGTCGTGATGGCCCTGGTCATCTTCGTCGAGCAGTCGCAACGGCGGATCCCGGTGCAGTACGCCAAACGCATGATCGGCCGTCGGATGTACGGCGGCACCAGCACCTACATCCCGATCAAGGTCAACATGGCCGGGGTCATCCCGGTCATCTTCGCCTCGTCGCTGCTCTACCTGCCGATGCTGATCGCCGGGTTCCAGCCCGACAGCACCGCCGGGTGGATCACCTTCATCCGCCGGTACCTGCAGACCGGTGACCACTGGATCTACATGGTGATCTACACCGCGCTGATCATCTTCTTCACGTACTTCTACGTGTCGATCACGTTCAACCCGGACGAGGTCGCCGAGAACATGAAGAAGTACGGCGGGTTCATCCCCGGCATCCGCGCCGGTCGGCCCACCGCTGAGTACCTCGAGTATGTTCTGTCCCGGATTACCTTGCCCGGATCGGTCTATCTCGCCATCATCTCCCTGATCCCCTTGGTCGCGTTCGCCCTGATCCAGGCCAATCAGGCGTCCTTCCCGTTCGGTGGAACCTCCATCCTGATCGTGGTGGGCGTCGGTCTCGAGACGGTCAAACAGATCGAGTCCCAGCTGCAGCAGCGGCATTACGAAGGGTTCTTGCGATGAGGCTTGTTCTGCTCGGTCCCCCCGGCGCCGGAAAGGGCACCCAGGCCGTCGGCCTCGCGGCCCGGCTCGGCATCCCGGCCATCTCGACCGGTGACATCTTCCGCAGCAACATCAAGGGCGGAACCGACTTGGGCAAGCTGGCTCAGAGCTACACCTCGACCGGGCGGCTGGTGCCCGACGAGGTCACCAACGACATGGTCGCCGACCGACTCGCCCAGGACGACGTGGCGCCGGGCTTCCTGCTCGATGGCTACCCGCGCAATGCGGCTCAGGTGGACGCTCTGGACGCCATGTTGGCTGCTTCCGGCACCCCGCTGGACGCCGTCGTCCTGATCACCGCCGACACCGACGCCTTGGTGCAGCGGCTGCTCAAGCGGGCCGAGATCGAGGGCCGTGAGGACGACACCGAGGACGTCATCCGGCACCGCCAGGAGGTCTACGCCGCCGAGACCGCGCCATTGATCGACATCTTCGACGGCCGCGGCATGTTGGTGCGGGTCGACGGGATGGGTGAGATCGGCGAGGTCACCGACCGGCTGTTCGCCGCCCTCGACGGGCGCTGACACCACCTGTGACGCGCTGGTGATGTTGGGACGCGACCGGATCCAGTACAAGTCGATCGACCAGATGCGGTTGATGCGTACTGCTGGTCTGCTGGTCGCCGACGCCCTGGACGCCGTGCGGCGTGAGCTGCGGGTCGGCGTGACCACCAAGGAGCTCGACGCCGTCGCCGAGGACGTGATCCGTTCCGGCGGCGGCACCCCCTCCTTCCTCGGGTATGGGCGCCCGGCCTACCCCGCCAGCACGTGCATCTCGGTGAACGACGAGGTGGTCCACGGCATCCCCGGGGCTCGAGTGCTCCAGGCCGGGGACCTGGTCTCGGTGGACTGCGGCGCCATCGTCGCCGGCTGGCACGGCGACTCGGCGTTCAGCGCCGTCGTCGGGGGCGAGTCCGCGGCGGATCCGGCCGACCTCGAGCTGATGGCGGTCACCGAGCAGGCCATGTGGCACGGCATCGCCGCCATCGCGGTGGGCGAGCGACTCAACGCCATCGGGGCGGCCGTGGAGGATTGCGTCGCCGAACGCTACGGCTTGGTGGAGGAGTACGGCGGTCACGGCATCGGGACGGCCATGCACCAGGACCCGCACGTCCTGAACTACCGCACCCGCGACCGCGGGCCGAAGCTGAGGCCCGGGATCTGCCTGGCCATCGAACCGATGCTGACCGCCGGGGATCCGGCCACCCACGTGCTCGCCGACGACTGGACCGTGGCGACCGTCGACGGGCAGCGGGCAGCCCACACCGAGCACAGTGTCGCCCTGTACGAGGGCGGCCTGTGGGTTCTGACGGCCCGCGACGGCGGCGAGGCCGGCCTGGCCTCGGTGGGCGCGGCGTCCCGATACGCCCCGCTCGGGGACTGACACCCGACCGCCACCTGGTGCCGCACCTGTTGAGCGCGTCCCGACCGGACGCGTCCTGACCGCAGTACCCTCGCTGCCCCAGCACCTCGAGTCGCCGTCACCAACTGTCATATTCGGATCACCCTGAGGCACGGCAAGGGGCTGGGTGATCATCGATTTCAGTTCGGCGCGCCTGCTGGCATACACTCACCTGTCGGCTCACGTGCATCTGTAGCCCTCGAACTCGCCCCGCGGCTGGTCTGGCGAGCGGAGGGCGTCGTCACTCGTGAGACACACCAGATACGGCTCGAAGAATTGCGGAGGACATGGCAAAGAAGGACGGGGTCATCGAGATCGAGGGCACCGTGGTCGAAGCGCTGCCGAACGCGATGTTTCGCGTGGAGCTCAGCAACGGACACAAGGTCCTCGCCCATATCTCCGGCAAGATGCGCCAGCACTACATCCGGATCCTTCCGGAGGACCGGGTGGTGGTGGAGCTCAGCCCCTACGACCTCTCCCGTGGTCGCATCGTCTACCGCTACAAGTAACCGGAAAATCGGAGCCATGAAGGTCAAGCCGAGCGTCAAGAAGATCTGCGACAAGTGCAAGGTGATCCGCCGTCACGGTCGGGTCATGGTGATCTGCGACAACCAGCGCCACAAGCAGCGCCAGGGCTGAGCAGCACTCCTTCGCCGTTCGCACCACCCAACGCAGCACCCGACCCCCGGGGTTCACGCCCCGGGACGCCACCCCCGGAACAGAGGCCGGGGACCGTGGGCACATGCCCGCGGACCGGTGTTGCCACAGACCTCTGCGAAGAGAAAGCAGACAATGGCACGTCTCGTTGGCGTCGACCTCCCCCGCGACAAGCGGCTCGAGGTGGCGCTCACCTACATCTTCGGCATCGGCCGAACCCGTGCGCTCGAGACCTTGAAGGCCACCGGCGTCAGCCCGGACCTTCGGGTCAAGGACCTGGACGACGAGTCCCTGGTCAAGCTGCGCGACTACATCGAGGTGAACTTCAAGGTCGAGGGTGACCTGCGCCGTGAGGTTGCCGCCGACATCCGCCGCAAGGTGGAGATCGGTTGCTACGAGGGCCTCCGGCACCGCCGCGGCCTGCCGGTGCGTGGACAGCGCACCAAGACCAACGCCCGCACCCGCAAGGGCCCGAAGCGCACCGTCGCCGGCAAGAAGAAGGCAGGGAAGAAGTAATGCCCCCCAAGGCTCGTCAGTCCGGCGGTGCGCGCAAGCCGCGCCGCAAGGAGAAGAAGAACGTCTCCCACGGGCACGCTCACATCAAGAGCACGTTCAACAACACCATCGTGTCCATCACCGACCCGACCGGTGCCGTGATCTCGTGGGCCTCGGCCGGCCAGGTCGGGTTCAAGGGGTCGCGCAAGTCGACGCCGTTCGCCGCGCAGATGGCTGCCGAGGCGGCCGCGCGCCGTGCTCAGGAGCACGGCATGCGCAAGGTCGACGTCTTCGTCAAGGGTCCGGGTTCGGGCCGCGAGACCGCCATCCGCTCCCTGCAGGCGACCGGCCTCGAGGTCGGATCGATCCAGGACGTGACCCCCACCCCCCACAACGGGTGCCGCCCGCCCAAGCGCCGCCGCGTCTGACGCGCATCCAGACCTCAGACGCGAGACCAGCCGAAGGAGAACCGAGACCACATGGCGCGTTACACCGGCGCTGATTGCAAGCGTTGCCGCCGCGAGAAGACCAAGCTGTTCCTCAAGGGAGCCAAGTGCGACTCCCCGAAGTGCCCGATCGAGATCCGTCCTTACCCCCCGGGTGAGCACGGTCGCGCGCGCACCAAGGAGAGCGAGTACCTGCTGCAGATGCGTGAGAAGCAGAAGGCTGCGCGCATCTACGGCGTCCTCGAGAAGCAGTTCCGTGGCTACTACGAAGAGGCCAACCGCAAGCAGGGCAAGACCGGCGAGAACCTGCTGCGCATCCTGGAGTCCCGCCTGGACAACGTCGTGTACCGGGCCGGCTTCGCCAAGTCCCGTGACATGGCACGTCAGCTGGTGCGCCACGGCCACCTGATCGTGAACGGCGTCAAGGTCGACATCCCGAGCTACCGGGTGAGCGAGAACGACATCGTCGAGGTGCGGGCCAAGTCGCTCGAGATGACCCCGTTCGTGGTCGCTCGTGCGGAGACCGGCGAGCGGACCGTTCCGGCCTGGCTCGAGGTCATCCCCAGCAAGATGCGCGTCCTGGTGCACGGCCTGCCGGCACGCCAGGTGATCGACACTCAGGTGCAGGAGCAGCTGATCGTCGAGCTCTACTCGAAGTAATCACACAGGGGCTCCGCCCCCGTGTGCCCCCGAAAGAGCAAGAAGTAACAACCGAAGACGAGAAACATCCAGACGAGGGCTTCGCCCTCATCTGTCAGGCGTCATATAGCGGTCGCCAGAAGGAGTTCCAGACATGCTCATTGCTCAGAGGCCCAGCCTCACCGAAGAAGTGGTCGGTGACCACCGCTCTCGGTTCGTCATCGAGCCGCTCGAGCCCGGGTTCGGCTACACCCTCGGCAACAGCCTGCGCCGCACGCTGCTGTCGTCCATCCCGGGTGCCTCGGTCACCTCGATTCGCATCGACGGCGTCCTGCACGAGTTCACCACCGTTCCGGGGGTGAAGGAGGACGTCACCGAGCTGATCCTCAACATCAAGCAGCTCGTCGTCTCCAGTGAGCACGACGAGCCGGTCGTGATGTACCTGCGCAAGCAGGGCCCCGGCACGGTCACCGCCGCCGACATCGCGCCCCCGGCGGGTGTCGAGGTGCACAACCCCGACCTGCACATCGCCAGCCTGAACGGCAAGGGCAAGCTCGAGATGGAGCTGACCGTCGAGCGCGGTCGCGGTTACGTCTCGGCGAACCAGAACAAGTCCGGCGAGGCCGAGATCGGCCGGATCCCGGTCGACTCGATCTACTCGCCGGTGCTGAAGGTCACCTACAAGGTCGAGGCCACCCGCGTCGAGCAGCGCACCGACTTCGACCGGCTGATCGTGGACGTCGAGACCAAGCCCTCGACCCAGCCGCGTGACGCCATGGCGTCGGCCGGCAAGACGCTGGTCGAGCTGTTCGGCCTGGCCCGTGAGCTCAACGTCGAGGCCGAGGGCATCGACATGGGCCCCTCGCCGTCCGACGCCGCCCTGGCGGCCGACCTGGCCCTGCCGATCGAGGAGCTCGACCTCACGGTCCGCTCCTACAACTGCCTCAAGCGCGAGGGCATCCACACCGTGGGCGAGCTCGTGGCCCGCAGTGAGGCCGACCTGCTCGACATCCGCAACTTCGGCGCCAAGTCGATCGACGAGGTCAAGGCGAAGCTGCACGGTATGGGCTTGGCGCTCAAGGACTCCCCGCCCGGGTTCGACCCGGCGCTGGTGGTCGACAGCTTCGGTGCGGACGACGACATGTCCTTCGCCGAGGACGAGCAGCTCTGAGCCCCAGCTCTTCATGACCCGCTGATCCCCGTGATCGCCTGAGCAAGGAGAACGACCGACATGCCCACGCCCACCAAGGGTCCGCGTCTGGGTGGTGGACCGGCTCACGAGCGGCTGCTCCTGGCCAACCTCGCCACGCAGCTGTTCGAGCACCGCAGCATCACCACCACCGAGGCCAAGGCGAAGCGGGTTCGTCCGCTCGCCGAGCGCCTGATCACCTTCGCCAAGCGCGGCGATCTCGCCGCGCGTCGGCGGGTGCTCACGGTGGTGCGTGACAAGTCGGTGGTGCACGAGCTGTTCACCGAGATCGCCCCGAAGATGGCCGAGCGTCCCGGCGGCTACACCCGGATCACCAAGATCGGCAGCCGCAAGGGCGACAACGCCCCGATGGCCGTCATCGAGTTGGTCCTGGAGCCGATGACCGCCAAGCAGGCCACCGTCAAGGAGGCCGAGGCAGCCACCAAGCGAGCCGCCAAGACGCCGAAGGCCGACAAGCCGAAGGCCGACAAGGCAAAGGCCGACAAGGCCGACAAGGCCGCCGAGGCGACCGAGGCACCGGCCGAGGACGTCGCGCTCGACCCCACCGACGTCGAGCCGCCCGCGGCCGACACCGCGTCGGAGGGCGTCGAGTCCGGCCCCTACGGCCCGGAGTCGCGACTGCCGCTGGACGGTGGCGAGGCGCCGGAGGGCTTCTTGGTCAAGGGGAACCGGGACTCGATGAAGTTCCACACCCCGGCCTCGCCCTGGTACGACAAGACCGTCGCCGAGGTCTACTTCCGCACCGCGTCGGCGGCCGAGGAGGCCGGCTTCGTCGAGGCCGGCAAGTCCAAGGACGACTGACGAGCACCGCACCACCCGAGCACACGCCGAGCACGCTCCTGCGCCTGCGGCTCGATCTGGGGTACGACGGTTCCGCCTTCTCGGGCTGGGCCGCCCAACCCGGTCGACGCACGGTGCAGGGCGTGCTCGGTCTGGCTTTGGCCCAGGTGCTGCGGCTGCCCGACCCACTGGGCCTGGTGGTCGCCGGTCGCACCGATGCCGGGGTCCACGCCCGGGGGCAGGTCGCGCATCTCGACCTGCCGGACGACGCCTGGCGGGCGGTGCCGGGCCGCTCCACGTTCACCCCGCAGGACGCCCTGCTGCGGGCCTTGCGCGGGGTGCTGCCGCCCGACCTGCGCGTCCACGGCGTGCGGGTCGCGCCGTCCGGTTTCGATGCGCGGTTCTCGGCGATCTGGCGTCGATACGCCTACCGCGTGACCGACGCCGCCGTCGGCGCGCCGCCGTTGCGGCGGCACGACGTCCTGGCGGTGCGGGCGCCGTCCACCGGGTTGGATCTTGCCGCGATGAACGCCGCCTGCGCGAACCTGGTGGGGCTCAGAGACTTCGCCGCATTCTGCAAACGCCGTGAGGGCGCCACGACGGTGCGGACGCTGCTCGAGTACTCCTGGTCGCGCGAGCCGTCCGACGACGGCGAGTTGGTCGTGGCGCGGGTGGTGGCCGATGCGTTCTGTCACTCGATGGTGCGGGCACTGGTCGGAGGTGCCCTGGTTGTCGGGCAAGGTCGCCGTGAGCCGGCTTGGCTGGCAACCGTCCTCGCCGCCCGCACCCGCGACAGCGGTGTGACGGTGGTGCCGCCCCAGGGCCTGGTGCTCGAAGAGGTCGGCTACCCGGACGACGCGCAGCTGGCCGATCGCGCCGTCCGGGCGCGCGCCGTCCGGACGCTCTGAGATCTGCCCGGTGGCGCGGTAGTTTGCGACATGGAATATCGCTATCTCGGCCGGTCCGGCCTGCAGGTGTCCTCGATCAGCCTGGGCACCATGACCTTCGGTGGCAAGGGCGTCTTCGCCCTGACCGGCGCGGTGGGTCTCGATCTGGCCCGGCGCATGGTCGACGCCTGCCTGGACGCCGGGGTCAACCTGATCGACACCGCCGACGTCTACAGCGACGGCCTCTCGGAGCAGATCGTCGGTGAGGTGCTCGGTGGGCTGTCCGCCGACCGCCGCGACGGCGTCCTGGTGGCGACCAAGGCGCGCTTCACCATGGGGCCGGGTCCCAACGATGCCGGCTTGTCACGCCATCACCTGGTGCGGGCCTGCGAGGCCAGCCTGCGGCGGCTGAAGGTCGATCACATCGATCTGTACCAGGTGCACGAGTGGGATGGTCGCACGCCCGTCGAGGAGACCCTGTCGGCGCTGGACGATCTGGTGCGCTCGGGCAAGGTGCGTTACGTCGGGTGCTCCAACTTCTCGGCGTGGCATGTGATGAAGTCGCTGGCCGTCTCGGCGCGAGAACACCTGGCGCCGTACGTGTCCCAGCAGATTCACTACTCGCTGCAGACCCGCGATGTCGAACGCGAACTGCTGCCGTTGGCGATCGATCAGGGTCTTGGCGTGCTGGTGTGGTCGCCCCTGGCCGGCGGCCTGTTGAGTGGCAAGTATCGCCGCGGCGTCCAGCCCGCGGAGGGCGCGCGACACCTGACCGAGTGGAGTGAGCCACCGGTGCCCGACACCGAGCAGCTCTACGACATCGTCGATGCGCTGGTCGAGATCGGCGCGGCGCACGGGGTGTCCGCGGCGCAGGTGGCGTTGGCGTGGGTGCTGACCCGACCGGCGATCTCGTCGGTGATCATCGGTGCGCGCACCGAGGAGCAGCTGGCCGACAACCTGGCCGCGGCGGCGCTTCAGCTGTCGGCCGAGGAGGTTGCCCGGCTGGAGCAGGTGAGCCGACCGCACCTGGCCTATCCCTACTGGCACCAGCTCGCCTCGGCGTCCGAGCGGCTGAGCGAGGCCGACCTGGCCCTGATCGGGCCGTACCGAGGCTGACGGTGCAGCCGCAGGACCTGCCGGAACCGGCCACCCGCCTCTGGCACGGGTGGCCGGTGGACGAGCTCGTGCGGCACCTGGACACCGACCTGAATCTGGGTCTGAGCCCCGTGGCCGCCACCGACGCCCTGGCCCGCCACGGCCCCAATGCGCTACCCGAGATCCCCGCCCGTGGCCTGGGGCGCATGGTGGCGGGCCAACTCGCGGACTTCATGATCCTGGTGCTCATCGTCGCTGCGGTGATCTCGGGCATCGTCGGCGAGGTGGCCGACACGGTGGCGATCATGATCATCGTGGCGCTGGACGCCACGCTGGGTGTCGTGCAGGAGTACCGCGCCGAGCGCGCCATGGTCGCGCTGCGGAGCCTGGCCGCTCCCGCGGCGACCGTGCGCCGGGACGGTCGTCCGGTGCAGGTGCCGTCGCATGAGGTGGTGCCCGGTGACCTGGTGCTCCTGGAGGCGGGCAACGTCGTCCCGGCGGACGTCCGGTTGGTGGACGCGGCACGGCTGGCGACCCACGAGGCAGCGCTGACCGGGGAATCGGTTGCCGTGGAGAAGGGCAGCCACACGCTCGAACGAGTCGAGTTGCCGGTGGCGGACCGTACGAACATGGCGTTCAAGGGGACGACCGTGGCAGCCGGCCGCGGGGTGGGCCTGGTGGTGGCGACCGGTCAGCACACGGAGCTCGGCGGCATCGCCCAGCTGTTGGGGGCCACCCAGACCCAGCGGACCCCGCTACAGCGTCGCCTGGCACGACTCGGCACCTGGTTGGCCGTGCTGGTGCTGGCCATCTGTGTCGTCGTCTTCGCTGCCGGCCTGCTGCGCGGGGAAGACCCGACGCTGATGTTCCTGACCGCGGTCAGCCTGGCCGTCGCGGCGATCCCCGAGGCGTTGCCGGCGATGGTGGCCATCTCGCTGGCCCTGGGTGCCTATCGGCTGGTGGGCCAGAACGCCCTGATCCGGCGGCTGCCCGCGGTGGAGGCGTTGGGATCGATCACCACGATCTGCTCGGACAAGACCGGCACCCTCACCGAGAACAGGATGCGCGTCGAGGCGCTGCAGGCCGCTGACGACCGGGCGCCGGAGGACTCCGTGCATGCGGCGATCCTGCAGGTCGCGGTCCTGTGCAACGACGCCGAGGCGACGGCTGTGGTTGTGGGTGAGCCCACCGAGGTGGCTCTGGTGGAGGCTGCGCTGAGGGCCGGGATCGATGTGGCGGCGTTGCGGCGGAGGTATCCACGCTGCGGCGAGGTGCCCTTCGACTCCGACCGCAAGCTGATGTCCACCAGCCACCGCCTGGACGGCGTGGACGGCGTGTGGGTGTGCGTGAAAGGGGCGCCCGAGGCGGTGCTCGCCCGGGCCACGAGCCTTCGCAGTGCTGACGGCCCGAGACCGCTGGACGAGCACGATCGTCGGGCGTTCGAGGATCGTGTGCGGGCACTCGCCGGTGACGGGATGCGGGTTCTGGCCGTCGCCGAACGCCGCGACCCGCACGACACCCGGCACAGTGATCCGGAACGCGACCTGACCCTGCTCGGGCTCATCGCCTTGTTCGATCCGCCCCGCGCCGAGGCACACGACGCCGTCGCCGAGTGTCGGGCCGCCGGCATCACGCCGATGATGATCACAGGCGACCACCCGGCCACAGCCGTGGCGGTGGCCGCCCGGCTCGGGATCTGCGCGCCGTCCGGCGGCGACGACCAGGTGATCACCGGGCCGGAACTGACCCGGCTGGACGACGCCGCGCTCGCCCAGCGGTTGCGCGCCGTCCGGGTGTTCGCGCGGGTCGACCCGGCCCAGAAGATTCGCATCGTGCGCGCACTGCAGGCACGCGGGGAACTGGTCGCCATGACCGGGGACGGTGTCAACGACGCCCCGGCGCTGAAACGGGCCGACATCGGTGTGGCCATGGGTCGTGGCGGCACCGATGTGGCGCGCGAGGCAGCGGCCATGGTGCTGCTGGACGACAACTTCGCCACGATCGTTCATGCCGTCCGCGACGGGCGGCGGATCTACGACAACATCCGCAAGTTCGTGAAGTATGCGATGACCGGCAACTCGGCGGAGATCTGGCTGATCTTCCTGGCGCCGTTCCTCGGGTTGCCCCTGCCGCTACTGCCGATCCACATCCTGTGGGTCAACCTGATCACCGATGGCCTGCCCGGAATCATGCTGGCCCGTGAACCGGCCGAGGCGGACGTCATGCGCCGGCCGCCGCGCCCGGTCTCCGAGAGTGTGTTCGCCCGCGGGATGTGGCAACACCTGCTGTGGGTCGGGCTGCTCATGGGTGGGGTGTGTCTGGCGGTGCAGGCCTACGCGCAGGCGAGGGGAGCGCACTGGCAGAGCATGGTGTTCACCGTGCTGACGTTCTCGCAGCTGGGACACGTGCTGGCGATCCGCTCCGAGCGACTCTCGATCGTCACCCTGGGCTGGTGGTCGAACCGGTGGCTGCTGCTCACGGTGTTGGGGTCCGTGATCGCTCAGTTGGCCCTGCTGTACGTGCCGCTGTTCAACTCGGTCTTCTCGACGCAGCCGCTGACGCCGGGCGAACTGGCGTTCTGCCTGCTGGCCTCGAGCGTGGTGTTCCTCGCCGTCGAGGCCGAGAAGGGGGTGCGGCGGCGACGAGACCCTCGGGTTCGTGATCGATGTGGTCCACGGCCGTCCGTGGCGGTCCGTGGCGGTCCGTGGCGGTCCACGACGATCCGTGGCGATCGGCGGCGATCAGAACACCCGCAGCGCGTCGACCACGTCCCGCTCCGGCCGGGCGAGCGCCCGCACCACGGCAAGGTCCCCGTGGCGGTGTCGCGCGACCCCGAGCAGCACGGCGAGGGCCTCGGTGAGGGCCTCGGGCGGGGCGGAGATGTCGTCCCCGAGGCTGGCGGCCAGATCGTCCAGGTGCACCGCGAACTCGACCAGTCGGGTTCGCAGGAAGTCGTCCACCAGCATCGATCGCCCGGCGAAGACGGTGACGCGCCGCTCGGCGGGTACGCCGGGCAGCCTGGTGCCGAGGGCCTGGAGGGTGCGGCGGGCGGCGTCCACCGTTGCCGTGTACCCCACGCTGCCGTCCTGCCGGGCGCGGTCGCGGATGCCGGCATTCACCGCCGAGTCCAGGTCGTCCAGGCCGATGAGGTCACCGATGTAGGCCTGCGGGGTGACCGGATCCCCGGCGTCCGGCTCTGCGGCATCCAGGAACGCCGCGACCAGCTGGATCGAGCGGCACAGATGCGCGGTGAGGTCGCCGATGCTCATCCGGTCGAGCGCGCTGGGCTGATCCCACCGCTCGCCGATCGTCGGTCGGTCGATCACCTGGACGACGTGTGTTGCGGTGGCGAGGTAGACGGCCCGGATATCGCTGGTCATGTCCCCATGATGCCGTCGGTCCGTCGCTGAAGGAGACGGTCACCTGCCCTGCCCGGCCCTGCCATGGCTGAGCGGAGGTGGGGCCGGACGTCCCAGCTGGGACGTCCGCGCCGGCAGAAGGCCGACGTTGCCCGAGGATTCATGACTCATGGTCGCCACCTGGATGCGTAGAGGTACGTGTCGGACCCTGATGACATCATCGAACTGATGTTCGATGAATGACTGTCGGGAGGGGACACGATGGGTGCCGCCGAGTTGGACGACCTGCCGCTCGCGCAGCTGGAGCGAGATCTGGTCGCGTGTGCCTCGAGGCTGTTCGCTCTCGAGGCGTGGTTCCTGCGGCTGCTCGGTGCCTTCGATCGCCGTGAGGGGTGGGCGGGTGCCGGAGTACGCTCGTGTGCCCACTGGCTCTCGTGGCGTTGCGGCATCTCACTGCACGCTGCCCGCGAGAAGGTCCGGGTGGCGCGGTCGCTGGAGGGGTTACCGCTGATCGCCGAGGCCTTCGCCGCCGGCCGGGTGTCGTACTCCAAGGTGCGAGCGGTGACCCGGGTCGCCACGCCCCAGGACGAGGGGATGTGGCTCGACCTGGCCGAATCCGGAACCGCCACGCACGTCGAACGGATCACGGCCGGCTATCGCCGCGCCACCGACCATGGCGCTGAGGGCGATGGTGCGGGCAAGGACTCCTCCGACGCCGAGTCGGCGCCGGTGATCGGTGAGGTGCACCGGCGCTACCTGCCGGATGGGCGGGTCGAGCTGCGGCTGGTGTTGACGCCGGAGGATGCCGCGCTGGTGGTGCAGGCGCTGGACGTCGCATCGCCGGCCGACGCCGAGCTGCATCCGGATGCCGCGGACGACGATCATGACGATCACGAGGACGGCGGCGACGCTGCGGGCGCCGGTGAGGACGGCGACGATGATGCTGCGCTGGTGGCCGGTGCGTCGAGTGACTCTTCGGCGGGGTCGAGGTCCTCGAGGGACGGCGCGGACGTTCGGGATGGGTGCGCCATGTGGTCGGCGATGGCGCGGTCGCGTCGGCGGTCCTACGTCTCCGGGTGCCTGCCGGGTCGGCTCGGGCAGGGACTCGTCAGGGTCGCGGAGTCGTTCCTCGCGCACGGACACCAGGCCCGGGCCGCTGCGGACCGTTACCTGCTGAGCATCCAGGTGGATGCCGAGGTGCTCGCTGCGGGGCGCGATCCCGAACCGTTCGAGATCGGTGAACTGATGCCGGACGGCGAGCGGCTCTCCGGTCACGTGCTTCGTCGGATCGGTTGCGACGCAACGCTTCAGGCTGTGCTGCTCCGTACTGACGGGTCGCCGTTGGATGTCGGTCGAGCGCGTCGGGTGGTGTCCCGGCGGCAGCGCCGCGCCCTGCAGTCGCGAGACCGCGGATGTGTGTTCCCTGGCTGTACCGAGCGCCGGTGGGTTGATGCCCACCACATCGTCCACTGGGCGGACGGGGGCCGAACCGACCTGTCCAACCTGGTGTTGCTCTGCCGGTGGCATCACGGGGAGGTGCACGAGCTCGGTCTGCACATCGTGATCGTCGACGGTCGGGCACGAGTGCACGGCTCGCACGGTGAGGAGCTCCCCGCCGTCCCCGAGCTGGCCGACGTGCCACCGGCTGAGCGGCCGACGTTGCACCGGCCGGGTGCGGCGTTGCCCGAGGCTCTGGGGAACAGCGTCGTCGGGGAGCCTCCGTGCCATTGGGCGGGGGAGCCCCTCGACCTGGGCTACGCCGTGGGCGCCTTGTGCGACCTGACGCGCGAGTGGCGTCGGGAGTCCGTCGTGCGCGACGGTCGACCGGCGGCATGACCAGGGGCGTGACCGGATCGGTGAGCGGATCGGTGACCGGAGCCGTGCCAGACGCGCAACCGAAGGGGTTGCTCCGTGGCGCTCGGCGCCGCATGAAACGCGGTGGCACTCCGGTCCTGCTTCTCGAGATGCTCGCGGCGTGACCACCTTGGAGTTCATGGCCGATCCCGAGGCGTTTCTTGCCGTGGCTGGGGCACACTTGGCGGCTGATCCCTTACTGGGCACAGTGGTCGCTACCGTGACCGCCGCGATCGCCGCGGAGACGGCCTCGGTAGCCGCTGACTCGGCCCAGGGCAGCTCGAGTGACCTGCCGTTCACCCGGTGGTGGGTCGTGGCGCGGCACGATCGGGGACGCGATGCCGATTCCCCGATCGCAGGCGTGGGCATGCGGACAGCGCCCTTCGCGCCGTACCCGCTGTACGTGATGCCGATGCCCGATGAGGCGGCGGTGCAGCTGGCCCGGTCGCTGGTCGAGCGGGGTGAGGTGATCGTCGGCAGCGTGTGTGGCGTCAACGGGTCGTTGCCGACGGTCCGGGTGTGTGCCGACGAGATCGCGCGGCTGATCGGCGGAACGGTGCGAGAACAGGTGCACACCAGGCTGTTCGAGTATCGGCCGGTTCAGCTTGCGGCCGGTGGCGTCGAGGTCGGCGAATCGGAGGTCGGCGAATCGGAGGTCGGCGGATCCGAGGTCGGCGACGGCGACGGGGGCCGGGTGGTGCGAGGAGCCCGGCGGTTGGCTGGTGCTGACGACGTGCCCCTGGTCACCGAGTGGCTGGCTTCGTTCGGGGCGTCCGCCGACGAGCAGGCCGGGCGGCGTCCGGGGGAGGGGGTGGCGCACGATGCCGAGTTGACCGAGGAGCAGGTGCTCAGGCGGATCGAACACCATCGGGTGTGGCTCTGGGAGGACCCTGTCGGGACCCCGGTTCACTTGACACAGGCGAGTCCGCCGAGCTTCGGGGTGGTGCGGATCGGGCCGGTGTACACCCCGGGCGAGCATCGTGGCCAGGGATACGCCACCGCGATGGTGGACGTGTTGTCGCGCGAGCTGGACGAGACCGGGGCGCGGGTGTGCCTGTTCACCGACCAGGCGAATCCGACGTCCAACGCGATCTACCAGCGGATCGGGTACGTGCCCGTGGTCGACATGGTCAACCTGCTCGTCGAGCCAGCCTGAGCTGGTCAGGGCACCGATCGTCGGACCACCGGACGGGCCGGGGCCGAGCGGCCGACCTCGGTGAACCCGACGGCGAGAAAGGTGGTCAGGGTGCCGACGAAGAGCTCCGCGCCGGCGATCGTGGTCCGCTGGGCGAGGTCGACCGGGTAGCCCTCGACGATGCGCGCGCCGTGGTCCGCGGCGAAAATGACGGCCGTCTCCAGCAGTCGCCGGGACAGGCCGTGCCGACGGAACGGGGCGCGGACGACGAAGCAGGTCACCGACCAGATCGTGTCGTCGTCCAGATCGTCGGCCACGCCCGCCAGGGTGAGCTTGCGTGAGCGGCGCAACCGCAGGTAACTCGGCCGCGGGGCCAGGGCGCACCAGGCCACCGGCTCGCCGTCCAGGTAGCCGATCACGCCCGGCGGAGACTGCTCGTCCACCTGCGCTCGCAGCTGCGTGCGGTGATCGGAGCGGTCTCGGCCCTGCCAGTCGGCGGTGCTGCAGCGGAACCACTGGCACCAACAGCGTCCCGAGTCGCCGGTGGTGGTCATGACGGTCTGCAGGTCGGGCCAGCGATCGGGGGTCGCGGCGTGGGTGACGAGCACGGGCGCGGCGGGGGCACACCCGGCGGCTGGGTCTGCGACCGGACGGCGGGAAGCGGCTGGGGCCATATCCGATGGTAGGAACACCGCACCGGGCTGCAGACTGATCGGCATGGGACACGTCGAGGTCAACGCCGTCTCGTTCGCGCTGCCGGACGGCCGGCCGCTGCTCGACGAGGTGAGCTTTCGGGTCGGGGACGGCGCCACCGTGGCGCTGGTCGGCCCCAACGGGACCGGCAAGACCACCTTGCTGCGGATCATCTCCGGCGATCTGGACGCTCACGGTGGGGCGGTTACCCGCAGCGGGGGACTCGGGGTGATGCGCCAGTTCATCGGGCAGCTGCGGGGCGAGGCCGGGGGGCATGGCGAGGCGGCCGGGCATGGCGAGGGGGCCGGTGTGATCACTGACGTGCGCGGATTGCTCACCTCGCTTGCGCCGCAACGGATCCGGGACGCCGCGGCGTCGCTCGAAGCCGCCGAGTTGGCCATGATGACCACGGACGACGAGCCCACCCAGCTGCGCTACGCCCAGGCCTTGGCCGACTGGGCCGATGTCGGCGGCTACGACGCCGAGACGCTCTGGGATGTGTGCACCGTGGCGGCGCTGGGGATCGAGTTCACCCGGTGTCAGTACCGTTCGCTGGACACCCTGTCGGGTGGGGAGCAGAAGCGGCTCGCCCTCGAGGCCCTGTTGCGGGGGCCGGATGAGGTGCTGCTGCTCGACGAGCCCGACAACTTTCTCGACGTGCCGGCCAAGCGCTGGCTCGAACAGCGACTGCGTGAGACGCCCAAGACGGTGCTGCTGGTCTCGCACGATCGCGAACTGCTCTCGCAGGCGGCGACCCACATCGTCACGTTGGAGCCGACCGCGGTGGGGGCGAGCGCCTGGGTGCACGGTGGCTCCTTCGCCACGTACCCGGTGGCCCGGGCGGAGCGGAACTCCCGGCTCGAGGAGCTGCGCCGTCGCTGGGACGAGGAACTGCTGAAACTGAAGACGCTGGTGACGACGCTGCGGGTGAAGGCCGAGTACAACGACGGCATGTCCTCGCGCTATCAGGCTGCCCTCACCCGATTGCGCAAGTTCGAGGAAGCCGGCCCACCGCAACAGGTTCCGGCCGAGCAGAAGGTGACGATGCGGCTGCGCGGTGGTCGCACCGGCAAACGCGCCGTGGTCTGCGAACGGCTCGAACTCACCGGTCTGATGAAGCCCTTCGATGTCGAGATCTGGTTCGGTGAGCGGCTCGCCGTCCTGGGCTCGAACGGATCGGGCAAGTCCCACTTCTTGCGGCTGCTCGCCGCCGGCGGCAGCGATCCGGACGTCGAGCACCGTCCGGTCGACGAGGTGCCCATCGCGGCGGTGAACCACACCGGCCGGGCGAAACTGGGGGCACGGGTCCGTCCGGGCTGGTTCGCCCAGACTCACGACCATCCCGAGCTGCGTGGCCGCACCCTGCTCGAGATCCTGCACCGGGGGACCGACCACCGCCCCGGTATGCCACGGGAACAGGCGGCTCGCGCTCTGGACCGTTACGAGCTGGCCCGGGCGAGTGAGCAGACATTCGACTCGCTGTCCGGTGGGCAGCAGGCGCGGCTGCAGATCCTGCTCCTGGAGCTGTCAGGCGCCACGCTGCTGCTCTTGGACGAGCCCACGGACAACCTGGACCTGCACTCGGCCGAGGCCCTCGAGATGGCGCTGGAGGCCTTTGAGGGCACGGTGATCGCGGTGACCCACGACCGGTGGTTCGCCCGGGGCTTCGACCGGTTCCTGGTCTTCGGCGCCGACGGCGAGGTTTACGACTCGACCGAGCCGATCTGGGACGAGGCCCGGGTGGCGCGCGAGCGCTGAGATCGGGTGGCGCGCGAGCGCTGGGCCCAGATCACCGCGCCGATCACCGCCGCGGCGGCGGCCACCATGGCCCAGGTGACGTGCTCGTCCAGCAGCCAGGCCGACCAGCCCAGGGTCAGCAGCGCCTGCAGCTGTTGCACCTGCCCGCCGTGGGCCGACCCGGCCAGGGCGAGGCCGCGGTACCAGGCGAAGAAGCCCAGGTACATCGAGGACACCCCGATGCCGACCAGCGAGCTCCAGGCCGCCGGCCCGGGGGAGTAGGAGGCGTGCGTGAGCAGCCAGATCAGCGCCGAGGCGGGCACGGTGATCGGCAGGGCGAGGACGCACACCCAGGAGATCACCTGCCAGCCGGGCATCGCCGCGGCCACCGAGGCCCCCTCGACGTAACACCAGGACGACGCGACCACGGCGCCGGCGACCAACAGATCGGCGATCAGGTCGCCGTCCGCGGCACCACCGCGCGAGAGCGCGAAGGCGACCAGGGCCGCCGTCCCCAGCCCAGCGGCGGCCCAGAACTGCCGGGTCACCCGCTCGTGAGTGCGCAGCACGGCGATCAGGGCCGTGGTCAGCGGCATGAACGCGGCGACCACGGCGGCGTGGGCCGACGTGGTGCGCTCCAGCGCCAGGGCGAGCAGGATCGGCCAGCCGAACACCGCCCCCAGCATCGTGATCAACAGTCCGGGCAGGTGCCGGCGGTCGGGGAAGGGCACCTTCCTGACCTGCAACAGGACGACGGCGAGCACTCCCGCGATCACGGCGCGTCCGGTGGCGGTCAGATAGGGACTGAACCCGGTGACGGCCACCTTGGTCATCGGCAGCGAGAACGAGAAGAGCACCACTCCGAGGAACGCCCAGGCCAGCCCTTCGCGATGGCGGCGGGCGGCGTTCTGGGTCTGCGGCACCGGGCGAGGGTAGCCGAGCCCCCCCGGAGCTTCGGACCTCGGCTAGACGCCGAAGCGCTCCAGGGCACGCATCTTGTTCGCGGCGTCCAGGGCGGCCACCTTGTACGCCTCGGACAGGGTCGGGTAGTTGAACACCGTGTCGACCAGGTTGTCGACGGTGCCGTCACAGGTCATGATCGCCTGCCCCAGGTGCACCAGTTCGGTGGCCTGTGACCCGAAGACGTGCACCCCGAGCAGCCGCCGGGTCCGGCTGGACACCAGCAGTTTGAGCATGCCGTAGGAGTCCCCGATGATCTGCCCGCGCGCCAGCTCGCGATAGCGCGAGATCCCCACCTCGTAGGGGATCGAGGACTCGGTCAGTTCGTCCTCGGTCTGACCGCAGTAGCTGATCTCGGGGATGGTGTAGATGCCGATCGGCTGCAACGAGACCAGGGAGTTGGCCGGCTCGTCGCACGCGTGATAGGCCGCCAGCCGACCCTGTTCCATCGACGTCGCGGCCAGCGCCGGGAAGCCGATCACGTCACCGACCGCGTAGATGTTCCGGACATCGGTGAGGTAGTTCGGCCCGACGGAGATCCGGCCGCGCGAATCGGCGGTCAGGCCGGCCTTGGCCAGGTCGAGCGCGTCGGTGGCGCCCTGACGACCGGCGGAGTACACGACGGTGTCGGCCGGGATCTTCTTGCCGCTGGCCAGCGTGGTGATGGTGCCGTTCTCGTTGGCCTCCACGGAGGAGACCGTCTCGCCGAACCGGAAGGTCACCGACAGGTCGCGCAGGTGGAACTTGAGCGCCTCGACCACCTCGGCGTCGCAGAAGTCGAGCATCCGATCGCGGGATTCGACCACCGTCACCCGCGAGCCCAGGGCGGCGAACATGGAGGCGTACTCGATGCCGATCACCCCGGCGCCGACCACGACCATCGATCGGGGGATGGACTTCAGGTGCAGGATGCCGTCGGAGTCCAGGATCCGGACGTCGTCGAAGGCCACCGTGCTCGGCCGGGCCGGATGCGTGCCGGTCGCGATCACGAACTTGTTCGCGATCACCCGCCGCTCGGTCTCGTCGTCCCCGTGCACCAACACCGTGCGCTCGTCCAGGAAGCGGGCCGTGCCGTGCAGCAGGTCCACCCCGTTGCGCGAGAGCTGGCTGCGGATCACCTCGATCTCGCGGCCGATGACGTGCTGGGTGCGGGCGAGCAGATCGGTGACCGTGATGTCCTGCTTGACGCGGTAGTTCTGGCCGTAGAGGTCGCGCATGTTCATGCCGGTCAGGTAGACCACGGCCTCGCGCAGCGTCTTGGAGGGGATGGTGCCGGTGTTGATGCACACCCCGCCCACCATCGCGCGGCGTTCGACCACCCCCACGCGCCGTCCCAGCTTGGCCGCGGCGATCGCCGCCTTCTGTCCCCCCGGCCCGGAGCCGATCACCAAAATGTCGTAGTCGCTTCGTCGCTCTGCGTAGTCCGAGGCCATGGCCTGCATGCTACGGGGACGCGTTTTGACCCCCCGACGGCGCGCCGGTAACCTTTCGGGTCGTTGTGGTATCCGCCCGTCGGTACTGACCTGGGGACCTATCCCCCACTGCGAGAACCGACACTCGGGCGCTATCGAACGCAGACATCCGAACGAGGACGAAGGTACGACCGTGCGCACGTACACCCCCAAGCCGGGCGACGTCGAACGTCGCTGGCATGTCATCGACGCGACCGACGTCGTCCTCGGTCGGCTCGCCGTCCAGGCGGCCACGCTGCTTCGTGGTAAGCACAAGCCGACATTCGCCCCCCACGTGGACACCGGCGATTTCGTGATCATCATCAACGCCGACAAGGTCGCGTTGACGGGCAACAAGCGCGAGCAGAAGCACGCGTACCGGCACTCGGGGTACCCCGGCGGTCTGACCGCCACCCGGTACACCGATCTGCTGGCCACCAAGCCCGAGCGGGCCGTGGAGAAGGCTGTCCGCGGCATGTTGCCGAAGACCACCCTCGGTCGCGCCCAGCTCAGCAAGCTGAAGGTCTACGCCGGTCCGGAGCACCCGCACCAGGCGCAGCAGCCACAGCCGTTCCAGATCACCCAAGTCGCCCAGTAATCGCTGTCAGCAGTTAGGACCAGGAGAATCGTGGCCGAGACCACCCCCGAGATCGACGCGCCAGAAGGCGACGTCCTCGACGGCGAGAACGCGCCGAGCAGCTACAGCACCTCCACCCCGCAGTTGCGCGGTGGCGGGTCCAGCATCACGGCCCCCGGCGCCGCCACCGGCCGCCGCAAGGAGGCCATCGCTCGGGTGCGACTGGTTCCCGGCAGCGGCACCTGGAAGATCAACGGGCGCACCCTCGAGGACTACTTCCCGAACAAGGTGCACCAGCAGCTGGTCAACGACCCGTTCAAGGTGACCGAGCTCGAGGGTCGCTTCGACGTCATCGCGCGCATCCACGGCGGTGGCACCTCCGGTCAGGCCGGTGCGTTGCGCCTCGGCGTGGCTCGCGCCCTGAACGCGATCGACCACGACGCCAACCGGCCCACCCTGAAGAAGGCCGGCTTCCTCTCTCGCGACGCGCGGGTGAAGGAGCGCAAGAAGGCCGGACTCAAGAAGGCGCGCAAGGCGCCGCAGTACAGCAAGCGCTGAGGCCACCCATCGTGGGGAGGCTCTTCGGCACCGACGGTGTCCGGGGACTGGCCAACCGCGATCTCACCGCCGAGCTGGCGCTGGACCTGGCTGTTGCCGCGGCGCACGTTCTCGGTGAGGTCGGGGCCTTCGCCGGTCACCGTCCCACGGCCGTGGTGGGTCGTGACCCGCGGGCCTCGGGTGAGTTCCTGTCGGCGGCGGTCATCGCCGGGCTGGCCAGTGCCGGGGTCGACGTCAGCGATGCCGGCGTGGTGCCCACGCCTGCCGTCGCGGCCCTGGTGGCCGACACCGGCGCCGACCTGGGCGTCATGTTGTCGGCCTCGCACAACCCCATGCCCGACAACGGGATCAAGTTCTTCGCCAAGGGTGGGCACAAGCTGCCCGACGACGTCGAGGACGAGATCGAGCGGCGCATGGGCGAGGACTGGGCGCGCCCCACCGGCGCCGACGTCGGACGCGTGCACGTGATGACCGGGGCGGTCGGCAACTACGTCGATCGCCTGGTCGCCACCCTGCCGTACCGGCTCGACGGCCTGAAGGTCGTCGTCGACTGTGCCCACGGTGCCGCCAGCGTCGCCTCGCCGGCCGCCCTGCGTGCCGCCGGTGCCGAGGTGATCGTGATCGGCGCCGACCCCAACGGGCGCAACATCAACGACGGCTACGGCTCGACCCACCTCGAACACCTGCGGGACGCCGTGGTGAGCAACGGCGCCGACGCGGGCCTGGCTCACGACGGGGACGCCGACCGCTGCCTGGCCATCGATCACCTGGGCCGCGACGTCGACGGCGACCAGATCATGGCCGTGCTGGCGCTGGCGTTCCGCGACCGCGGGGCGCTGCGCGAGGACACCCTGGTGGCCACGGTGATGAGCAACCTCGGGCTGATGCTCGCCATGCAGCGTGAGGGCGTGAGGGTCATCCAGACCGGCGTCGGTGACCGCTACGTGCTCGAGGAGATGCGCCGCGGCGGCTACTCCCTGGGCGGCGAGCAGTCCGGCCACGTGGTCATGCTCGACCACGCCACCACGGGCGACGGCACGCTGACCGGCCTGCACCTGATGGCCCGGGTAGCCCAGACCGGACGCAGCCTGGCCGATCTGGCCTCGGTGATGCAGCGGCTGCCGCAGGTGCTGGTCAACGTCAAGGGCGTCGACAAGGCCCGTGCCGGGGGCGAGAACCTGGACGCCGAGCTGGCCGCCGCGATCGCCAAGGCCGAGGCCGAGCTCGACGGCACCGGACGCGTGCTGTTGCGCGCCTCGGGCACCGAGCCGCTGGTGCGCGTGATGGTCGAGGCCGGCGCCGCCGATCAGGCCCGCCGGATCGCCGACGACCTGGCCGTCGTGGTCAAGGAACGCTTGTCGCTCTGACCGGCTGTCGCATCTCGGGTCAGATCTTGCGCAATCGCACCTTCGAGACGCCGTGGTCGCCACCCTTGATCAGGACGACGCGCGCCCGGTCTCGGGTGGGGCGGATGTTCTGCCTCAGATTGGGTTCGTTGATCTGGTCCCACAGCCTCTCGGCCGTGGCCCGGGCGGCCTCGTCGTCCAGCACCGCGTAGCGGTGGAAGTAGGAGTCCGGGTCGGCGAACGCGGTCTCCCGCAGCCGCAGGAATCGTTCGATGTACCAGCGCCGGATGTGCGACGTCTTGGCGTGGACGTAGATCGAGAAGTCGAACAGGTCGCTCAGTGCCATCACGCTGGTGTGTCGATGATGGTTTCCGTGCAGGTAGGGCGCCGGCTGCAGGACGTTCAGGCCCTCGATGATCAGGACATCCGGCCGGCGCACCACCACGTGCTCGTCGGGCAGGACGTCATAGGTCAGGTGGGAGTACACCGGAGCCAGTACCTCGGCGGCGCCCGACTTGACCTTCGTGACGAAGTCGAACAGGGCCTTGCGGTCGTAGGAGTCCGGGAACCCCTTGCGCTGCAACAACCCTCGACGCTCCAGCTCGGCGTTCGGCCGCAGGAAGCCGTCGGTGGTGACCAGATCGACCGAGGGTGTGCGCGGCCAGGAGGAGATCAGCTCGCGCAGGAGTCGGGAGGTGGTGGACTTGCCGACCGCCACCGAGCCACCGATGCCGATCACGAACGGGGTCGGCGTCGTGCCGTCCTTCAGGAAGCGTGAGGTGGCGGCGTGCAAGCCGCGCACCGAGGCCACGTGCAGGTCGATCAGCCGCGACAGCGGCAGGTAGATGTCCTCGACCTCGGCCAGGTCGACCCGATCGCCCAGACCGGCCAGGCGGTCCAGGTCGTGCTGGGCGAGCATCAGGGGAGTGGCGTCGCGCAACGCCCGCCAGGCGGCGCGGTCGAACTCCACGTACGGCGGCATCGGAGCATTGTGCCCGCCCACCCGGGTGGGCGTCGGCGTCCGGCCGTGGCCATTCCCACATGCGAAGTAGGCTGGCGCCCATGTGCGGAATCGTGGGATACACCGGCTCGAACCCCGAGCTGACGGCGCTGGACGTGGTGCTGGGTGGTCTGCGCCGGCTGGAGTACCGGGGGTACGACTCGGCCGGGGTCGCCCTGCACACCCCCGAGGGTCTGGTGATGGTCAAGCGCTCGGGCAAGCTCGCCCGGCTCACCGAGGCGCTCGAGGACGCGCCGTTGCCGCACTCGGTGACCGGCATCGGACACACCCGCTGGGCCACCCACGGCGGCCCCACCGACGACAACGCCCACCCCCACATCGGCACCGGCGGCGACGTGGCCGTCGTCCACAACGGGATCATCGAGAACTTCGCTGCCCTCAAGGCCGAGCTGATCGCGCAGGGTGTGGAGTTCGCCAGCCAGACCGATACCGAGGTGGCCGCTCACCTGCTGGCCCGCGCCTACGCCGCCGAGGGTGACCTGGCCGAGGCGATGTGCTCGGTGGCCCGCCGCCTGGAGGGGGCCTTCACGCTGCTGGCGGTGCACGCCGACGTCCCGCACCAGCTGGTCGCCGCCCGGCGCAACTCCCCGCTCGTGGTCGGCGTCGGGGACGGCGCGAACTACCTCGGTTCGGACGTCGCCGCGTTCATCGCGCACACCAGCGAGGCCATCGAACTCGGTCAGGACCAGGTCGTCACGATCACCCCGGAGACGGTGACCATCACCGACTTCCACGGCAATCCGGTGCAGGGACGGCGCTACCACGTCGACTGGGACGCCTCGGCCGCCGAGAAGGGCGGCTACCCGAACTTCATGACCAAGGAGATCCACGAACAGCCCCATGCGGTGGCCGACACCCTGCTCGGACGTACCGACCCGTCGGGCCGGCTGGTGCTCGACGAGCTGCGGATCGACGAGGCCGTGCTGCGGGAGGTCGACAAGATCGTCGTCATCGCCTGTGGCACCGCGTCCTATGCCGGGCAGGTGGCCAAGTACGCCATCGAGCACTGGTGCCGGATCCCGGTCGAGGTCGAACTGGCTCACGAGTTCCGCTACCGCGACCCGGTGGTGAACGAGCGCACCCTGGTGGTCGCCATCTCGCAATCCGGCGAGACCATGGACACGATCATGGCGGTGCGGCACGCGCGCGACCTGGGCGCCCGGGTGATCGCGGTCTGCAACACCCACGGCTCGACCATCCCGCGGGAGTCGGACGCCGCGCTCTACACCCATGCCGGCCCCGAGGTCGCGGTCGCCTCGACGAAGGCGTTCCTGGCCCAGATCACCGCCTGCTACGTGCTCGGGCTCTACCTGGCCGAGCTGCGGGGCGCCAAGGGCCGGGACGAGGTCCGCGAGGTGCTCACCCAGCTGCACGCCATGCCGGACAAGATCGCCAAGGTGCTGCAGGGCCTCGACCAGGTACGTCTGATGGCTCGCTGGATGGCCGACACCCGCTCGGTGCTCTTCCTGGGCCGTCACGTCGGCTTCCCGGTGGCGATGGAGGGTGCGCTCAAGCTCAAGGAGCTGGCCTACATCCACGCCGAGGGTTTCGCGGCCGGTGAGCTCAAGCACGGGCCGATCGCGCTGATCGAGCCCGGCCAGCCGGTGTTCGTGATCGTGCCGTCCCCGAACGAGCCGCACTCGCTGCACGGCAAGGTGGTCTCCAACATCCAGGAGATCAACGCCCGCGGTGCGCGCACCATCGTGATCGCCGAGGAGGGCGACGACGACGTGGTGCCCTACGCCAGCGAGGTGATCCGGATCCCGGCGTCGCCCGTGCTGCTCTCGCCGCTGCTGGCCGTGGTGCCGTTGCAGGTGTTCGCCTGCGAGCTGGCCACCGCCAAGGGCCTGGACGTCGACCAGCCGCGCAACCTGGCCAAGTCGGTGACCGTCGAGTGAACCGAGCGGGAGGGTCGTCCCGAGCATGATCATCGGTGTCGGGATCGACGTGGTGGACATCGCCCGGTTCGAGCGCACCCTGGAGCGCACTCCGGCGCTGCGTGAACGGCTGTTCACCGCGCCCGAGCGAGAGCTCGGCGTCCTCAGCCTGGCGGCTCGCTTCGCCGCCAAGGAGGCCCTGGCCAAGGCGTTGGGGGCGCCGGTCGGCATGAGCTGGCAGGACGTCACCATTCTGCGCCCGCACGCCACCCGTCCCGAGTTCGCCATCATCGGCTCGGTCGCCGAACGGGCGGCCGAGTTGGGCGTCGTCCGGCTGCACCTGTCGATGTCGCACGACGGGGGCATCGCCAGCGCCATGGTGGTCGCCGAGGGCGAGTAGGGCCGAGCGAGAGGGCAGATCATGCTGCGGGCGTGGCGGGTGGCCGACATCCGGCAGGCGGAGGAGATCCGGCTGGCCGAGGTGCCCGAGGGTGCCCTGATGCAGCGGGCGGCGGCGGGGCTTGCCGCGGTGTGTGCCCGGGAACTGCGCGGGCGCGCCGGCGGTGTGAGCGGGCGTCGCGTCGTCCTGCTGGTCGGGGCCGGCAACAACGGCGGCGATGCGCTCTACGCGGGGCAGCGGCTGGCCCGCCGCGGTGCGCGCGTGGACGCCGTGCTGCTGGCGACGCTCGGCCGCGTGCACCAGGCGGGCCTGGCGGCGTTGCGGGCAGCGGGTGGCCGGGTCGTGTTCGGCGAGGACGGCCCTGCCGTGGCGGGCGTGCTCGCGTCGGCCGATCTCGTCGTCGACGGCATCGTCGGGCTCGGCGGCACCCCCGGTCTGCGCGAGGACGCCGCGCGCGCGGTGGCCGCGATCGCGCCGTCCGCGGTGGTGGTGGCCGTCGATCTGCCCAGTGGCGTCGACCCCGACACCGGTGAGCTGCCGCCGGCCGATGGCGACGACCGCCCGCGGCACGTGACGGCCGACGTCACCGTGACCTTCGGGGCCTACAAACCCTGTGTGCTGCTGCCTCCTGCGACGTCGGTGTGTGGCCGGGTCGAGCTGGTCGACCTCGGGTTCGGCTCGTTGCGCTGGCCCGGGCCCGATGTCCAGCGTTTCCAGCCGGACGACGCCGCGCGGTGCTGGCCCCAGCCGAGCGTGCGCGACCACAAGTTCACCCGCGGGGTGCTCGCCATGGTGGTGGGCTCTGTCCGCTTTCCGGGCGCTGCCGTGCTCGGCGTCGGGGGGGCACTGCGCGCCGGGGCGGGCGTGGTGCGCCATGTCGGACCGCCCGAGGTCGCGGCCGCGGTGCTCGCGGCCCACCCGGAGACCGTGATCGGGGTCGAGGCGAGCGATCGGATCGACGCCTGGGTGATCGGCAGCGGGATCCCGTCCGCGGGCCTGCGGCAGCAGTACGAGGCGATCCGCGACGTCCTGCTCGATGACACCCCCAAGGTGCTGGACGCCGGCGCGCTCGAGTTCGCGGGTCGCCCCCTGGTTCGCCACACGGTGCTCACCCCGCACGCGGGGGAACTCTCGCGATTGCTCGTCCGGCTCGGCGAACCGGCGAGTCGAGAGGTCATCGAGGCCGCCCCGCTGCGCCATGCCCGCCGCGCCGCCGAGCTCACCGGGGCCACCGTGGTGCTCAAGGGGGCGACCACGCTCGTGGTGCAGCCGGCGGATCCGGCGTCGGAGCGTCCGGAGCGGGTCGCGGCCCAGTCCGATGCCACCGCCTGGCTGGCCACGGCGGGGGCCGGGGACGTGTTGGCCGGGGTGATCGGCGCCTTGCTCGCCGCAGGGCTGGACCCGTTCGAGGCCGCGGGTGCCGGGGTCCTGGTGCACGGTCGGGCGGCGCGGCTGGCGGCGGGCTGCCGGCCCGATGGGTCCGGCGGCGGACCGATCACGGCCGGTGACGTGGCGAGCCGGCTGCCGGCCGCCGTCCGGGAAGTGATCGCACCTGAGAGAATCCTCCGGTGACCGAACCCGCCGAGCCGAGCACGACGGGGCCGAAGGTGCGCCGCGCCAAGGTCGGACTGGTCTCGCTCGGGGTCGGTCTGGCTGCGGCGGGGGTCGGGGCCGCACTCGGTGTGGCCGCCGAGCGGCTCGCCGTCGGGCGGCCGTTGCTGCCGCCGTTCGGCCCACCGCCGGAGGATGGTGAGGACTACGGCGGCCTGCACACCCCCGGCCGGGCCGTGCTGGCCGACGACACGGTGCGGCTGCACGTCGAGGTCGAGGACATCGGCACCCCGGGTCGCCAGGACCCGACTGTCGTGTTCAGCCACGGCTACGCGCTGACCATGGACTCCTGGCATTTCCAGCGTCAGCAGCTGCGCCGCGAGCCGGGCCGCAACCTGCGCCTGGTGTTCTGGGATCAGCGGGGCCACGGCCGCTCTGCCTCCGGCCGGCCGGGATCCTCGACCATCGACCAGCTCGGATCGGACCTGTCCGAGGTGATCGAGGCGGTGGCGCCGTCCGGGCCGTTGATCCTGATCGGCCACTCCATGGGGGGCATGACGGTGATGTCGCTGGCCCACCGCCGTCCGGAGTTGTTCGCCGACCGGGTGCGCGCGGTGGCGTTGGTCTCGACCAGTGCCGGCGGGCTGGACGACGTCGACTTCGGCATCGCCGGGCTGGGGCGGGTGCTGCAGCGGTTCGCCCCGTCCACCGTCAAGGCCCTCATCCGGACGCCACGGCTGGTCGAGCGGGGCCGACGGATCGTCAGCGACCTCGAGACCGTGTTGGTGCGGCGCTACTCCTACGCCTCGCCGGTCTCGAACGCGCTGGTGCGCTTCACCGCCGACATGATCGCCTCGACCCGGCTCGAGGTGATCTCCGACTTCCTGCCGACGTTCTCGACGCACGACAAGCGTGCCGCACTGTCGTCGCTGGCCATGGTGCCGGCCCTGGTGATCGTGGGGGACCACGACCTGCTCACCCCGGCCGATCACAGTGCCGAGATCGCCGAGCTGCTGCCGAGGGCCGAGCATGTCGTGGTGCCGGACGGGGGCCACCTGCTGATGCTCGAGCACCCCGAGGTGGTCACGGCCAACCTGCTGCAGCTGATCGACGCCGCAACCGATCCGGACGGCGCGCGCCGGGTTCGTCTGCCGTCACCGGTTCGGCGTACGGTTGCCTCGCTGCGACGTCGTCGCCCGGGCCGAGGTCCGACGGCGTGAACGACGTCAGTCCCTCAGGAGGTGGCGTGTCAGGAGCGCATCGTGCGGAGCAGGCCCAACGGGGAGCTGCACCGACCGCACGGGCCAATCTGGTGGTGCCGACCGCCGAGGCCATGCGGATCCTCGGCGCCCGGTTGGCGCTGCTGGTCCGCCCCGGCGACCTGGCCGTGCTCACCGGCGACCTGGGGGCGGGCAAGACCACGCTGACCCAGGGCATCGGCACCGGGCTCGGCGTGCGCGAGATGATCAGCAGCCCGACCTTCGTGATCGCCCGGGTGCACCCCTCGCTGGTCGGGGGCGCCGACCTGGTGCACGTGGACGCCTACCGTCTCGGCTCACTGGCCGAGGTCGACGAGCTCGACCTGGACGCCTCGCTGGACCGCTCGGTGACCGTGGTGGAGTGGGGTGAGGGCCTGGTCGAGGACTTGGCCCCGGACCGGCTCGAGGTGCTGATCCGCCGTCCTCGCGGCGATGCCGACGGCGCCGCCGACATGGCGCCGATGGACGGCGACGAGAACCGGTACGTGTCCATCTCCGGATACGGCGAGCGGTGGGAGGGCGTCAGCTTTCCCACCTCGGTCGGGTGAGCCTGCTCCTCGCCCTGGACACCTCCGGAGCCACCGTGACGGTGGCGCTCGCGCAGGGGGCGGACGACGCAGCGCCCGTCACCGTGATCGCCGAACAGCGGGTGGAGTTGGCGAGCCGCCATGCCGAGCGGCTGGCCCCGATGATCGCCGAGGTGCTCACCCAGGCCGACCGGGCGATCAGCGATGTGAGCGCGGTCGCGGTCGGCGTCGGGCCCGGACCGTTCACCGGGCTACGGGTCGGTCTGGTCACCGCCCGCGTGCTGGGCCACGTGCTGAGCGTTCCGGTGCTGGGGGTGTGCTCGCTGGATGCCCTGGCCGCCGAGTTGATCGAGACCGGTGCGGTCGAGCCGGGGACGACGTTCGTCGTGGCCACCGATGCCCGACGGCGCGAGGTGTACTGGGCCGAGTACCGATCCGGGTCCGGAGTTGGGGCCGGAGCTGGGACCGAGCCCGAGGCCGGCGTGATGCCCCAGCGGTTGAGCGGGCCTGCTGTCGACCGTCCGGCGGACCTGCTCGGCCGGATCTCGGATGCGGCAGGGCGGATGGCGGTGTTCGGACGCGGCGCCCAGCTCTACCCGGAGCTGCTGGGCGTGCCGCCCGAGGGTGCTGACCTGGACGTCGCCGCCGGGGCGGTGGCGCGCTGCGCCGCCGCGATGCGGGCCCGCAGTGAGGTGCTCGAGCCGGTGCCGATGTATCTGCGCCGTCCGGACGCCGTGGCCCCCGGCGTGCGCAAGCGGGTGCGGTGATGACGAGCTCGCACCCGACGTCGCAACCGAGGCCGCGACCGACGTCGCAACCGAGCGTGGAGTCGATGCTCGTGCCGCTGCGGTGGTGGCATCTCGAGGGCGCCGCCGCCCTCGAGACGGAGTTGTTCGGCGGCACCGCCTGGAGCGCCGAGACCTTCTGGTCGGAGTTGGCCCGCCCGCAGAGCCGTTGGTACGTCGCGGCTCTCGACGGGGATCAGGTGCTCGGCTACGCCGGATTGATGGTGACCGATCGCCAAGGCGACGTGCAGACCGTGGCGGTGGCGCCGTCCGCGCGAGGGCAGGGTCTGGGCGGTGCATTGCTGTCGGCGCTGCTGGCGGAGGCCGGCCGGCGCGGGGTCGGCTCGGTCATGCTCGAGGTCGAGGCATCCAATGTCGCCGCGATCGCCTTGTACACCCGGTTCGGGTTCGAGCAGATCTCGGTGCGTCGCGGCTACTACGCGCCCGAGGGTGGGGACGCCTGGGTGATGCGGCGGCGAGAGCCGTTGGGGGAGAAGCGATGAGCCTGGTCCTGGGCATCGAGACCTCGTGCGATGAGACCGGGGTCGGCCTGGTGCGGGACGGGGTGCTGCTGGTCGACGCGATCGCCAGCTCGGTGGACGAGCACGCCCGGTTCGGCGGCGTGGTGCCCGAGGTGGCCAGCCGGGCGCACCTCGAGGCGATGGTGCCGACCATCGAGCGGGCCTGTGCGCAGGCCGGGGTTCGCGTGTCCGACGTGGACGCCGTGGCGGTCACGTCGGGGCCGGGGCTGGTCGGAGCGCTCACCGTGGGCGTGGCCGCAGCCAAGGCGCTCGCGCTCGGGCTGGGTGTGCCGTTGTACGGGGTGAACCACCTGGCGGCGCACGTCGCGGTCGACACCCTCGAGCACGGCCCGCTGCCTCAACCGTCGATCGCCATGCTGGTTTCGGGAGGGCATTCCTCGCTGCTGCTGGTGCCCGATGTGACCGCCGAGATCATCCCGTTGGGACGCACCATCGACGACGCCGCCGGTGAGGCCTTCGACAAGATCGCCCGGTTGCTCGGGTTGCCGTTCCCCGGTGGGCCGCACATCGATCGCGTCGCGACCGCCGCCGTGGCCGAACGCGGTGAGGCGCTGCGTTCGGCGATCGCGTTCCCGCGGGGGTTGACCTCGGCACGCGATCAGGAACGACACCGCTACGACGTCTCGTTCTCCGGTCTGAAGACCGCGGTGGCCCGGTGGGTGGAGCATCGCGAGGACTCCGGTGAACCGGTGGACGTCGGTGCCGTCGCCGCCTCGTTCACCGAGGCCGTGGTCGACGTGCTCACCCGCAAGGCGCTGCTCGCCTGCCGCGAACAGGGCGTCGACACCCTGCTGATCGGGGGCGGGGTGGCGGCCAACTCGAGGCTGCGCTCGCTGGCCGAACAGCGCTGTGCCGATGCCGGGGTACGTCTACGGGTGCCCCGGCCGGGGCTGTGCACCGACAACGGCGCGATGGTGGCGGCACTCGGGTCGCTGATGGTCGCGGCCGGGCGGGCGCCGTCCGAGTTGGGGTTGGGGGTCGACTCCTCGATGCCCGTCACCACCGTGTCAGGAGCAGGGTCGGCATGAGCGCGCCGACCAGTGTCCCCATCGCCGACCCGGCGGGGATCTCTGCGCTGCGCGCCGATCTCGACTCGGCCGGGTACACCGTGGACGGCGCCCGTGACCTGTTGGGGCCGCTCGCCGCCGCCGCACTGGATCGCGAGCAGTCGCTGCCGGCGCGTCGCGTCGTGGCGCAGCGGGCGCGGGAGGCGCTGGGGGACACCGACTCCGCTCGGCTGAGATTGGCGCGCTTGATCGGGCTGTTCACCCTCGGGGTACCGCTCGACGGGCCGGCCCTGGACGCCGCGTTACCCCGGTTGGGCGCCGTCGGCGCGGTGCGGCTGGGCCTGGTGCGCCCCACGCGGGGTGCAGCGCAGTTCGTTGCCGCGGTCGACCTGCGGCCCTACGGCGACGAGACGCATGCGTGGTGGCTGGCCTCGGACTGTTCGGAGTTGGCCACCGGTGCGCCGGTGGCCCCTGATCACGTGCTGGGGATCGGCGGCGCCTCGGCGACGCTCGCCTCCTGGACGCCGCGGCGTCCGGTCTCGCGTGCCCTCGACCTGGGCACCGGGTGTGGGGTACAGGCGCTGCACCTGGCCACCCACGCGGCCTCGGTGACCGCCACCGATCTGTCGAACCGGGCCGTGGCGTTCGCCGGGTTCAATGCCGCGCTCAACCGGCAGGACTGGCGGTTGCTGACCGGGTCGATGCTGGAGCCCGTTGCCGGGCAACGCTTCGACCTGGTGGTGAGCAATCCGCCGTTCGTCATCACGCCCCGCACCGCCGACCTGGTGCAGTACACCTACCGGGACGGCGGTCGAGTGGGGGACGGCATCGTCGCGGAGCTGATCGGGGCTGCGGGGTCTGGAGTCTCGGGAGTCGCCGACGTGCTCCAGCCCGGTGGGGTGGCGCAGTTCCTGGCCAACTGGGAGGTCGGTGCGGGCGCCGACTGGCGTGACCGGGTGCGTGCCTGGGTCGAGCCCACCGGCCTGGATGCCTGGGTGGTGCAGCGCGAGCTGACCGACCCGGCGCAGTACGCCGAGCTGTGGGCGCGCGACGGCGGACATGTCGCCGGCAGCGCCGAGTCCGGGGCGGCGTTCGAGGCGATGTACGCGGCCTGGCTCGACGATTTCGAGGCCCGCGAGGTGGCGGCGATCGGCTTCGGGGTGATCACCCTGCAACGCCCCGAGCGGGCGCGTCCTGCGTTCGTCGACCTGGTCGAGGTGCTCGGCCCGGTGGCGCCCGTGATGGGGACGGTGGTGGACGCCGGGCTGGCCGCGCGCACCTGGCTCGCCGAGCATGATGACGCCGACCTGCTCGCCCGCCACTGGCAAGTGGCGCCGGACGTCACCCAGGAACACCACTACCGCCCCGGGGAGGCCGATCCCGCCGTCATCTTGGTGCGGCAGGGCGGCGGGCTCGGTCTGGCCCACCGAGTCGACACCGTGGCCGCCGCCTACGTGAGTGTGGCGGACGGCGAGTTGAGTGCCGATCAGGCCGCCGTGGCGATCGCCGCTCTGCTGGACGCCGACACCGAGGCAGTGCGGGCACAGGTGGCCGGCACCGTACGGACGCTGGTGCGCGACGGCCTGCTGACGATCGGCGATGCCGCCGCCTCGTGAGTCCCGCCCGGCGGGGGTACGAGGTGGATCAGGCGGTGGTGACGGTCCCGTCACGCAACCACTGCTCGTGCGGTGCCGCGAGCAGGGTGTCCCAGCGTCCTTCCTGCAGGGGGGTCAGCACGCCGTCGGAGAGCAGCGGCTCCTCCCACCAGATGCTGTAGCGCGAGACGAACCCGAACCTGACCGGCAGCTGCCGGGCCAGGGTGGTCAGCAGTCGCTCGGTCCAGGCCAGGGTGCGCTCGGGGTGCTCGGCCAACTCCCGGGAGGAGAAGGTGGCGGTCAACACGTCGACCCCCAGCCGGTGCCGCTGCAGGAACAGGGTGCCGTCCGAGACCGGTATCAGGTCCCACCAGCCGCCCTCGTGGTGCTGCCCGGCGACGATCCCCGGCAGCAGGTCCGCCACCCGTGCCGGGTCGACACAGCCCGGGTCCAGCACCACCACGACAGCGTTCGGCATGCTCACAACCCATAGTCTGCCGCCGGGCGAGCTGGATGCCGATGGGGCACTGTCGGTGCGATCGATGCGCGGCTCACCAGGGGCGGACCGCGGCGTCCTCGAGGTGGGTGTCGACCGGCGTGGTCCAGGTGCCGGCGCGTCCCCGGCCCGCGATGGTGCCGATGGCCGCGATCAGGCGCTCGACGTGCTCGTCCGTGGTGGCCAGGCCGACGCTGGCCCGCACCGCGGTGTCGTGGCCGGTACCGGCCAACAGGTGGTCGACCAACAGGTGCGCGCAGAACTTGCCGTCGCGGACGCCGATGCCGTACTCGAACGACACGGCTGCGGAGATGTCGGACGACGCCACACCATCCACGGTGAAGGCCACCACGCCGACCCGGTCGATGGCGCCGGCACTCGCGGCCTCGTCGCCGAAGATCGAGTAGGTGTGCACGCCCTGGATCGCGGCCAGGCCGTCGCGCAGCCGCTGGGCCAACCGCTCCTCGTGGGCCTGCACGGCGGCCCAGCTGCGGCGCAGCGCCGAGCACGCCGCGGCGAGGGCGATGGCGCCGATGACGTTGGGGCTGCCGCCCTCGTGGCGGGCCGCGCCGGCCGCCCAGGTCGCGGCAGGGACGGCGGTCGGGTTCTCGTCCGAGGTGACCCGGGCCGTGGCGCCGCCACCGATCAGGTAGGGCGCGGCGTCGTCCAGCCAGTCCGAGCGGCCGGCGAGCACCCCGGTGCCGAACGGCGCGTACAGCTTGTGGCCGGAGAAGGCGAGGTAGTCGATGCCGCTGGAGGCGAGGTCGATCGGGCGGTGCGGCGCGAACTGCGCGGCGTCCACGGCGAGCCGGGCGCCGTGCCGGGCCGTGATCTCGGCGATCCGATCGATGGGCCAGATCTCGCCGGTGACGTTGGAGGCGGCGGTGATCACGACCAGACAGTGGCGGTTGGTGACCGCGGCCACCGTGGCCTCGAGGCGCCCCAGGGCCTCGGGCAGGCTGGTCGGCACCGGCAGGGTGATGGTGCGCTCGGCGCCCCAGGGCAGCAGGGTCGAGTGGTGCTCGGTGGCGAAGACCACCACGGTGGTGTCCTGCGGCAGGACGTGGGCCAGGACCGACCACGAGTCGGTGGTCGACCGGGTGAACACCACGGTGTCATCGGGGCGGGCACCGAGGAACGCGGCCACCTCGGTGCGGGCCTCTTCGTACCAGCGGCTGGTCACCCGGCTGGCGTAGCCGTTGCCGCGATGCACCGAGGAGTAGGTGGCCAGGGCGCGGTCGACGGCGGTCTTGACGCCGACCAGGGCCGGGGTGGACGCCGCGTGGTCGAGGTTGGCGTACTGCGCGACGCCGCCGTCGAACGGGATCAGCAGGTGGTCAGCCAGCGTGGCCGGGATGGCCTCGTGGCGCGCCGGGGGGCCAACGGGGGGACGGGGCGCGGCGGGCGTGGCCGAGCGGAGGGCGGTGCGGGCGACGGTGGAGATGAGCGGCATGACAGCTCCTCGGGTCGGGACCCGAGGCGGTGCCGGGGTCCGCGCTTGCCCGCACCCGTGTGGTGCGGACCTGGTCGTCACCCGGAGCACCCCACCGCGGAGGAGGGTTGCCGGCCAGCGAGCCGGGGCTTGGTGCTGGCACTCATGACCTGACGACGAGGTTACGCAGGGCGCGGCGGCGGCGTCCAGGGTCCGATCGGGTACATCTCGCGATGTGAGACGTGCCCCGCGGATCCCGCCTTGGGGTGATCCGGCCGAGCTCGGGCGGCGCGGTGACCGGCTGATCAGCCGCGAAGGTCGTCGAGGGAGGCGGCCCCCAGAGCCACCTCGACGGCGTGAGGACCTTCGCGGGTGTGCAGTGCTCGCGCGATGTCGACGATGCGTGGATCCGGCCCGAACCGGCTCGACAGCACGGCCGCCAGGGTGCTGATCTCACCCTCGACGCGACCCTCGACGCGACCCTCGACGCGGGCTCGGACGGCGGCACGCTGCGCGATGATCTCGCCGGCCACGGTTCCCTCGAGACTGATGGGCATTCCGGCCTCCCTTCGGGCAGTTTCGATGGTAGCCGCGTCCAGTCTGATCGCGGCCAGCACGATCGCCACACTGGCCAGATCGATCGTGCGATGTGGCGGTGCGTGATCTCGGATCACCTCGAGCGCCCGGCGGAGCAGCTGAGCCCGATGGGCGCGGTCGGGTGCCTGGGCCAGGCTGGCCAGCGGCGCCAGGGCCGGTGTACCCAGGAAACCGATCGGGTCGCAGTCGCGCAGGTAGATGACGTGGATCCGTGACCGGTAGTCGAGCATCCGTAGCGGTAGGTCCGGCGTGACCCGTCGCACGAACTCCACGTGGGTCAGCGCGCCGGAGGCGGTCACCAACAGGTCGGCGTAGCGCGTGACCGCTGGCAGGGCCTCGCTCACCCGGACGCTCTCCTCGGCCGCCTCGATGCCGAGCCATCGACACACAGCCACCAGCTCGACGGCGGCAAGTTGACGCAGCGCGTTGTCGTAGATCGGTCCGGGCCCGTTCACGTCGCTCACGCTAGGCGGCCCTCGGTCACCGTGGTCCGGTTGTCCACAGGAGGACGACCGCGACGAGTCGTCCACACCTGCCGGCTCGCGACGACGACGCCGACGCGTGGTCGTGGGTCAGTCGCCGGTGGCGCCGTCGATGGACTCGCGCAGCAGGTCGGCGTGCCCGGCGTGGCGGGCGTACTCCTCGATCAGGTGGATCAGGACCCATCGCAGGCTGGTCCGGTCACCGCGGTAGCTGTCCCGCTGGATGAGCTGGTCGAGGCCGCCGGGCAGAGCGGCGTCCAGGATCGCCTCCGAATCGGCGACGGCGGCGTCGAACAGGGCGAACAGCTCCTGCGGGGAGTCGTCCGCCGCAGAATGGAACTCCCAGTCCCGATCGGAGGCCCAGTCCACGCTGCGCCAGGGCTCGGTGAACTCGCCACCGATCAGCTTGTGCCGGAACCAGCCCTGCTCGACCACGGCCAGGTGCTTGAGCAGCCCGCCCAGGGTCAGCTCCGACGGCCCGAGCCGCATCGCCAGTTGGGCGCCGTCCAGTCCCTCGGCCTTGAGCCGCACCGTCGCGCGGTAGTAGTTCAGGAAGCTGCGCAGGAGCGTGATCTCGTCCCCGGTCGGCGGGGTGTCGATGCGCTGGGTCGTCATGGCATGCCAGGCTAGCGCGGCGGGGTCGGGCGGTCGTCGAGGAGAAGATCATGGGTGTCGCAACGGGTTCGGGTGACCCCCGAGAGCAGTACCTGATCCGGTATGCCGGGTCGTTCGCACCGTTCGTGGTGGAGCGGGCCGAGGGCTCCTGGGTGATCACCACCGACGGACGGCGGGTGCTCGACTTCACCTCCGGCCAGATCAGTTCCACCCTCGGGCACAACCACCCCCGGGTGATCGAGGCCATCGAACGCTCGCTGCGTGGGGCGATCCACCTCAACTCCTGGATGCTGCACGAGGACGTGCTCGAGCTCGCCCGGCGCCTGGCCGAACTGCTGCCCGATCCACTGGATCGCACCATCGTGCTCAGTACCGGTTCGGAGACCAACGAGTTCGCGTTGCGCATGGCCAAGGTGTTCACCGGTGGGTTCGAGGTCGTCGGCCTGACCCGCAGCTTCCACGGGCTGCTCGCCGGCACCAACTCGGTGACGTTCTCGATGGGGCACAAGGGAAACGGCCCGCTGATGCCCGGCTCGTACGCCATCCCGGCGCCCTACTGCTACCGCTGCCCGCTGGCGATGCAGCGGGACACCTGTGAACTGGCCTGCCTGCGACTGGGTTTCGAGATGGTCGATGCCCAGACCGTCGGCTCGCCGGCGGCGATGATCGTCGAGCCGGTGTTGTCCACCGGTGGGGTGATCCCGCTGCCCGAGGGATATCTGGCGCAGGCGAAGACCGAGTGCGAGCGGCGGGGCATGACGCTGATCGTCGACGAGGCACAGACCGGCCTGGGCCGCACCGGCGCCTTGTTCGCCTCGATCGCGGACGGTGTGGTGCCCGACTTCCTGACCATGTCCAAGACCTTGGGCGGCGGCGTCCCGGTCGGCGCCACGGTGACCTCGGCGGCGATCGAGCAGGCCTGTGTGGACGCCGGCATGCTGCACATCACCACCCACGTCAACGACCCGATGCTGGCCACGGTCGGCCTGGCCGTGCTGGATGCGCTCGAGGAGGACGACCTCGCCGCGCGGGCGCAGACCATGGGGACCTACCTGATGGACTCGTTGTGGGCGTTGGCGAAACGGCACGAGCAGGTCGGCGACGTCCGGGGCCGGGGGTTGCTGGTGGGGCTGGAACTGGTCACCGACCGCGACTCGAAGGCGCCCGCCAATGCGCTCGGTGCCGCGGTCACCGAGGAGTGTCTGCGCCGCGGCCTCTCGATGAACATCGTCAAGGGCGACGGGTCGCAGACCAACTGCTTCCGCATGGCGCCGCCGCTGACCGTCACCCACGAGGAGATCGACATCGCCGTCGGCATCATCGACGAGTCGCTCACCGCGTGCCTGGCCAGGGGGAGTTCCGCGGGTAGCGCGGGGTAGCTCGGGTAGACGGTCTGCGGAGCAGCCGTCACCTCACCCGGCGAGGAGCGCGTCGATCCGCTGGGCCAGAACGGGTTCCGGCTGGGCTCCGACGATGCGTCCCACGGTGACGCCGTCCCGCACGAACGCCAGCGTCGGAATGCTGCGGGCGTCGAAGCGGGCCGAGGCCTGCGGGTTGTCGTCCACGTTGACCTTGACCACCTTGACCGTGCCGGCGTAACGGACGGCGATCCGCTCCAGCACTGGCGCGACCAGTCGGCAGGGGCCGCACCATGGCGCCCACAGATCGACCAACACCAGCCGGCCGGTGTCCAGCGCGGCGGCCAGGTCGGCGTCCCCGGCATCGACGAGCCAGGGCAGGTCGGTGTGGCAGGAGGCGCAACGAGGTCGACCGGACGAGGCGACCGGGACTCGGTTCTTGGTACCGCAGTTCGGACACGGAGTGACGCGAGAAGCCATGGTCGAAACCTAGACTCGCCGGTCATGACAACGGAAGCGGCCGCGGGTGGCGCAGGCTCGATCCCGATCGTGCTGGACGTCGACACCGGGGTGGACGACGCCTGCGCCCTGCTGCTCGCGGCCCGCCACCCGGGGCTGGACCTGCGCGCGGTGACCTGTGTCGCCGGCAACGCCGACGTCGACCAGGTGGTGGCGAACACCCTCACGGTGCTCGACGTCGCCGGTCGGCCGGACGTGCCGGTGGCGCGCGGCGCGGACCGGCCGATGCTCGAGCCGGCCCGTCCCGCCCGCCACGTGCACGGCGAGGACGGCATGGGTGACCTGGAGCCGGCGGGCTGGGCGGTCTCGACCCGCCGTCCGGACCCGCGTCACGCCGTCGAGCTGTTACGCGACGTGCTGGACGCCGCGGCTACCGCCGGTGAGCGGGTGACGTTGGTGCCCTTGGCCCCGATGACCAACATTGCGCTGCTGCTGCGGACCTACCCCCACGTCGCCCGGGGTCTGCGTCGGATCGTGTTCATGGGTGGTGCCGCCTTGGTCGGCAATGCCACGGCCGCCGCGGAGTTCAACGTCTGGCACGACCCGGAGTCGGCCGCGATCGTGCTGGACGCCGCGACGTCCCTGGGGATCGAGGTCACCATGTACGGCCTCGACGTGTTCTACGACGTGCGGGTGAGCCGTTCGCAGGCAACGAATCTCATGGCTGCGCCGGGGGTGACGTCCCGTCTGGCGGGCGCGCTGATCGACTTCCAGTGCCGTCGGTTCGGTGAGGACGACGCCACCATCGGCGACGCGGGTGCGGTGTGCGCGGTGGCCGATCCGGCGGGCCTGGCCACTCGGCGGCTGCCGGTGCGCATCGAACTGGCCGGCTCGTGGACCCGTGGACAGACGGTCGTCGACCAACGCGAGACCGGGCTCGACCACGCCCACGATCCGCACGGCCTCGCCCCGGCCGTGATCGACGTGGCGCTCGGGGTGGACGCGGCCCGCTACGCCCGGCTCTGGCTCGAGGTCGTCGAGGCACCGAGCGACCCGGGTCTCAGAGCACCGGCCTGACCGCGATCACGCTCTGTCGCCCGGCCACCCGGGTGAGCACGATGGTGGCGTCGGCCTCGCCCCAGCTGGTCGACAGGCGCAGCTGCTTGCGCAACTGCTCGGGCTGCACCGCCGTCCCGCGCTTCTTGATCGTCAGTCGGCCCACGCCACGGTCACGCAACCAGCTGCGCAGCGTCTTGAGCTGAAAGCCGAAGACATCCTGGACGGCGTACGCGCGGGCGAGCGGGGTCCGCACCAGGGCCTCGCCGGTGACGTAGGCGATGGTGGGGTCGACCAGGTGACCGCCGACGGCGGCGGCGACCTGGCCCACGAGCCCGGCGCGGATCACGGCGCCGTCCGGCTCGTACAGGTACGCCGCCACCGGCCCGACCGTGGCTGCCGGCATGCCGGCGTCGCTGACCTCCGCCGGCGGGCTCTCGTCGCCCTCGGCGGGTAGCACCAGGGCCGAGCGCCGGACGCCGTCGCGCGCCGTGAGCCCGAACCACAGCCCCGCCTCGACCACGTCGCCCCCCACCGAGATCCACTGCGCCTCGGCCCCTGCGGGGACCAGGTGGTGGGGGATACCCGGGGCGGTCTTCAGGCCCACCGCCGGCAGCCGCTGGGCCAGGTCGAGCACGAACGACAGCGGTGGTGACCCGAGGCGCGGGTCGAGCAGGCGCTTGCCGGTCTCGTTGCGTCGTGCCGGGTCGACGAAGGCGCCACCGAATCCGGCCAGGTCGACGGTGGTGGCGTCGGCACAACGCACCGACGCCTCGGGCCAGTGCCGCAGGTTCATGGTGGCGACGGCGGCGGTCACCTCGTCCCGTTCGACCGCCAGCACCTCGCGATCGAAGGTCGCCAGCGCCATGGAGTCCGCCCCGATGCCACACCCCAGGTCGGCCACCCGGTCGATGCCGGCCGAGACGAAGCGCTGGGCGTGCCGGGCGGCCACGGAGAACCGCGTGGCCTGTTCGAGCCCGGTGACGGTGAACAGCATGCCGTCGGCGAACGGGCCGAACTTGGCCCGTGCCGCCGACCGCAGCCGGGACTGGGTCAGCGCAGCGGCCACCAGGGCGGGATCGTGGCCGGCGGCGCGCAACTGCTCACCCAGGCCCAGGGCGTCGTCCTCGCGGTAGGGCGGCAGCGACTCCAGCAAGGCCCAGCCCTGCTCGGTCAGCAGTCCGGAGATTCCCGCCAGGTCCACCGGACGATCCTCGCATGTCACCCGTGTGGGCGCGCCGGCGGCCGCGAACGGCACCGGCGCGGGTCGTCCCCAGATCACGACCGGACCACGAAACTGGCACTCGGTTTGACCGAGTGCTAATCGACGTCCTAGATTCGTGGTTGGCACTCTCGGTGTGAGTGTGCCAACGCTGGGAGGGTCCGACCGGCACCCGCGACGACGGTTCGTCAACCCACCCGGCACAGTCCAACAGCCGCCCATCGACATTCCCGAAGGGGAGGTCCGCAAGTGTCGGTCTCCATCAAGCCTCTCGAGGACCGCATCGTCGTGAAGCCTCTCGAGGCCGAGCAGACCACTGCGTCCGGATTGGTCATCCCGGACACCGCGAAGGAGAAGCCCCAGGAGGGCGAGGTCCTCGCTGTGGGTCCGGGCCGGTTCGACGACGAGGGTGCCAAGCGCATCCCGCTCGACGTGAAGGTCGGCGACACCGTCCTCTACAGCAAGTACGGGGGCACCGAGGTCAAGTACAGCGGTCAGGAATACCTGATCCTGTCGGCCCGCGACGTGCTCGCGATCATCGAGAAGTAACGACCCACCCACCCGCGAAGTGACCTCCGCCCCGACCGGCCGGCATCAGCCGATCGGCCGGGGCGGTCGTCCGTGGTCGCTATTGGAAGGACGCACTGCATGGCCAAGACCCTGGAGTTCGACGACTCCGCCCGCCGATCGCTGGAGCGGGGTGTGGACGCCCTGGCGAACGCCGTCAAGGTGACCCTCGGCCCGCGTGGGCGCAACGTCGTGATCGACAAGAAGTGGGGCGCTCCCACCATCACCAACGACGGCGTGACCATCGCCAAGGAGATCGAGCTCGAGGACCCGTACGAGAACCTCGGGGCACAGCTGGCGAAGGAGGTCGCGACCAAGACCAACGACGTCGCCGGTGACGGCACCACCACCGCGACCGTGCTCGCCCAGGCCATGGTCAAGGAGGGGCTGCGCAACGTCACCGCCGGCGCCGGACCTGCCGCGCTCAAGCGGGGCATGGACGCCGCGGTCGTGGCCATCAACGACCGTCTCCTCGAGATGGCTCGTGAGGTCGAGGGCAAGGAGGAGATCGCCCAGGTGGCGACCATCTCTGCCCAGGACCCGGCCATCGGCGACCTGATCGCCGACGCCTTCGACAAGGTCGGCAAGGACGGCGTGATCACGGTCGAGGAGTCCTCGACCACCGCCCTCGAGCTCGAGTTCACCGAGGGGATGCAGTTCGACAAGGGCTACATCTCGCCCTACTTCGTGACCGACCCCGAGCGCATGGAGGCCGTCCTCGAGGACGCCTACGTGCTGGTGCACCAGAACAAGATCTCGGCGATCAGCGAGCTGCTGCCGGTTCTCGAGAAGGTGCTCCAGGCATCCAAGCCGCTGTTCATCGTGGCCGAGGACATCGACGGCGAGGCACTGTCGACCCTGGTGGTCAACAAGATCCGTGGCACCTTCACCGCCCTGGCGGTCAAGGCCCCCGGGTTCGGTGACCGCCGCAAGGCGATGCTGCAGGACCTGGCCACCCTCACCGGCGCCCAGGTGGTCTCGCCCGACGTCGGCCTCAAGCTCGACCAGGTCGGCCTCGAAGTGCTGGGCACTGCGCGGCGCATCGTGGTCACCAAGGACAACACCACGGTGATCGACGGCGCCGGCCCGCGGGCGGACGTCGAGGCCCGGGTGCAGCAGATCAAGGCCGAGATCGAGCGCACCGACTCGGACTGGGACCGCGAGAAGCTGCAGGAGCGGCTGGCCAAGCTGGCCGGCGGGGTCTGCGTCATCAAGGTCGGCGCGCACACCGAGGTCGAGCTCAAGGAGAAGAAGCACCGCATCGAGGACGCGGTCTCGGCCACTCGCGCCGCGATCGAAGAGGGCATCGTCGCCGGGGGCGGTACCGCCCTGGTGCACGCCGCGTCCGCGGTGGACAACCTGGGTCTGACCGGTGACGAGGCCACCGGCGCGGCGATCGTGCGCAAGAGCGTCGTCGAGCCGCTGCGCTGGATCGCCGAGAACGCCGGCCAGGAGGGCTACGTGGTGGTCGAGAAGGTGCGCGACCTGCCCATCGGCCAGGGCCTGGACGCCGCGACCGGTGAGTACACCGATCTGATCGCCCGGGGCGTCATCGACCCGGTCAAGGTGACCCGGTCGGCGTTGCGCAACGCCGAGTCGATCGCGTCGATGGTGTTGACCACCGACACCCTCGTGGTGGAGAAGAAGGAACTGGAGCCGGCCGCCCCCGCTGCGGGGCACGGCCACGGTCACGGCCACTGAGGTCTGAGAAAACACCGTCAGAACGAGAGCTGGGCTCGCCCCCACGGGGGCGAGCCCAGCTCTCGTTTGTCGCGTTCGCGGGCGTGGACCGGCTCAGCTGGCCGCCGAGACCTTGCGGCGGCGTCCGGTGCTGTAGAACTGCTCGCGGTCGTCCTCGCTGAGGCCACCCCACACGCCATAGGGCTCCCGGACGGCGAGGGCGTGCTCGCGGCAGAACTCGAGCACCGGGCAGGTTTCGCAGATCGCCTTCGCGGCGGCGTCCCGTTTGCGTCGGGCCGGCCCCCGCTCGCCCTCGGGATGGAAGAACAGGGTCGGATCGGTGTCGCGGCAGGCGCCCTCCAACTGCCAATCCCACAGGTCGGCCACCGGCCCGGGAAGTCGGGAGATCTCAGCCATCGGGTCTCACCCTCGCAAGTGCGGTCGGAAGTGCTTGTGCCTCGTGCGTCGCGGTGTCGAACGAGCGAGCTGCCCGCAGAGTGCCCACATTCGGCATGGGCTGAAACGTGGGGATCGTCTCGGTGATTCCTGACCCGCTCGCCGAGTCCGTCCCGCTCCACCGCTCAGGTTGCCTGGTCGGCCTGACGACACCATGCGCAGGACCGCCCTGGCACTGGGCCGGGCGGCCGTGGTGGAAAGGTGAGAGCCGGTGGCAACCGTGCTGGTCTGCGACGATTCCGCCCTCGTCCGCGAGTCTCTGCATCGGACACTGGCCAGTGTGCCGGGTATCACCAGGGTGGTTGACGCCTCCTCTGGTGAGGAAGCCCTGGCTCGTTGGCCCGTCGAGCGCCCGTCACTGGTCATGATGGACGTGCGCATGCCGGGCATCGGTGGCGTCGAGGCGACCCGACGGTTGCTGGCGCGACACCCGGAAGCTCTTGTGCTGATGGTGACGGTGGCCGAAGATGCCGAGGGGGTCGCCCGCGCCGTGTCGAGCGGTGCCCGGGGGTATGTTGTGAAGGACGCGACAAGGGAGGAGATGGCCGCCGCCGTGGTGCACGCACTGTCCGATGCCGTGTGGCGCCGCCCCATCCCGGCCCCGCGCAGCGTCGAGGCGGCCGCAGCGGCTCCTGCCCTGACCGAACGCGAGATGCAGGTGCTGACCGGCATGAGCCGTGGCCGGAGCAACGCCGAGATCGGCAAGGAGCTCTTCCTGTCCGAGGACACGGTCAAGACCCATGCTCGGCGGCTGTTCCGTAAGCTCGACGCAGCCGACCGGGCACAGGCCGTCGCGGTGGGATTCCGATGGGGATTGGTGCGCTGATCGGGTGGACTCGGGGCGGGTAACACAGGGGCAAGCGCCCCCCGGCGTAACGCGGTCGCCCGGTCATACGATGACACGGGCAGATGACGGTTCGGAGGGCCTTCAAGGCCTGCTTGCCGGTGCGCTCGCCGGGAACGCCCGCGCCACCGAGGATCTCCTGGCCGCCGTCCATCAGATGGTTCAGCGCTACTGCCGTGTCCGCTTGTCCCGTTACCCAGCGGCCGAGTACATGGCGGACGACGTGGCTCAGGAGGTCTGCATCGCTGTGTTGTCGGCCCTGACGCGCTATGTGGACGAAGGCAAGCCCTTCGAGGCCTACGTCTACAAGATCGCCGCGCACAAGGTCGCCGACGCCCAACGCCACACCTACCGCCACGCCCAGCCCCAGGCGGACATCCCCGACGTCATCGACCTGACGGACGGGCCCGAACAGCTCGTGCTGCGCGACGCGGACGCCCAGCAGGTGCGCGACCTGCTCGATCATCTGCCCGAGACCCTGCGCGAGCTCCTGGTCCTGCGGGTCGGCGTCGGATTGTCGGCCGAGGCCACCGGGCGTGCGCTGGACATGAGCCCGGGTGCCGTCCGGGTGGCTCAGCACCGCGCCCTGGCCAAGTTGCGGACGCAGGCGAACCTGATCGTGGACCGGCGGCCGCTGTGAACGAGATCCCCGGGGTGAGCACGGTGCCGACGAGCGGCGCACCGGACGTCGCGCTGCTGATCCAGACCGATGAACTCCTCGACCGCATCGGACGGCGGATGCCGGTCGCCAGAGACCTGGACGACCCGGTCCTGGCCTCGTTGGCCGTGTTGGCCGCGGACGTCGACCTGGCCCCGGTCTCCCTCGAACGAACCCGCCGCGCGGCCGTGCAGCGCGGTCTGTGGCCGCCGGACGTGCAACGGTTCGGCGGGGGAGTCGTCCACCGGGATGCCGCCGGCGATTCCGTACCGGCCACCCAACCGATCACCCTGCCGCGGTTGTGCCCCCCGGACGACGCGCCCGTGGCCTCGCCCGCGGCGCTCATCGCGCCTCAGCGCACGAATCCCGGTGCCGGGGGCACTCGCCGGGCCGAGCGCTCCCTGGCCGCGACCCGTCGTCCGGTGACCATCAGGGTGGTTCCCGGGCTGGTCGCCGCCGGGGCGGCCCTGGTGCTGTCGATGACGGCTGCCGCAGCCCTCACCCGAGGGGAGTCGGTCAATCCCGCGGCGGCCCTGGTGCACGTCGTGCGAGAGATGTCCGACGATGCGCCCCCGCCCGCTCCCGGCTCATCGTCCGGCTCGGCAGGCGAGGCCGGACGTGTGAGCGGCTCGAACGGGTCCGGCTCGGTGTCGCCCAGCTCCTCGTCGGTGCCCAGCGGGTCCACCTCGCCCGGTTTCGCCGGGCTCGGGCCGATCGGGCCGCTGCCGGTATCGCCGGGTCAGAGCACGACGGACCCCGAGAACCCCGGTGTGGTGGCGCCGGGAGGCCAGGCCGGCGGCGACGACTCGGGGCAGCATCCGACGGATGCAGCGACGGCGACCTCGGCGCACAGCGAGTCACCCGGGGCCGTTGTCCCGGTGACCGCGCCCACGGCAGGTGCCAAGCCGCCTCATCTGCCCCCTGGACAGGGCAAGGACTCGCGTCCACCTCACTGGCCGATACCCTCCCGCTCTCCGAACGGCCTCGGCGCCCACCCCCCGGTGCCCGGAGGTCACCCCGGCCCCGGCAACCCGGAGCACCACACCACATCGCCCGCGGCCAGCGTGGCCACCGCGCCGGCTGAGTCGACGCCGCAGCCCTCGTCGTCCGCCGGCTGACCTACGGCGACCGCGCAGGGTCGCGACACAACTACCATCGAGTCATGGCGGATCGTGACCCGGCCGTGGTGTTCGGCACCACCGGCCTCACTTATGACGACGTCCTGTTGCTTCCGGGCGAGACCGATGTGATCCCCAGCGAGGTGGACACCACCTCTCGGCTGACCCGCGGCATCACGCTGCGGATCCCTGTCGTCTCGGCGGCGATGGACACCGTGACCGAGGCGCGGATGGCGATCGCCATGGCCCGCCAGGGCGGTATGGGGGTGCTGCACCGCAACCTGTCGATCGAGGATCAGGCCTACCAGGTCGATCTGGTGAAGCGGACCCAGACCGGCATGATCTCGAACCCGGTCACCATCGGGCAGGACGCCACCCTGGAACAACTCGACGAGACCTGTGGCCGCTACCGGGTCTCGGGCCTGCCGGTGGTGGCTGCCGACGGCACCCTGCTGGGCATCATCACCAACCGCGACCTGCGGTTCACCCCGATCGCCGAGTGGGGAACCACGCTGGTGCGCGAGGTGATGACCCCGATGCCGCTGGTCACCGCCCCCGAGGGCATCGAGCGGGACGACGCCATCGCCCTGTTGCGTCGGCACAAGCTCGAGCGGCTACCGATCATCAACGCCGCCGGCACATTGGTCGGGTTGATCACGGTCAAGGACTTCGTGAAGTCCGAGCAGTTCCCCCACGCCACCAAGGACGCCGATGGCCGGTTGATGGTCGCCGCGGCGATCGGGTACTTCGGGGACGCCTGGAAGCGCGCCACGACCCTGGTCGAGGCCGGGGTCGACCTGCTGGTGCCGGACGTCGCCAACGGCCATGCCCGGCTCATGCTCGACATGATCCGTCAGCTGAAGTCCGACCCCGCCACCCGCCACGTGCAGGTGCTGGCCGGCAACGTCGCCACCCGTGAGGGGGCAGCAGCGCTGGTCGAGGCCGGCGCCGACGCGGTCAAGGTGGGCGTCGGGCCGGGATCGATCTGTACCACCCGGGTGGTGGCCGGGGTCGGTGTCCCGCAGGTGACCGCGGTCTTCGAGGCATCGCAGGCCTGCCGGCCGGCCGGCGTCCCGGTGGTGGCGGACGGCGGGCTGCAGTACTCCGGCGACATCGCCAAGGCCCTGGTGGCCGGTGCCGACGCCGTCATGATCGGGTCGCTGCTGGCAGGGTGCGAGGAGAGCCCGGGCGAGACGTTGCTGGTCAACGGCAAGCAGTACAAGTCCTACCGAGGCATGGGCTCGGTCGGGGCAATGAGTTCGCGGGGTAAGAAGTCCTACTCCAAGGACCGCTACTTCCAGGCCGACGTGGTCAGCGACGAGAAGATCGTGCCCGAGGGCATCGAAGGGCAGGTGCCCTACCGTGGCCCGCTGTCCGCCGTGATCCACCAGCTGGTGGGGGGTCTGCACCAGTCGATGTTCTACGTCGGGGGCTGGACCATTCCCGAGCTGCAGGAGCGGGGTCGGTTCGTGCGGATCACCCCGGCAGGGCTGAAGGAGTCCCACCCGCACGACGTCCAGATCACGGTCGAGGCGCCCAACTACTCCGGGCGCTGAACCACTTCGGGTGCTGAATCACGGCAGCTGCTGAATCACGAGCGCTGACCGGCGAGCTCGGTCAGGAAGGCCTTGGCGATCGGCGCGGCCACACTGCCGCCGCTGCGGCCCTGCTCGACCACGACGGCGAAGGCCACACCGCCCTGGTATCCGGTGAACCAGGCGTGGGTCTTCGGTGGGCTGGCGTTGCCGAACTCGGCGGTGCCGGTCTTGCCGAACACCGGCCCGCCCGGGGTGTTCGCCAGCACGGTCGCGGTACCGCCGGTGACCACGTCGCGCATCGCGGTGCGCAGTGCAGCGGTCGCGGTGGGGTTCAAGGGCACGGCGGCGGGCTGCTCGGTGGTGGTGGCCAGCCGCGGTGGCAGGTAACTGCCGCGGGCCACCGATCCCGACATCACGGCGAGGGCCGCCGGCGAGACCAGCACCCGCCCTTGGCCGATGGTGGCCGCGGCCTTGTCGGTGGCTCCGGTGGTGGTGGGCACCGAGCCGTCGAAGGCGTTCACCACCCCCAGCTCCTTCGCCCAGCCCGCCCCGATCCCGAGCGCGGCAGCGGCCTTGGTCAGGTCGTCGTCCGCCAGCTTGCGCGACAGTTGCACGAACGCGGTGTTGCACGAGTGCTGGAAGTCCTGCCGGAACGTGGGGGAGCCGAGGGTCTCGCCCTCGAAGTTGCGAAATGCCCGCCCGTCGATGGTGAAGGACGCCGGGCAGCTCACCGGCGAGGTGAGCGTCACCAGGCCCCGGCCCAGCAGCGCCGAGGTCGAGGCCACCTTGAACGCCGACCCGGGTGGGAAGCGGCCGGTCAGGGCGCGGTCGAAGCCGAACGCCGGCCGGTTCGCCGAGGCCAGGATCTCGCCGGTGGCGACATCGACCGCCACCAGGCCCGACGGGATGTCACCGCTGCCCACCAGGGCCTTCTCCGCGGCCGCCTGCACCTGCGGATCGAGGGTGAGTGTCACGTCCGTGCCGGGCACCCCGGGTTGATCGAACAGTGGGTTGCCGGCGTCCTGCGGCACCGTCACGCTGATCTCGGGGGTGCCGGCGAGCTGGGCGTCGAACCGCGCCAGCAGGCCGCTGAGGCCGGCCCGGTCACCGGCGACGAGCCGTCCATCGGACGCCGCGACCAGCTCGGCGGTGACCTCGCCGAAGGTGCCGAGCAGCGGTTGACCGAACTCTCGGGTCGGCGCCAGGGGTTGCGTGGTCTTCGGATAGACCACGCCGACCAGGGCGTCGAGGGCCTCTCGGCGAGCCTCGAAGTCCGGTTCGCGGTAGGTGATGACGGCGATCGTGGCCTTGGATCCGGCGCGCCGGGCCGCCGCGAGCTTGGCCACCAGCACCCCGGGCTTCTCCCCGACCAGACGCTCCAGCTGCGTGGCCACGTCCGGGGTGGCCCGCGTCGGGTCGAGCTGCACCGGGTACACCGTGCGCTGGGGCATCAGCGGCGTGCCGTCCCGGTCGAGCAGGTCGCCGCGTTCGGCGGGGGTCCGGGTCAGGGTCATGGCCTGCCCGGGCTTCAGCTCGGGATGCCAGTAGCTGCCGCGCTCGGGGGCGGCGATCAGCCAGCGATCGCCCTGCTGGGTCGCTGTGGTGGGCACCTCGTAGGCCCAGGTCACCCCGTAGGGCAGCGACCAGGTGACCTTCAACGTGGCGTCTGCCCGGTCCTGCCGGCGGGTGACGCGGTCGCGCTCCACGGTCACGGCCTGCGCCCGCAACCCGGCGGTCGCCAACTGCAGGGTGGTTGCCGCCTTCGGGTCGGCGAAGGGCACCCCGGTGACATCGCGTCGGGTCCAGCCGGCGGCCAGCGCGTCGATCGCCGCACTCGCCTGGTGGTCCAGCTCGGCCTCGGCGCGCTGATGGACGACGACCGCGCCACCGGCACCCGCGGCCGCGACCACCGTCACCACTGCCGCGATCACCAGGGGAGTTCGCATGGCGCCATCCAACCGCACCGACGTCGGGGTCGCAGCGGGGGTGAGGCGGAGGCGGCGAGCGGCACCGCTAGCCTGGCGCGGTGAACGAAATCGAGATCGGGCGGGGCAAGCGAGGCCGACGGGCCTACACCTTCGAGGACGTCGCGATCGTGCCCAGCCGGCGCACCCGTGACCCCGAGGAGGTCAGCGTCGCCTGGCAGATCGACGCCTACCGGTTCGAGCTGCCCGTCGTGGCCGCGCCCATGGACTCGGTCATGTCGCCCGCCCAGGCCATCGCCCTCGGCAACCTCGGCGGGCTCGGTGTGTTGGACCTCGAGGGCCTGTGGACCCGCTACGAGGACCCCGAGCCGCTGCTGGCCGAGATCGCCGAGCTCGAGCCGGACCAGACCACCCGGCGGATGCAGCAGATCTACGCCGAGGAGATCAAGCCCGACCTGATCGCGGCGCGGGTCAAGCAGATCCGCGACGGCGGGGTCACCGTCGCCGGGGCGCTCAGCCCGCAGCGCACCCAGCAGTTCTGGAAGACCGTGGTGGACGCCGGGGTCGACCTGTTCGTCATCCGGGGCACCACGGTCAGCGCCGAGCACGTCTCCGGCCGGGCCGAGCCATTGAACCTGAAGCGGTTCATCTACGAGCTGGACGTCCCGGTGATCGTCGGCGGCTGCGCCACCTACACCGCCTCGCTGCACCTGATGCGCACCGGCGCGGCCGGCGTCCTGGTCGGCTTCGGGGGTGGGGCCACCCACACCACCCGCACCACGCTGGGCATCCACGCTCCGATGGCCACCGCCATCGCCGACGTCGCCGCCGCCCGGCGCGACTACATGGACGAGTCCGGCGGACGGTACGTGCACGTCATCGCCGACGGTGGCATGGCGCTGTCGGGCGACATGGTCAAGGCCGTGGCCTGCGGCGCGGACGCCGTGATGCTGGGGACGGCGCTCGCCCGGGCCGCCGATGCGCCGGGCCGCGGCGTCCACTGGGGTCCGGAGGCCTACCATCCCCAGGTGCCTCGCGGGGAGCGGATGCCGGTCGAACGGGTCGGCAGCCTCGCCGAGATCCTGCTCGGCCCCGGTCTGCAGCCCGACGGCACCACCAACCTGGTCGGGGCGTTGCGCCGGGCGATGGCCACCACCGGGTACTCCGACCTGAAGGAGTTCCAGCGGGTCGAGGTCGTGGTCTCGCCGCACCGTCCCAGCGGCGGCGAGTCGTGACCGGCCCCTCGGCCGGCGTCCTCGGTCCGGCCGAGCGCACCGAGGCGATGGCCGCCATGCAGCGGCAGACCGTCGACGTCCTGGTGGTCGGTGGCGGTGTGGTCGGCGCCGGGTGCGCACTGGACGCCGCCACGCGGGGATTGAGCGTGGCCATGGTCGAGGCGCGGGACTGGGCCAGCGGCACCTCGTCCCGATCCAGCAAGCTGATCCACGGTGGCCTGCGCTACCTCGAGATGCTCGACTTCGCCCTGGTGCTCGAGGCGCTGCGCGAGCGGGGGCTGATCCTGACCCGGCTGGCGCCGCACCTCACCCGTCCGGTGCCGTTCCTGTACCCGCTCAAGCACCGTGCCTGGGAGCGCCCCTACGTGACCGCCGGGCTGACGCTGTACGACGTCATGGCGCGCACCGGTGACGCCTCCGCCGGGCTGCCGATGCACAAGCACCTCACCCGCAAGCAGGCGCTGCGGCTGGCCCCCAGCCTGCGCAAGGACGCTCTGGTCGGCGCTGTGCAGTACTACGACGCCCAACTGGACGACGCCCGGCACACCATGAACATCGTGCGGACGGCGGCCGCCTACGGCGCGCTGGTGGCCAACCGGGCCCGCGTGGTCGGCTTCCTGCGGGAGGGGGAGCGTGTCGTCGGGGCCCGGGTGCGCGACCTGGAGCGCGGGGTCGAGTTCGAGGTGCACGCCCAGCAGGTGATCAACGCGACCGGGGTGTGGACCGACGAGACCCAGGCCCTGGTCGGCGAGCGCGGCCAGTTCAAGGTGCGCTCGTCCAAGGGAATCCACCTGGTCGTGCCGCGGGATCGCATCCTGTCCTCCACCGGCATCATCCTGCGCACCGAGAAGTCGGTGCTGTTCGTGATCCCCTGGGGCCGGCACTGGATCGTGGGCACCACCGACACCGACTGGAACCTGGACAAGGCCCACCCGGCGGCGTCCAAGCGGGACATCGACTACGTCCTCGACACCGTCAACACGGTGTTGGCACGGCCGTTGACCCGCGAGGACGTCGAGGGCGTCTACGCCGGGCTGCGTCCGCTGCTGTCCGGTGAGAGCGACCAGACCTCGCAGCTGTCCCGCGAGCACGTGGTCGCCCACCCGACGCCCGGCCTGGTCGTGGTCGCGGGCGGCAAGTACACCACCTACCGCGTGATGGCTGCCGACGCCGTCGACGAGGTTGCTCGCGCGCTGGACTTCCGGGTGGCGCCGAGCTGCACCGACGAGGTGCCGTTGCTCGGCGCCGAGGGATACCGGGCGGCGTGGAACGCCCGCGCTCGCACCGCCGCGGCCACCGGGTTGCACGTGGCGCGGATCGAACACCTGCTGCAGCGCTATGGCTCGATGACCGACCAGGTGCTGGCGTTGTGCGCGGCCGACCCGGCTCTCGCCGAGCCGCTGACCGGAGCCGACGACTATCTGGCAGCCGAGGTGGTCTACGCCGCCTCACACGAGGGGGCGCGTCACCTGGACGACGTCCTGGCCCGCCGCACGCGGATCTCGATCGAGACCTGGGACCGGGGCGTGTCGACCGCGCCACAGGCTGGTGCGCTGATGGCCGGCGTGCTCGGCTGGAGCGCGGACCAACTCGACCGCGAGGTGCGCCACTATCTGGCGCGGGTCGAGGCCGAGCGGGCCTCCCAGGCACAGCTGGACGACGAGGCGGCGGACGCCGTCCGGATGGGCGCGCCGGAGATCGTGCCGGTGGCCTGAGCCACGTCACCTCGCGCCGACTCGCGTCGTCCGAGCCGTCCGCGTGCCGGCTGGCCCGAACGGCTGAGTGCCGTCCGGCAGTCGGGGGGTCACCGAGAAGGGCGGCTCAAGGGGTGGCGGATGCCTGCCGAAGGGGGAATCGGATCAGGCAACCGGCCCCTGGGGAGCAACTCGTGACGATCATCAAGGCGACGTGCCCGTGCTGTGGCGACGTCGAGCTGACGCGCGATCAGGTGAGCCTGACGGTGCACCCCGTCAAGGAGCGCTCCTCCTACGCCTTCGTGTGCCCGCAGTGTGGTGACGAGGTGCGCAAACCCGCCGGCGCCGAGGTGATCCGGTTGCTCAAGATGGGTGGCGTGACGGCGGTGCCGGTGGACATGCCGGCCGAGGCCGCCGAGCTGCACGAGGGACCCCGGCTGACCGAGGACGAGTGCCTCGACTTCGCCAACTGGTTGTCGTCGGCGACCGCGGTGGCCGCGGCCGCTGCGGTCGGCCTGCACCAGAGGCTGGACGCCGGTCTGGACTGAGCCTTCCCGGCGCCGCGCCGCTGGGCACCGGCTACCCTGCGGCCATGGCCATGGAGCGCTGGCGCACGCTGACGCACGGCGTGGTCGCCTCCGGGGCCGCAGGCTCGATCACCACCCGCTCGCCTTGGACGGGGGAGGCGCTCGCCGACCTGCCGCTGAGCACCCCCGAGGACGTCGGGATGGCGGTGCAACGCACCCGCGCGCGGCAGCCGGAGTGGGCCGCCCGATCTGCGCGGGAGCGGGCCGGCGTGCTGCTGCGGTGGCACGACCTGGTGCTGCGCCGCCAGGACGAGGTGCTCGATCTGATCCAACTCGAGACCGGCAAGGCCCGTACCCACGCCTTCGACGAGGTCGCCCACGTCGCGATGGTGGCGCGGTGGTACGCCCGCCGAGGTCCGGCGATGCTGGACGACGAGCGGCACGTGGGCCTGGTCCCCGGGCTGACCCGGATTCGCGAGGTGCACCACCCGCGCGGCGTCGTCGGGGTCATATCGCCGTGGAACTACCCGCTGACCCTGGGCATCGGCGATGCCCTGGCGGCGCTCCTGGCGGGCAACGCCGTGGTGATCAAGCCGGACGAGAAGACCACGGTGACGGCGCTGTGGGCGGCGCGCCTGCTGCGTGAGGCCGGCCTGCCGGAGGGCGTGGTGCAGGTGGTGGCGGGTGACGGCCCGGGGGTCGGCGGGGCGCTGGTGGGCGCCGTGGACTACGTCTGCTTCACCGGCTCCACAGCCGTCGGGCGGCTGATCGCCGAGCAAGCCGGGGGGCGCCTGATCGGCTGTTCCCTCGAACTGGGCGGCAAGAACGCGCTCTACGTGGCCGCGGATGCCGACCTCGACCGAGCCGCGGAGGGCGCCGTCCGTGATTGCTTCGGCAACGCCGGTCAGCTGTGCGTCTCGACCGAGCGGCTGTTGCTGCACGCCGACATCGTCGAGGCCTTCCTGGAGCGCTTCCTCGGCCGGGTGCGCCGGCTACGGCTGGGGGCCGCACTGGACTACTCGACCGACGTCGGCAGCCTGGTCTCGGCCGAGCAGTTGAGGCGTGTGGCGACCCACGTCGACGACGCGGTGGCCCAGGGCGCGCGGGTGCTCGCCGGGGGGCGAGCCCGACCCGACCTCGGCCCGACGTTCTACGAACCCACCGTGTTGGCCGACGTGCCGCCGGCGGCCGTCTGTTTCACGCAGGAGACGTTCGGTCCCGTGGTGATGGTGCGCATCGTGCCGGACGACGAGAGCGCGCTCGCCGTGATCGACGAGGGCGAGTTCGGGCTCACCGCCTCGTTCTGGACCCGTGACCCGGCCCGCGGCGCCGCCCTGGCCCGGCGCGTGAGCACGGGGACGGCGTCCGTGAACGAGACCTATGCCGTGGTGTTCGGCAGCGTGACCACCCCGATGGGCGGCCGGCGAGCCTCCGGCCTGGGGCGGCGTCACGGGCTCGACGGGCTGCGGCGGTTCACCGAGACCCAGTCGGTGGCGACCCAGCACGTGGTGGGTCTGGGGCCGCTCTATGCCCGGGGGCCGGGGCGTGTGGCATCCCTGTTCACCGGGGCGCTGCGGACGGCGCGGGCGGCGCGGCTGCCCTGGCCCTGAGCAGGTGGGGCATGCCCGAACCGTTGTGCGCTGCCGTGAGCTGGTGCGAGGTGTCAGAGTAGGGGCCATGAGTGACTCCGTCGTCCCGCCGCCCGCGGGTCCGCCGTCCGGGCTGCTCACCGAGTCCGATCGTGAGGCGGTCCTCGCGGCACTCACCGTGCACCGCGAGGCCGGCCGCCTCTCACCCACCGAGTTCGAGGCGCGTCAGGTGGTGGCATCGCGGGCCCGCACCTGGGCCGAGGTGGGCGTGCTGTTCGGCGATCTGCCGGCTCCACAGCCACAGCCACGCTCTGGTGCCCCGTTCGAGCCAGGAGCGACAGCCGCCGCCCCCGGTGGGGTCGACTGGTTGGCGAGGCTGGCCGCGGCCACGCCCATCATTGCTCTGATCTTGTTCTTCGTGACGAAGAACTGGCTCTGGTTCCTGATGGTCCCGTTGATGTGGACCCTGGCCAAGGGGCCGCACCGCCGGTCGTGACCGGCCTCAGTCGGCCGAGGACATGGCGAACCGGGCGAGGTAGCGGCGCAGCGCCTCGGCCGTCTCCCCGGTCGGGAACGGCTCGAACTGGATGCCGAAGGCCACCCGCTTGCGTCGCGGCATCCGGTGGCGCACCAAGCCGGTCAGCTCCAGGGCGCCGGCCTCGCTGCCGAGCTTGATCTGGATGATGTCGCCGGGCTGCATCCGCGCGAGCATGAACTCGTCACCGATGACGCAGCGCAGGCCTCCCTCGCCGACGTCCTCGAGCTGGACCGGTTCGGGCTGGGTATTGGCCAGGTTCATCTCGGCGAGCTCGTGCACCGGGATCCGCTCGTACTTGCGCCGTTCGTCCTCGTCGCCCACGATCGTGATGGCGGACAGGCGTTCCAGGGCGGTGTGGACCGTGGTGCTCAGGCTTCCCACCAGGTCGCGTTGGTGCGTGGCGACCCCGTTGAGTACCTCGGTGGCCTCACTCAGCCCACCGATGCGCTGGCCCATCCGCGTCACGGCGGCACCGACCGCGGCGGCGTCCTGCTGCAGTCGGGTCAGGGTGGCGGTGATCTCGTCGGTGGACTTCGCCGTGGTCAGCGCCAGCTCGCCGACCTCGCCGGCGACCACGCTGAAGCCGCGGCCGGCCTCGCCGGCCCGCGCGGCCTCGATGGTGGCGTTCAGGGCCAGCATCTTGGTCTGATCGGCGACGCCGGCGATGAGCTCGGCCATGCCGGCCACGGTGCGCAGGCTCTGACCCAGCGCGGTGGCCACCCGGTCGGCCTCGGCGGCCTCGGCGATCACCTCGCGGGTGACGACCTCGGCGGTGCCGGCCTTCTCGTCGATGGTGCCGGCGGCCTCCCCGACCGAGGCAACGTGCTTGACCAGTTCCTGCAGCTGGTGACCGACGGTGTTCACGGTCTCGTCGACCACTTTGCGGGCCTTGGCCCGGGCCCGGTCGACGGCTTCGCGCTGCTCGCGGAAGTTGTCGCGGATCTGCTGGTCCCGGTCCTGGGTGGCCAGCTCGATCTCGGCCTCCTGCTCGACCATGCGGGCGCGCGCCAGGGACACGGAATGACCGATCTGGGCCAGTTCGTCTCGACCGGCGGGCAACGGGTGCTCGGTGGTGTCGTGCTCGGCGAGGGCGAACACCCCGGTGTTCAGCAGTTCGACGTCACGCTTCGTCGTCCGCGCGATCAGGATCGTCGGGATGATCAGGATGAGCAGGCAGCTCAGCAGCACGATGCCCAGCCGCAGGCTCAGCGAGTTGGTGACCGCCGCGATGTCGTCGACGTAGGCCCCCGAACCGACGATCCAGCCCCAGGGCTGGAACCCCGCCACGTAGGAGATCTTGGGCTGTGGGTCCTTGGAGTTCGGCTTGGGCCACAGGTAGTCGACGTACCCCGAGCCCTGGGCCTTCACCAGGGTCACCATCCGCTGGAACAGCGGCAGGCCGTCGGGATCCTTCATGTCCTTGACCGACGTGTTGTCCAACGCCGGTTTGGTCGGGTGCATGACCATGACGTGGTTCAGGTCGTTGATCCAGACGTAGCCGTCGCCGTTGAACCGCATCACCTTCAGCAGCGCCTTGGCCTCGGCCTGCGCCTGCGCGCGGGTGAGGGTGCCGGCGTTCTCGCGCTGGTGCAGCTCGGCGACGACCGACATCGCCTCCTCGACGGAGGACTTCACCTGCGCGCGGTGTTCGTCCTCGATCCCGGAACGGATCTCGAAGACGCCCATGGCCGCCGTGGTCAGCATGCCGAGCATGGCCACGATGACCAGAGCCCACAGCCGTACGGTGACCGGGAAGCGGGTCAACACGTGGTTACCTCCCCGTCGAGCGGTCGCTCACCCTGCATGTCTCGGCCGCCCGCCACCCCGACCTGAGGCGATACCGTGGACGGCGTGTGGCGAACCGCCCGGAAACCTCGTTGGCTCGTGCTGTTGGTGCTGGTGCTCGTGTTGTCGTCGGGCATGGCCTGGCTCGGCAACTGGCAACTGGCCCGGGCCCGCGAACACGGGGACGCTGCCCGGCAGGCCAAGGTCGCCGCGACGCCGGTGCCGCTCGAGTCGGTACTGCCGCCGCAGACCGCGTTCCCGGCCGCAGCGGTCGACCAGCCGGTGACGGTGACGGGTACCTGGGACGGCGCCGGGCAACTGCTGCTTCCGGAGCGGTGGCTGCACGGCGAAGAGGGCCTCTGGGTGCTGACCCCGCTGCGTCGCCCGGACGGATCGGTGCTGGCCGTGGTGCGGGGCTGGGCCGCCTCAGCGGACGCCGCGGCGTCCAGCACGACGGCCCTGCCCACCGGTCAGGTGAGCCTGCGCGGGGTACTACGGCCCGGTGAGGAGGCCGTGGCGCGCGATCCCGGCACCACGAGCGGCCTGCCCGCCGGGCACCTGGAACGGATCGACCCGGTCGCGTTGATCGAACGGTGGCCCACCCCGCAGTTCACCGGCTACGTGCTGCTGATCGCGCCCGCGTCCACCGGACTGACGGCGATCCCCCCGGCGACGGGCGATGGCCAGTTGGCGCTGCAGAACCTGTCGTATGCCGTGCAGTGGTGGGTGTTCGCAGCCTTCGGGTTGTTCTTCTGGTACCGACTGGTGCGTGATGATCACCGCGGCGAGCTCGGTGTGGCGGCCCCGTCGAACAGCTCGTCGGACACCCCGCGCACGGAGGACTCCGCGCAGGGGGCAGGATTGGGGGCATGAGAGCCGCCCTCACCCGCTACCGCGTGCTGGCCTACGCCACCGGTGTCTTCCTGATCCTGCTGACGATCAACATGGTGTTGAAGTACGTGGTCGACTCCGAGCGCCACCTCGGTGACTGGCTGGCGATGGTCCACGGCTGGTTGTACCTGGCCTATGTGCTGGTTGCTGTCGATCTGTGGTTCCGCACCGGCAAGACGCTGGCCGTGGGACGCACCATCCTGGTGGTGCTCGCCGGCACGGTGCCGCTGATGTCGTTCGTCGCCGAGCGCTGGGTGCGTCACCAGGTCGAGCCGATGCTGGACGGAGAACCCGGGGCACACGACGCGATCGGCCTCACCCGATGAGCGGCACGACGCACGCGCCGGTGCTGGTGGTCGACCTCGGAGCGCAGTACGCCCAGCTGATCGCCCGCCGGGTGCGCGAGGCGCACGTCTACTCCGAGATCGTCCCGCACACCATGCCGCTGGCCACCCTGCTGGCCAAACGGCCCGCCGCGATCATCCTGTCGGGCGGCCCGGCGAGCGTGTACGCGGACGGCGCCCCCCAGGTCGATCCGGGGTTGTTCGAGGCCGGGGTGCCGGTACTGGGCCTGTGCTACGGCTTCCAGGCGATGGCCCGCGCCCTCGGCGGCGAGGTGGCGCACAACGGCACCCGCGAGTACGGCGGGACGGCGCTGCACGCCCGCCCGGCGTCGTCCACGCTGTTGGCCGGCCAGCCCGAGCAGCAGTCGGTGTGGATGAGCCACGGCGACAGCGTGGTGCGGGCGCCGTCCGGGTTCGCGGTGGTGGCCGGCACCGACGTGGTGCCGGTCGCGGCCTTCGAGGACGACGCGCGCCGGCTCTACGGGGTGCAGTGGCACCCCGAGGTCAGGCACTCGCCGTACGGGCAGGATCTGTTGGTCAACTTCCTCACCCGGGGCGCCGGGATCGTGCCGGACTGGACCACCGGCAACGTGATCGCGGAGCAGACCGAGCGGATCGCCACCCAGGTGCCGACGGGTCGGGCGATCTGCGGGCTGTCCGGCGGGGTCGACTCGGCGGTCGCGGCCGCACTGGTGCAGCGGGCCATCGGGGACCGGCTGACGTGCGTCTTCGTCGATCACGGTCTGCTACGGGCCGGTGAGGCCGAACAGGTCGAGCGCGACTTCGTGGCCGCCACCGGCGTCCGGCTGAAGGTGGTCGACGCCCAGAAGCGGTTCCTCGACGCGCTGGCCGGGGTCACCGACCCCGAGGCCAAGCGGAAGATCATCGGCCGGGAGTTCATCCGGGTGTTCGAGCAGGCGGCGCGCGAGGTGGTCGCCGACGCCGGCGCCCACGGCGAACAGGTGCGCTACCTGGTGCAGGGCACGCTCTACCCGGACGTCGTGGAGTCCGGCGGCGGCGAGGGCGCGGCGAACATCAAGAGCCACCACAACGTCGGGGGACTGCCGGACGATCTCGACTTCGAACTGGTCGAGCCGTTGCGCACCCTGTTCAAGGACGAGGTGCGCTCGGTCGGGGAGCAGCTGGGCCTGCCGGAGGAGATCGTGCACCGCCAGCCCTTCCCGGGGCCGGGTCTGGGCATCCGGATCATCGGTGAGGTGACCGAGGCCCGGCTGACCACCCTGCGCCAGGCGGATGCGATCGTGCGGGAGGAACTGACCGCAGCCGATCTCGACCGCGACATCTGGCAGTGCCCGGTGGTGTTGCTCGCCGACGTGAGATCCGTTGGCGTGCAAGGCGATGGCCGGACCTACGGGCCGCCGGTGGTGCTGCGTCCGGTGTCGAGCGAGGACGCCATGACGGCTGACTGGTCCAAGCTGCCCCACGACCTACTGGCTCGGATCTCGACCCGGATCACCAACGAGGTCGACGAGGTGAACCGGGTGGTGCTGGACATCACCAGTAAACCCCCCGGCACCATCGAGTGGGAGTAGCGAGGTCGCGAAGCGACCACTGCGTGGAACCCGGCCGAACCCGCCACCAAACCTGCTCATGCTCCGCGGCTGACCGCTCCCGACACGGAAATGTCGGATTTGGGCGGTAGCTGCGGAGCATGAGTGGTCAGCTGCGGAGCATGAGCAGGTTTGGTGGGTGGGTCAGACCAGCTTCACGACGATGTCGTGCAGCACCTCGCCGGCCCGAGCAACCCGGTCACCGGCGTTCGACAAGTGGCGGTAGACCTCGCGCTTCTTCATGACGTCCATGACCTGGGCCAGCGCCTTGCCGCCGGTGGGACCACCGGACGCCTCGAGGCGTTCGACATCGGCCTCGACGTTGAACAGCTCGGCCAGGGCCTTGCGGTACGTCTTCTCGCAGTTGCGCTCCGCCTTGCGGGCGGCGGCGGCGCTGGCCTCGGCCGCACCCGGGTCGGTCTCGAGCAGGCGGTAGCCCTGCTGCAGCGCCAGGGCGCCTTCCTGCAGCCGATCGGCGAAGTCCTGGGTGACGGCGTCCGGGGCGACCCCGAGCACCTCCATCTCGCGCACCGTGGTCTTGGCGTAGTTGATGATGTGGTCGATGCTGCTGATGGCCCGGTAGAGCTCCTCGCGGTCCATCGGGGTGGCGAAGGCCTTGTTCAGCACATCCATGTTGCGGTCCTTGACCGTGTCCGCCTCGTGTTCGATCTCGCGGACCCGCAGCGCGTCGCTCTCGGCGCCGGTGTTCATGAACTGCACCAGCGCCTCGGCGGACTTGACCGCCAGATCGCACTGGTCGTTCAGCAGCAGAAAGAAGTTGGGCATCCGGGGGAACACCCGGCTGATGACCTTCCCGAGGGCGGAACCTTCGGACATGACGACCTCCTGTGGGGGTGGGTGCGGCGGCGCCGAACCCTCGGACGACGACTCAGCTGAACGGCGACGGCTCAGATGAACAGGGAGGCGATCAGATACGCGACGATGGCCACGGTGGCCGAGCCGGGAATCGTGATCAACCAGGTGCTGACGATCTCGAAGGCCTTGGCCCAGCGGACCGCCTTGGGTCGTTCGGAGGAGCCGATGCCCATGATCGAGGAGCTGACGACGTGGGTGGTGGAGACCGGCGCTCCGAGGTAGGAGGCCGACAGGATGACCGCGGCCGAGGTCAGCTGGGCGTCCAGGGCGTGCAGCGGACGCACCTTGTAGATGCCGAAGCCGACCGTGCGCACGATGCGCCACCCGCCGGACAGGATGCCGAGGGTGATCGCGCCGGCGCAGCTGAGGATCACCCAGAACGGCACGTCGAACTCGGTCAGGTGGCCACCGAGCACCAGCACCAGCGTGATGATGCCCATGCTCTTCTGGGCATCGTTGGCGCCGTGAGAGAAGGCCAGGCCCGCCGAGGTGAGCCACTGGGCGCGGCGCAGCACCCGGTTCGCCCCGGGCCGGGCGCCCCGCAGCAGACGACTCATCAGCCGGTGGATGCCGAAACCCACCCAGAACCCGATCACCGGCGAGATCACCAATCCGAGCAGCACCTTCATGACACCGGTGACGTGTGCGTGCTGCACCAGCTCGGAGAATCCCCATTTCACGTGGTCGGGGCCGGCGGCCAGGATCACGGAGCCGATCAGCCCGCCCACCAGGGCGTGCGAGGACGACGAGGGGATGCCGAACCACCAGGTGCCCAGGTTCCAGGTGATGGCCCCGATGATCCCGCAGAAGATCACCACCATGGCCTTGGTGGCGTCGAGGTCGCCCACGTCGACGAACTTGCCGATGGTGTTCGCCACGGCAGTGCCGCCCAGGATGGGGCCGAGGAACTCGAAGGTCGCCACGATGATCACAGCTTGGATCGGGGTCATCGCTCGAGAGGCGATCACGGTGGCGATGATGTTCGATGCGTCGTGGAACCCGTTGGTGTAGTCGAAGAGCACCACGAATGCCACGGCAATGACCGTGAGTACCGCCAGGGTCGTCATGAGCCGTCCTCAGATGTCGGCGAGGCCCGCGGTGAGGGCGCGGACACGGTGCGATGCGTGGTTCAGCGACATCGACCCGGGTGGACGGCGGGTCGTGGTGGGCGCCCGGTCGGTGGTGTCGGCCAAACGCTTCAGGGGCCAAAAGTGGCGAGCGCCACACCTGCGGTCAAGGCTCGAGGCGCGTCCGGATACCGCTCGTGCGCCGAGCGGACATGTTCCCGAGCCGAACGAGAAACTTTTCGTTCACTGTGCGAGATGTGGCCCAAAACTGTTGTGCAACAAGGCGTTAGCAGAAAATGTTCGAGAGTTTATCGAAAGGTGAACAATCAATGAATCGGCGCGACATGGTCCGTGCTGGTGTCCGTGCTGGTGTCCGTGCTGGTGTCCGTGCTGGTGTCCGTGCTGGTGTCCGTGTTGGTGTCCGTGCTGGCGTTGGTGCTGGTGTCGCGATGGCGGCCGTCGCCCTGACCCAGTGGATGCAGTACCGCGCCGATCCGGCCGCTGAGCCGGGCGTGCGGGCCGCCGCCGTCCTGCTCTTGGAAGCGGATGCGCGGATCGTTCCGCTGCCGGCTCCGGTCGACCTGGCTGCGCGGGCCGAACGTGCCGCCCTGGTCCGTTCGGTGTGGGACGACGCCGCCCAGGCCGGACGGCTGGCGGCGGTCGAGTCTCGGGACGCCACGGCTGCGGCCACGCCGACCCGTGACCCCGGGGCGCCGGTCTACTTCGTCGTCACGCGATGGGACGACGTGCATGCCCGAGCCCGCCGGGCCGGTGCGGAGGTGGTCGGTCACTACAGCACGTGGCATGGCGGGGTGCGCCGGGACGAGGCCGATCGGACGGTGCGCCTCGAACTGGCGCGGATCGATCCGGTGGGGCGCACCCGGGGTTGGCGTCTGCTCTCGGTGTCCTGAGGCTCAGTCGGCCACGGGCAGGTCGAACTCCGCCCACACGCGCTTGCCCTCGGGGGTCGGTGAGGTGCCCCAGCGGTCGGAGAGCAACTCCACCAGGTGCACGCCGCGGCCGTGCTCCTCGACCGGTGCGGCCAGCAGATGCTCGGGCAGGTTCGTGTTCCGATCCGTCACGGCGACGTGAACCCGGGTGCCCTCCAGGTCGGACTCCAGGTCGAACTGCAGGGTGAGCGAGGTCCCGGCGTGGGTGACGGCATTGGTCACCATCTCGCTGACCGCCAGCACGATCTCGTCGCGGCGCGCGGTGACGCCCCACTCGGTCAAGGCCTGTCGCGCCAGCGTTCGGGCCGCGCTCACCGAGACGGCCTGCGGCTGGAGGTACGCCTGACGTCGGGTGACGGCCCCGGACGGTGTGCCGCGGTGCAGCAGCATGGCGCACACGTCGTCCCCGGGGGACTCCCCCCGGAGCATCGTCGCCACGAGCTGATCCAGGATCTGGTGTATGCCGCTCCCGCGGTCGGCGAGGTCGGTGAGAGTGCTCGTCAGCCGGTTCAGGCCGTGACAGATGTCCTCGTCGCGTCGCTCGACGAGGCCGTCGGTGTAGAGCACCACGATCTCGCCCGGACCCACGTCGAATCGGTGTTCGCCACGGGGAGGTATCCCGCGGCACCCCAGCGGTGGGTCGGGTTCCAGGTCGATGACGGTGCTCGTGCCGTCGAGTGCGCGCCGTAGCGGCGGTGGATGCCCTGGCAGACTCAGCCGGCCGGCCCCGGTGCGGGGGTCGAGTTCGAGGTAGAGCACCGTGGCCATCGAGTCCGGCTGCAGGGCGGCGAGCAGGTCGTCGAGCCGGGTCAGCACCGCGGCCGGGCCGTCGCCCAGGACGGCGTAGGCCCGCAGTGCATTGCGCACCGAGCTCATCACGCGGGCTGCGGGCAGGCCGTGTCCGGTGGCGTCGCCCACCACGCAGACCAGGCGACCATCGGGCAGGCTGAAGGCATCGAACCAGTCCCCGCCCACGGCCATGCCGACGCCCCCGGGCTCGAAGCGTCCCACCACCTGCCAGCCGTCGATGTCGGGCATGCGAGTCGGCAAGACCGATCCCTGGAGTGCCTCGGCGACGGTGAGTTTCTGTTCGAAGAGCAGCGATCGTTCGATGGCCTGCGAGGTGTAGCCGGCGATGGTGGTCATGAACTCGCGCTCGGCAGCGCTCATGTGGCGCGGGGCCGCGAAGGTCAGGGCCAGGGTCCCCAGCCGCTCACCGCCGCCGGCGATCAGCGGCAGGTGGGCCATGGCGTGGGTGCCGGCGGTCTGCATGTGCGCCGCGATGCCGGGGAACTCGGCCTCGGCCTCGGCGCGATTCTGCAGGAAGTAGCTCCGTCCGGTCCGGACGGCGGCCGTCACCGGGAGCGTGGACTCCATCGGGATGACCTGCCAGGCCCGGGCGGTCCCCTCCGGCAGGGGACTCATGCTGAGGTAGGCCATGCTGCGGCGTTCGGGGTCGACCAGGGCGATCCCGGCGAAGAAGGTCCCGAGAGCCTCCCGGGCATGATGCGTGACGACGTCGGCGACGTCCGCCGGACGTAACGCCGTCTGCAGCCCACGGGTGATCGCCAGCAGGCGGCTGCCTCGATCGAGGGCGCGCTCCAACCTGGTGACCAGATCGCCGGGCTCCGGGGCCATGGGGCCATCGTGCTCGGCCCGGGGGCGTCTTGTCAGCCGTGATCGAGGACCAGCCCGGGGCCGGCACCACCGGCGCGGACGTGGGCCAGGGCGCCGAAGGCCTGCGCCGTGGAGATGTCGACGGTGCCCAGATCGTCCAGGGTGAGCCAACGGGCGGCGATCGCCTCACCCTGTGGGTAGACCTCGGGGCGCTCGGTGATCGGGACGACGAAGATCACATCGACCCTGCGCTCGTGGGGATCGATGACCACCGTGACCGGCTCGCCCGGGTCGATGTTCAGGCCGATCTCCTCGCGGACCTCGCGCCGCACTGCGCCGGCCGGGTCCTCGTGACGGTCGAGTAGGCCGCCGGGCAGCGTCCAGCCCCGCCGATGGCGTTGCCGGAGCACCAGGACCCGCCCGCCCTGCTCGAGGCTGCCGTGTTCGAGGAAGCACAGCGCGCCCACGGTGTAGTCGGGGGTGAAGGTGTGCACCAATCCCAGTCGCACGGGCCGGGGTAACCGGGCGAAGACCCGCCAGGCGAGCCGTCGGACGACCCCGGGCCGCGGCGTGCCGGCATAGGACTCCACGCCGGGTCTGATGCCTTGTGGTGCCATGACGAAACCGTAACCGCCCCAGCCGGATGCTGTGATCCGGACAATATCGTTCGGGGCGAAACGTCCTGGGTCGGCCATGCCGCTGAGTCATAGCGTGAACGTGAAAGCCGAGGGACCCCACCACATCGTCACAGTGATCCAGCGGCGAAGGAACGGCCCGTGGTGGACCGGGTCGGAGAGGGCGGGAAGGGTAACCTTCCCGCCCTCGATCCATGTCCGGATCCGGTTCTGCCCCGTGTCCGGCTCTGTGTCGTGATCTGTGCGCGAGTCTGTGGGCCGATCTGTGTGCGAGGCTCCCGCGCCGGTAGGGTCCGGCAGGTGTTCTCGCCACCGATCCAGGTTCGTCGCGTGGCAGTGCGCATCGTGGACCCCGACGCGAAGGTGTTGACCGCGGCGTGGTTGCGGCACGGTGAGACGACTGTCGACACCCTCGCCCGCCTGGTCCCGGGTGCAGGCAGCCTGGCAGCTTCCCTGCGGCTGAGCACCGTCCGGTCGATCCCCCGCGATGTGCGCTCGGGGTCGATCCGGGTCCACCTGCTGGCGCTGGACCACACCTGGCCCTCGCCGTCTCGGCGGCCACCGGACGATCTGCTGCCCCTGACGCTGGACGAGACCACCGACCCCGCTCACCTCGACGAGGTGCTCACGGCGTGGGCGGACGGCCGCCACACCGATCCGTTGGGCACTCAGGTGGGCCGCGACGTGATGAAGGTGCAGCGCGCGGGGGCCTATGCCGTGATTCGGCGCGGCGCGCAGGTCCTGCTCACCCGGTTGGCCCACACCGGCCGATGGACGTTGCCCGGTGGCGGCATCGATCCCGGTGAGCAACCGGGGGACTCCCTGGCGCGCGAGGTGTTCGAAGAGACCGGTCTGTCGCTGGACGGCGTGCGCCTCGCGGGGGTGAGCACCGCCCGGTGGACGGGCCGGGCCCCGGACGGCGTCGTCGAGGACTTTCACGCGGTGCAGGTGCTCTACACGGCCGATGTCGACACCGATGCCGTGCCGCACGTGGTCGAACGCGACGGATCGACCAGCGAGGTGGCCTGGGTGGACCTGGCGGAGGTGTCCGCGCTACCCCTGACCTACGCCGTGCGGTCCGGGCTGGGGTTGGTCGGCATCTCCCTGGACACCTGACGATGGGGCGTCCGGAGAACGGTGCCTCCCCGCGGGTTGCAGCGCAGGTTCCGGCGCAGGTTCCGGCGCAGGTCGCGGAGGCGATCTGCCGCGCGGCGTCCTCGCTCGGCCCCGAGGCGGGGGCGGATGCCGGCGCCTGGCGCGATGCGGCCGTGCTGGCGGCGCTCGATCGGGCTCAGGGGGCCGGGGACGACGTGGCGGTGCTGGACCTGGCCCGCAGCTACGACCGGCTGCTCGGTACGGTGCCGGCGCGTCGGGACGGCGAGGTGGTGCTGCTCGCCGCTGGGCTCACCGAACGCCGCCGCCGCGGGTCGTTCGCCACCCCGCCGCACCTGGCGGCGGAGCTGGCTCGACGCGCTCTGCCCGAGCCCGTGGCCAGCGTGGTCGACCCGGCCTGCGGTGCGGGCTCGCTGCTGGTGGCGGCCCTGGACCGGCTCGTGGAGCACGGGATTCCCGCCGGTGAGGCGGTGTCCCGGTTGGCGGGGGCGGACGCCGACCCGGTGGCGGTGGCGTTGTGCCGAGCGGCGTTGCCGGCGCGGGCGCGACAGCTCGCCATGGCCGCTGGTCGGGCCGGATCGGAGGCGATGGGCACCCCCCGGATCCGCTGCGGGGACGCTCTGCTCGGCCCGGTGCCCAGCACACCGTCAGCGTCCATCGCCCGGGCCGGCCCGGGCCTGGTGTGGCACGCGGAGTTCCCCGATGTGTTGGCCGTGACCGGGTTGCCGGCCGAGCCGGTGACCGGGTGGTGCGGTGGCTTCGAGGCCGTGCTGGCCAACCCGCCCTGGGAGCGGCTGAAGGTGTTCCGTCGCGAGGCCCCGGACCGCGTGGACGGCGCGCTGCGCCGGCTGCGGGCGGGGCAGTCCCGAGCGGTGCGCACCGGCGGCCGACACCCGTTGACCGGCCGCGGTGAGGTCAATGCCTACCTGCCTTTCGTCGAGACCTGCTGGCGCCTGCTCGCGCCGCGGGGTCGGGCGGCGATCCTGGTGCCCGCAGGGATCGGGGCGGATCGGTCGGCGGCCGAGCTGATGCGGGCGCTGCTGGAATCCGGCTCGCTGCGGGCGCTCCACCTGCTGGCCACCGACCGCGCCGTGTTCGACGGAGTCTCGGCCCGGGTCGGGGTGGCGCTGCTGGAGCTGCGTCACGGTGCGCACGAGACCGAGGCGCCCGGTCGCGCCGAGCCTGCCGAACCTGCCGAGGTCGCGGTGGACGTCCGGAACCCGGCCGACATCCCGGCCGAACGTCGCTGGCTGCTGCCGGCCGACCTGCCGCGGCTGGTCAACCCGAACACCGCCACGTTGCCCTTGTGCGGCTCGGCGCGGGACGCCGACCTGCTCGCCCGCGCCCATCGGCGCTGGCCGGTGCTGGTGCGCCACGGCGGCGAGGGCTCGGACGGCAATCCCTGGCAGGTGCGTCTGCTGACGCCGTTGCACATGACCCGTGATGCGGTGCACTTTCACTCCGCAGCCGGGCCGGGATTGGTGCCGCTGTGGGAGGCCAAGCACGCCGGGTTGTTGGATCATCGCGGCGGATCTCGTGCCGAACATCGCTACTGGGTTCCGGAATCGGTTGTGGCACAAAGGTTCTCGGGCTTGGTCGACCGGGGTTGGCTCGGCGCGTACCGCAATGTCACCACCACCGACTCGGCGCGAACGCTGGTGCCGTGCGCGCTGCCCGTGGCCGGCGTGGGCAATTCGCTGCCCCTGATCGATGCGCCCCGGCTGCCGTTGCTGTTGACGGTGATGGCTGCGCTGCCGGTCGACTATCTGGTGCGGCAGAAGCACGCCGGCGCGAACCTCAACTTCTTCAAACTGGAGCAGGCCGCGGTGCCCGAACCGGGGGCGTACGAAGCGGTCACGGCCTTCAGCGGTGGTGAACGCCTGGATCGGTGGCTGCTCACCCGGCTGGCGTCCAGCATCCGGTGGGACGAGACGCTGACACCACTGGCGCGGGAGCTCACCGCGCTGGGCGTCGACCTCACCGCAGCTCGGCGTCAGGGTCGGGAGGAGGCCTTGGCCGAGATCGACGCCGCCCATGCCCTGCTGCTCGGCTGGACCCGCGCGGAGCTCGAGCACGTGGTGGGCACATTCGCTGCGCTGCGGGCTCGCGAGCTACGCACCGTCGGGGACTTCGCCACGGCCACAAGGGTTCTGGCGGCCTTCGATCGACTGGCAACGTGCTGAGACCCACCGGCGGCTGGAGGGGACGAGCCGGCCGGTGGGCCTCAGTTCTGGGGGCAGGACGCCTGGCTGATCAGGGGCGCCCGTAGGGGTCGCTGCGTTCGTGCTGGACCCGCTGTTCCCGGATGGCGGCCAGGATGCCGCTGGCCAGCAGCAGGCCTCCGGCTCCGAGCAACACGGCGAGGGTGACGGCCTCCGAGGGGATGTCGATGGACGTGAGTTGATTGATCAGCGTGGTGATGCTGACCGCCAGGGCCACCAGGCCGACGACGACGGTGCGCATCCGCAGCGGGGGACGGCTCGTCGTCGGCGGGGGCGTGGGTGTCCCGGAGGGCGACAGCGTGGTGGAGTTCGGGTTATCGGACACGGTGTCCTCCTCAGGACCTGCTGGGTACGGGCGCCGACGGCACAGCGGGCGAGGGCACCGACGACGGAGTGGCGGGCGAGGCACCGGAGGATGCCGGGCCGGACGGGGCCGGGGTCGGGGAGGTCGCCGGTGAGATGGCGGACTCGCCGATCACCACGCGCCCGGCGCCCAGGGTGAGCTTCACGGTCAGCACCGGGCTGCCCACGCCGGCGGTGACGGTCTGCGTGATCCCGAGGCCCTGTTCGGTGCGCGTGCGGAGCAGATCGCGGATCTCGCCGGCGCCCACGCTGGCCTCCACCCGGGCCGGGACGCCGGCAGGCAGCACCAGTCGGACCTCACCGGCACCCTGGTCGATGGGAATCTCCAGTGCGCCGCTGCGGGCCGCTGCGACGAGTTCACTCGAGGTCAGGTCGATCCGGGTGTCGGCCCCACCGGTGCGGAAGCCGTCGAGGGCCTGCGCTGCCGTGGTCGGCCGCCACACCTGGTCCGGTGTCGAGGACTCACTGAGCGATGCCGTTGCGGCGACGCTGGACAGGGCCAGGAGCAGGGCCAATGGCGTCAGGAACCCACCGCGTCGTCCGGCCAGGCCGGCGAGCAGCAGACCCAGGCCGACCACGCCCAGGGCCGCGGCCGCGGTGACGGCCTCATTGTGCGCCAGCTGATCGGCCAGGACGCCGATCAGCACGGCGGCGCCGAGGGTGGTCAGGGTCAACGGACGCCACGGACGGGTGGCCCAGCGGGTGGCGTGCGTCGTGGAGACGGCGGGCGCCTGCCTGACGGGTGCCCCAGGGCTGGTGACCGCAGGGACCGGCGCACCGGTGGACGGACCAGGCTCCTGGGCGCCGAACCCGGCACCGGGCCACGACCCGGCCGGGGGCTCGTAGCTGGCTGACGCACCGAACGTGCCCGGTGTGCCCGGCGCGGCCGTGGTGCCGGTCGCGGCAGGGCCGGACGCCGCACCAGCCGCGCCGACGTGCGACGAGGCCGCGGTATCGATGCCGGGACCGGCACCTTTGCGGCGGGCCAGCCACCAGATCAGAACGCCGATCACCACCACGGACACCAGACCGGTGCCGCCACCCCACCCGGGGCCGTTGCCCCACATGTTGCCGAACGGCAGGCCGACCAGCGTGGCGAGCACCGCGCCGACGAAGCCGGCGGTGACGGTGCCCCGGGTGACCTCTTGCGCGTGGATCCGGCCGTCGGGGTGCGGCAGCACCAGCCAGCAGGCGCCGTAGACGAACAGGCCGATGCCGAACACCAGGCTGAGGGCGACGAAGCCGCCGCGCACCAGCAACGGGTCCACGCCCCAGCGGTGGGCCAGACCGGCCGCGACCCCGGCGAACCAGCGTCCCTCGTCCGGGCGCACGATGCCGAGGGCACGGATCTTGTCGAAGGAGTCCACCGAGGCGGACGACGCGGTCGGAGGCTGCGGCACGTAGGGCGGCGGCGGAGCGGGCGGCGCAGGCTGCGCCGGGGGGGTCGGGTTCGACTCCGGCGTCGCGGCCGAGGTGTCGCTGTCGGACGGGTGGCTGTTCATGCCTCGACTCTCCTCGATGGGCGACCGGAACGGTATCGGGATCCCCCCTGACTCGACCCTGGTTCGCTGCTCCGGGGCCGGCCCTGAGGCGTTCGGGGCACGGTGGGGGTCAAGATGGTCTCGTGAGCCAGGCCGTATCCCCTCAGTCACTGCCGCCCAGGCCCTCGTCGCCGGTGACCACCCGGCCGGGGTCGGTGGCCGTGATCGACCCGCCGGTGCGCCCACCCCTGGTGCGCCCGGGGCCAGGGCGTGCCGTGGCCGGGGTCGCCGCCGGCATCGCCGCACACCTCGGCCTGCCGGTGGCCGCCGTCCGGATCGGCTTCGTGGTGACCACGCTGGGTGGTGGGGCCGGGCTGGTCCTGTACATCTGGCTGTGGGCGCTGGTGCCCACGCAGACCGAGGCGCCGGTGCAGCCCGCGGCGACCGGGGTCGCCTCGGCGATCGCTGCGGCACCCGGTCCGGTCCCGGGGGTCCCTCCGGCCGCCGTGGCGCCCCGGGTCCCGCGTCGGGCCTCGACGCGGATCGGCGACCTCGTGGTGGGTGGCCTGTTGCTCGCCGGTGGCCTCGCCGTGTTGGGCGGCCTCACCGGCTGGCAGATCTCGCTCGGCGCGGTGCTGCCGGCGATCGTGGTGCTCGGGGGCGCGGCCCTGGTCTACACCCAGTTGGACGAGGTGCAGGGCACCCGGTGGGCGCTGACCGGGGCCAGCGGGCGGGGGGCGGCGCTGCGCGTCGCGGCCGGGGTGGTGCTGGTCCTCGGTGGCGTGATGCTCGCCGTGGTCGGCAGTACCGACGTCGCCTACGCCGGTCGGGTCCTGGCCGCGGTGGCGGCCATGCTCGGCGGAGTCCTGCTGGTCCTGGCGCCCTGGGCGATCCGGTTCTGGCGTGACCTGAGCGCTGAACGAGACGCTCGCTCGCGCGAGGCCGAGCGTGCCGACATCGCCGCCCACCTGCACGATTCGGTGCTGCAGACGCTGGCCCTGATCCAGCGTGGTAGTGACGACCCGGCCATGGTGAACCGACTGGCCCGCACCCAGGAGCGCGAATTGCGCAGCTGGCTGTACGGCGGTGGCGGTCGGACCGCCGACGGCGCCGACCGCCAGGCCCGGCTCGAGGGCCGGGTGCAGGCCGTGGCCGAGGACGTCGAGGACCTGCACGGTGTGGCGATCGACGTGGTGGTGGTCGGTGACCGAGACCTCGACGAGCGGGGTGAGGCCCTGGTGGCCGCGCTGCGTGAGGCGATGGTCAACGCCGTCCGGCACGCGGGGGCACCGGTCATGGTCTACGTCGAGTCGTTGCCGGCGGCCGTCGAGGCGTTCGTGCGTGATCGCGGCCCCGGCTTCGATCCGGCCGATGTGCCCGGTGACCGGCACGGCGTCCGGGAATCGATCATCGGGCGGATGTCCCGGTACGGCGGCAGCGCGGTGGTGCACAGCATTCCCGGCGAGGGCACCGAGGTGCGATTGTCGATGCCGGACGTCGTGTCCGAGAACGGCGCCACCCATTCCGGCGAGAGCAGCGCTGCCCATGCCGGCGAGAACGAGGAGGTCCGGTGACGATCCGGCTGGTGCTGGTCGACGACCATGCCATGGTGCGCAGCGGGGTGCGCACCGAACTGGGTGCCGCCCCGGACATCGAGGTGGTCGGCGAGGCTGCCGACGTCCCCGCGGCGATCGAGGCGGTGCACGCGTTGCGTCCGGACGTGGTGCTGCTCGATGTGCACCTGCCCGGTGGCACGGTACGCCCGGGCGGTAAGGAGGTCCTGGAGCGTTGCGTCGACCTGATGTCGACGGACGGCGTGCCCCCGGTCCGGTTCCTGGCGCTGTCGGTGTCGGACGCCGCCGAGGATGTCATCGCTGTGATCCGTTCCGGGGCGAGGGGTTACGTCACCAAGACGATCAGTGGCCCGGACCTGGCAGCCGCGGTGCGCCGGGTTGCCGATGGCGACGCGGTCTTCTCGCCGCGGCTGGCCGGCTTCGTGCTGGACGCCTTCGGCGGCAGTGTGGGTGAGGTGGCCTCGGTCGACGACGAGCTCGACCGGCTCTCGGCGCGCGAACGTGAGGTGATGCGCCTGATTGCCCGCGGCTACGCCTACAAGGAGGTGGCTCGGGAGTTGTTCATCTCGGTCAAGACCGTCGAGACCCATGTGTCGGCGGTGTTGCGCAAGCTGCAGCTGTCCAACCGCAACGAGCTCACGCGGTGGGCGGCCGACCGTCGGTTGCTGTAGCGGTGGCGTCAGGGGAGTCGGCGCCACGAGCGGTGGAGGTGAGCCGTCCCAGCTTGGCGGCGAGGCTGCTCTCGCCGTAACCCTGGTCGCGGCCACCGAGTGCCGGATCGCGCAACAGCAGTGAGGGCCCGGGACGGGTCGGCGAGGCCGTGTCCAGGGGCGTGGCCGGGGCCTCGGACCCCGGGCGCTCGTCCTGCCAGATCTGCTGGGCCAGAGCGGCCAGCAGGATGACCGACCGGGCTGTCCTGGCGACGTCCGGGGTCTGGTCCACCGTCAGCACCACAGGATGGTCCGGCTCCTCGGCGTCGGCGAGCAGGACGATCTCGGGCAGGGCATCGGGGTGGGGGCACACCGCGGCGCAGCGTGCGGCGAGCTGATCGGCGTCCGCCTCGACGGGGTCGGGGACGCCGCGGATCCGGATCGCGAGATCGACGGCATCGGCGGCGGTGAACAGTTGCATGGCCGCCGACATCAGCACATCGCCGTGCGCCGGCGCGGCACGGTCGAGGTGGATGAGCACCGACACTCGCCGGCGCGCGTCCGGCGGGGCGTACTCCGCCGCGGAGACGGTCATACGTATCTGTCGGGGTCGGCCGGGTGGGGCTTGAGGCCTAGGATGCGCGCATGTCCTTCGTCTTCGAACTCATCGTCGTGATTCACCTCATCGGTATGGCGTGCATCGTCGGCTCGTACCTGACCGTGGTGCGCCGACCCCGCATGGTGCCGCTGATGCTGCACGGTGCGGCCACGCAGGTGATCACCGGTCTGATCATGGTCGGCATGCTCGAGGCGAAAGTGGTCGACGAGGACGAGGAGATCAACCACGCCAAGATCGGGGCCAAGCTGCTGGTGGCCCTGATCGTGCTCGTGCTGGCCTGGATGAACCGCAAGCGGGACGACGAGCCGAACACCGCCGTCCATGCCATCGGTGGCCTGGCGATCCTCAACGTCCTGATCGCGGCGCTCTGGTCCTGAGCTCACCATGATCAGCGTCTGGACTCCGGATTGCGGGGTTTTCGTCCCGGATCCGGCACCGAGACGGTGATCATGAACGTGATGGTGACGAGCGCCACGGCAGGTGGGCGGGCGTCAGGTGTCCTCGGCGGGCGGCGCCGCGCAGGAACCACGCGCCGAGGGCCAGGCCGACCACGACGGTGACGATCGAGCCCTCGAGGCCGATCGTGCCGCCGTCCAGCCAGTCCGGGCCGCTCAGTCGCGAGGTGAACAGCCCGGCCGGTCCACCGATCTCGGTGCCGGAGACGGTGCCGCCGATCACCCCACCCAGCACGGCGTTCCAGGCCAGGTGGATCCCGATCGGCAACCACAACCGGCGGGTGTACAGGTAGGCCGCGCCCAGCATCACCCCGGCCTCGATCATGATGGCGATGGCGCCCCACATCGTGGCCCCGGGGTTCAGCAGGTGCATCCCCCCGAAGAGCGCCGCGGTGACGGTCAGCGCCGGCCAGCTGCCGAAGTGCTGGTCGAGCAGCCGCAGCAGCACGCCGCGGAACAGGATCTCCTCGGCGAAGCCCGCGCCGACTCCCATCATCAACCCGATCACGATGCCGGTGTTCAGCGAGGCCCCGGTGATCCGCAACGATCCGGTGAGGGCGAGTACGGCCGCCACCACGGCGATCATGCCGGCGCCCAGGGCCATGCCCCGGCCGAACTCTGCCGCGGCGCCGTCCCGGCTCAGCTCGTGCACCGGACGCCGGGCCAGCAGTCGGACCATCAGCACGTACAGCGCGACGGAGACCAGCGCCTGCACGCCCAGGGTCACGGCGAGGCCGGGCCACGGGTGGGCCTCGACGTCCGAGGCGGCGCCGGATCCGTGCACCGCCCGGCTGAGCAGGGTTCCGGCCACCAGGCCGAGGCCCTGGGCCGTCACGAAACCGAGGCTGCCGAGCGGGTACTGCCAGCCGGAACGGCGATCCAGCACCTGCCACGGCCGCTGGGGGATCGCGGAGGTCGTCGTCATGAGGCGTCATCCTCGGGCTCGGGCACCCCCGGCGTCGAGGGGGCTACCCCCCTCCTTCGATGCCGGCTCAGCCCGTCTCGACCACCCGGAACGCCTCGGCCAGGGCGCCCTGCGGCAGGTCGAACATGCCGGCGATCCGACGGCCCCACTCGGTGAGCATGCCGGTCAGGTCCTCGTGGTGGGAGGTCTGGCTGACGTGGGCACGCAGTGCGGCGAGCTTGCGCTCGAAGGTGTCGTCGATGCGCACCGGGTGGTCGGCGGCGGGGTCGGCCATCAGCCAGGCCTCCCGGACCGTCCACGGCTGCAGGCCCTCGTCGTCCAGCAGCTCGGGGTGGGCGAACGGGTTGCGGGCGGCGGGGTAGATCGCCCGGATGGTGGCCTCGCCGGCGGCCAGGTGATCGGGATGGCTGGCGCCGATCCGAGCCCAGTTGCGCTCCGGGCTGGGCATCAGCACCCGATCGGGGCGTACCTGGCGGATCACCCGGACGATGTCGCGCTGCAGCTCGTGGGTCGGTTCGAGCCAGCCGTCGCGGTACCCGTCCAGGAACCGGACGTCGTGCACGCCGACCGCGGCGGCGGCGTCCCGCTGCTCCTTCTCGCGCAGTGCCGGCATCGCCTCACGCGGGGTGTCGTCGAAGCCGCCCTGCTCGCCGCGGGTGCACAGCAGGTAGGTCACCTCGATCCCGGCGTCGACCCAGCCGGCGATGGTGCCGGCCGCGCCGAAGTCCAGGTCATCGGGGTGCGCGGCCACGCACAGCACACGGGTGACGTCGTTCAGAGGGGGCATGGTGGCTGATCGTACGGGCGCTGACGGTGGCAGTGGGCTGTTACGTGCCGGCGGTGAGGACCTCGACCTGCACCCAGTCGGCGAACCGGTAGGGCCGGTGCGCCAGCACGCCGCCGAGGTGACGGCGCAACCGCGACATCTCGGCTCGTACGGTGACGGTGCGGGCGGCGTCCCCGAACAGGGCCTGGGCCAGGTCGGCGGCGCTACTGCCCGCGGGACGCTCCGCCAACGCGCGCAGCAGGTCGGCATGGCGGGGGCTGAGGGCGTGTTCCCAGGTGCCGCTGGGGGCCCGCACGATCAGCTGGGCGGGCCGGTGCCGCAGGTCGAGGACGACGCGGGTCGGTTCGGGCGAGCCGCCGGCGTCGTCCAGGGTGCGGATCAGCCAGCCGCCCGGGATCGGCTCGACCCGGCAGGCGCCGTAGGCGGGCAGCCAGGTGGTCTCGCCGTCCAGACCGTCGGGCAGCATGATCCGGTCGGTCGGGGCCAGACCCGTGGCCGCCACCAGCCAGCCGTGCCGATCGGTCACCACGGCGCGCCCCTCGATCCGCGCCAGCATCGGTGCGGCGACCGCGCGCAGCCGCTCCAGCTCGGTGCGATGGTCCGCGCGCAACTGGTTCTGCGCCAGGTGGGCCACGGCGTCTACCAGGGCCAGCGTGCTGGCGTGCACGGTGGCCGCCGGGCCGGAGACGTCGACCACGCCGAGCAGCCGGCCCGACCGAGGGTCGTGCACCGGGGCGGCGGCGCAGGTCCACACGTGGTGGGTCCGCACGTAGTGTTCGGCCGAGTAGACCTGCACCGGACGCCGCGCCACCAGCGCGGTGCCGATCGCGTTGGTGCCGACGGTGTCCTCGTCCCAGGCGGCGCCCTCGACGAAACCCAGACTGTCGGCCCGGCGCCGCACCGCACTGCTGCCCTCGCGCCAGAGCACCCGGCCGTCGGCGCCGACCACCACCATGATGTGCAGCGCCTCGTCGGCGATCGAGGTCAGCCCGGCGCGCAAGGCCGGCAGGGCAGGCAGCAGCCCGCTGGTCTCGCGGTGCCGGTCGAGCTCCTCGGGGGCCAGCGGCGTGCGCTCCCCGCCCCGATCGGGGTCGACGCCGCGGCCGAGTGCCCGGCGCCAGGATTCGGCGATGACCGAGCGCGGGGGGCGCGGCGGCGTCCGGCCCGACAGCGTGGCCTCGTGCACCTGGGTGAGGGCGCGCGCATGGGCCCGCGGGTCGGCACCGGCGGGCAGGGCACTCTCGAGGCGGTTCGGGGGCAGGGCTCACCTCCGGGTCGGTCCGTCCAGTGTGAGCCGGATCACCCTAATTGCCTAGAGTTGCGCCTCGATCACCTCCAGCACCCGGTGGGGGGCCTCCATGTGCAGCATGTGACCGGTGCCCGGCACCACGGTGATCGCCGGGTCGCCGTCCGGGCGTGAGGCGCCCTCGGGGATCGCGAGGATGACGTCCTTGTCGCCCCAGAGCACCCGCACCGGGATGCCCTGCCCGTCCAACGCCCGCAGCCGGACGGCGGTGTTGATCGCCTGGCCGTCGTCCTCGTCCAGCAGGATGCCGAGTGCGGCCTGCAGCGAGGTGGCGACGCCGTCCAGCCGCTTGTAGCGCAGCACATCGTCGACCAACTGGCGGGTGACCAGATCGGGATCGGCGAACAACTGTTGCAGCAACGGTTTCAGCTCCCGGCGCGAGGACGCCGCGGCGAACCCGCGCAGGTAGTCGGCGTTCACACCGTCAGCCGGGCCGGGCCGGCCCGAGCCGAGGCCGGCCGGAGCGATCAGCGTCAGTGACGCCACCCGACGCGGGGATCTCGCCGCCGCCTCGGCGACCACCGCACCTCCCAGGGAGTGCCCCACCAGGTGCACCGGGCGGTCCTCCGGCGCCACGGCCTCCAGCACCGCGAGCACTGCCGCGCCCAGTTCGGCCAGGCTCGCGCCCTCGGCGAGGGTCTTGGACGACGCCCCGTGCCCGGGTAGGTCGAGGGCGTAGACCGCCCGGGACGCCGACGCGTCCGTGGGTGGGTTGGCCAGTGGTTCCTGGACGAACAGCCAGGAGGCCCGGTCGCCGCCGAAGCCGTGCACCATGACCACGACCTGCTCGGCATCGGTGGTGGTGCCGACCCCGGCGTAGCTGACGGTGTGCCGGCCGGAGGCCACCGTGGCGATCTCGGGTCCGGCGTCCTCGTCCTCACCCGAGGCGATGGCCGCTGCCAGGTCGGCCAGCTCGGCGCTCGCCAGCTCGGCCGCGGCCGTCACCGCGGCGTCGTCCACCTCGGCCGGGGCCACCAGGGCGATCACCCCGCTGACCGGGATGTCCTGGCGGGGTTGGGCGATGAGGCGGCGGACGACGCCCTCGGCGGACGATTCGAGCGTGCCGGCGATCTTCTCCGTCTCGATGTCGGCCAGATCATCGCCCAGGGCCACGGAATCGCCCTCGGCGACGATCCAGTCGACGACCTTGCCGACCTTCATCGACAGGCCCCACTTGGGCATCGTGACCGGCTGGATCCGCGGGTCGGGGAACTCCATGTCCGCGCCTACCGGGTCCAGCCGGCGACGGACTTGACCGCGTTGACCACGCGCTGGGCGTCCGGGATGAACAGGTCCTCCAAGGCGTCGGCGAACGGTACCGGGGTGTGCGGCGCGGTGACCATCTCGATCGGGGCCTGCAATGACGAGAACGCCTGCTGCGCCACCAGTGCCGAGATGTCGGTGGCGATGTTGCAGCGCGGCGTCGCCTCGTCGACCACCACCAGGCGGCCGGTGTTCTCGACGCTCTCGAGAATCGTGTCGACGTCCAGGGGTGAGGTGGTGCGCAGGTCGATCACCTCGGCCTCGATGCCGGCGGCGGCCAGCTCGGAGGCCGCCTCGAGGCTGGTGTGCACCATGCGCCCGAGGGTCACGATGGTCACGTCACCCCCCTCGCGGACGACGTTGGCCTCGCCGAACGGGATCGCGTAGGACTCCTCGGGTACCTCACCGGCGAGGTCGTAGAGCGCCTTGTGCTCGCAGAAGATGACCGGGTCGTCGTCCCGGATCGCTTGGATCAGAAGGCCCTTGGCGTCGTACGGGGTGGCCGGGGTGACCACCTTCAGGCCGGGGATGTGGGTGAACACCGGGTAGAGGCACTGGGAGTGCTGGGCCGCGGCCCGCAGCCCGGCGCCGTACATCGTGCGCACCACCACCGGGGTGACCGCCTTGCCGCCGAACATGTACCGGAACTTGGCGGCCTGGTTGAAGATCTGGTCGAAGCAGACGCCCATGAAGTCGATGAACATCAGCTCGGCCACCGGGCGCATGCCACGGGTGGCGGCGCCGACCGCGGCGCCGATGAAGGCCGACTCACTGATCGGGGTGTCCAGCACCCGGCCCGGGAACTTGTGATAGAGCCCCTTGGTGACCCCGAGGACGCCGCCCCAGGCGTCCTCCTCACCGGGGCTGCCGGCGCCGCCGGCGTTGTCCTCGCCCATGACGATCACGCTGGGGTCGCGTTCCATCTCCTGGGCCAGGGCCTCGTTGATCGCCTCGCGGTAGGTGATGCTGCGTGCCATCGCTGGAATCCCTTCTCTGGCAGAATCGAGGTCAGAATCGAGGTCAGTAGGAGATGTAGACGTCGGTGGTCAGGTCGTCCGGCCCGGGTTTCGGGTCGGACTTGGCCTTGGCGACGGCGTTCTCGATCAGGGCGGCCACGTCGGCGTCCACCGCGGCCAACGCCTGCTCACCGACCCGGCCGTCACCGGTGACGGTGGCCCGGAAGCGCAGCAGGCAGTCGAGGTGCTCGCGGGCCTGGCTCACCTCGTCGGCGCGGTACTTCTGCTGGTCGCCCTCGAAGTGGCCGAAGTAGCGGGTGAACTTCATCTCGATCAGGGTCGGCCCGCCCCCGGCCCGGGCGCGGGCGATGGCCTCACCGGCCGCCTCGTGGACGGCGAAGAAGTCGAACCCGTCGACGATGACGCCCGGCATGCCGAAGGCCGCGGCCCGGTCGGCGATGTTGTCGCTGGCCACCGACCAGGTGGACGACGTGGTCTCGGCGTAGCCATTGTTCTCGGCCACGAACACCGCCGGCAGGTTCCACACCGCGGCCAGGTTCAGCGCCTCGAGCGTGGTGCCCTGGTTGGAGGCGCCGTCGCCGAAGAACGCCACACCGACACCGCCCTGGCCCGCGAAGCGAGCCGCCAGTGCGGTGCCGCAGATGAGCGGCGGGCCACCCCCGACGATGCCGTTGGCGCCGAGCATGCCCTTGGACAGGTCGGCGATGTGCATCGAGCCGCCCTTGCCGCGGCAGGTCCCGGTGACCTTGCCGTAGATCTCGGCCATCATGCCGGTCGGGTCGACACCCTTGGCGATGCAGTGGCCGTGCCCGCGGTGGGTCGAGGCAATGGCGTCGCGGTCGTCCAGGTGCATGCAGACGCCGGCGGCGCTGGCCTCCTCGCCGGCGTACAGGTGCACGAAGCCGGGGATGTCGCCGGTGGCGAACTCGGCGTGCACCCGCTCCTCGAACTCGCGGATGGTCCGCATGATGCGGTAGGCCTCGAGTAGCCGTTCACTGCTCAAACCCGTTGTACTGGGCATGGTCTCGGTCATGATCGCTCCTGAGATGTCGGTGGCGGGGTGCGCAACAGGCCCTCGCGGGCGGCGGCGGCCATCACGGCGGCGATGTCGACGATCCGGGGTCCGTGGGCGGACAGTTCGACCACCGGCGGGTCGCGGCCGGGGGCGAAGGTCAGCTCGCGCTCGCCGTCCACCGCGATGGTGCCGCGGTCGGTCTCGATCGGGATCCGCTCGCCCCGGGCCATCGGACGCCAGTCGCTCACCCCCACCGGCAGCACCAGTCCCGGCGCGATCGGGGCCTGGACGATGACGCGGGCTCGGGCGGGTGGGCACAGCCGCAGCGCCACGCCGTCCGGGCTGCTGCGGGGGCTGGGGCAGAGCAGGCCGGGGATCGACGACAGGCCGATGCCATCGGGCTCGGCGAAGGTGACGTACAGCTCGGTGAGCACGGTCGGGTCCCACAGGGCACGAGCACCGACGTCGCTGGTCCGGGCGACCGCGACGTCGACCAGCGCGTTCTCGGTGCGCAGCTCACCCGTCCCGGGGCGCCGCGCGCTGACCTGCAGCGTGGCGGCGCGGCGGGTGCCGTCGTCCGCCGAGACCGCTCCGGTGGCGACCAGTGCGGCGGCCAGGCCTGCGACGGTGGCCTCGCGCATCTGCGGGAAGGCGTTGTTGGTGCCGGTCGACAACGGCAGCAGCGGGACGTCGCCGCAGGCACCCGCGGCGACCCGGGCCGTGCCGTCGCCGCCGAGGCAGATCAACGCCGTGGCGCCGCGGGTGATCATCTCGCGGATCAGGGCCACCGAGTCGGTGGCGGTCTGACTGTGGGCGGGCAGTTCGACGAACTCGACCTCGGGCCAGGGCGGGGTGCCGGCATGGGCCTGCAGGGCGCGCAGGACGGCGGCGCTGATGCCGCCGACATCGGTCGACATGAGCACCTTGGGCAGCCCGACCACCGCTGCCGCGGTGAGGATCCGCTGGATCATGTTGGCCTTCTCGGCCGTCGGGAAGACGGATGCCTTGGCCACCAACCGCCGAATGTCCCGCCCGGACATCGGGTTGGCCACGATGCCGAGGGCCACCTCACCCATGCGGTGAGCATGACCTGGGTCACACCGGTGACATCAGGGTTGCCGAAGGTTGCAACGCGAAGGCGCACCCCTCGCCCATGATCACCGTTGGATCGCCGTTTGTTCCGGCTCACCCGGTACGGACTGCGAGCTAACGGTGATCTTCGAGGTGGAGGTCGGGATACCGAGCGGCGAAGGCCTCGGCGAGGGCGTGGACGCCGCGCACCAGGTCGTCCTCGCCGTAGTAGGCGAAGCTGAGTCGCAGGCAGTCGCGGAATCCGCTGTCCGTCGAGAACTTCGCCCCCGGCTGGAATGCAGCGCCCCGCGCCACGGCGAGGGGGCGTACGGCCCCGGTGTCGACCTCGGGCGGGAAGCGCAGCCAGAAGAAATAGCCGCCGTCCGGGGTGCGCCACGAGACCGGGCCGGCCGACGTGATCGTGCCGCCGGTCGGATCGGGTGAGCCGAACGCGGTCCGCAGCGCGTCGTCCATCACGGCGACTCGTGCCGCATAGATCGTGCGCAGCCGGTCGAGGTAGGTCAGTGCGGTCCCGTCCTGCAGCATCGCGGTCACGATGGGGGCGGCGAACGGGTTCAGCCCGCCACCGCTGACCAGCGTCCCGTACCCCTCGAGCCGGGCCAGGATCGGCTCGGCGGCCTGAACCCAGCCCAGTCGCAGCCCCGGCGCGAGGATCTTCGAGAACGTCCCGAGGCAGATCACCACGTTCGAATCCAGCCACGCACAACAGGACGGCGGCGGCTCCTCGCCGTAGGACAGCAGGTGGTACACCTCGTCGGCGACCAGCAGGCTGCCGTGCCGGGCGATCAGCTCGACGATCTCGGCCCGCCGGGTCGCGGACGTCGTGATGCCGGTGGGGTTGGCGTAGGTGGGCACCGTGTAGACGAAGGCGGGGCGATGCTCGATCAGCGCAGCGGCGAGTGCGTCGGGCAGCAGGCCGTCGTCGTCCATCGGCAGCCCGACCACACGTAACCCGTGGTCGGCGAAGATGTTCCGAGCCAAGAAGTAGGTCGGGTCCTCGACCAGGACGACGTCGCCCGGTCGGGTCAGCGCGGCGCAGCACCAGTCGATCGCCTGCGAGTTACCGTTCGAGATGATCATCAGTTCAGGGTCCACAGGTGCCCCGTACCGCGGGGCCAGCGAGTCCGCGAGTGCGACCCGCAGTGCGCCGTCACCACGCTCGATGCCGTACTGGAGCTGAAACGGCGGCACGGGGGCAGCGCTCAGGGCGCGGCGGAACTCCTCGACCGGCAGCAGGACATCCTGCGGCTGACCGATGCCGAGGTCGACCACGCCGGGCTCGCCCCACAGTTGGCTGGTCTGCGACATGAGGCGGCGCCGCACGTCGTCCGGGACGGTCATGCCGCGAACGCTAGGGCATGCTCACGTCGCCGGAGGGGTCGGCGAAGAGGATCGACCAGATGGACAGCACCTGTGAGCGCAGCACCGGTGTGCGGTCGACGAGCGGCAACGCGAGGGCGTGCACCGGGCCGCGACCGCGCGGCGGGTGCAGGCGCCGAACGTGCGCCACCCCCGGCAGCCGGCTCAGCGCGGCGGCCTCGGTGTCATCCAGCCACCAGAGCATGGCCGGCGGCGGGAACGAGTGCTCCGGCCCGGGGTCGGCGTCCTCGGTGTCCTCGGTGTCCTTGGCCTGATGCGCAGCGTGGCGGCTGAGGTGTTGGCGTTGGCCGACGGCGGTGGCGCGGGTGGCCCAGCGGGGGACGCCGTCGAGCAGCAGGTGCGCCCCCGGGATGTGCGCGGCCAGGCGTCTGATCAGCGTGTGGACGTCGCCGCGCGGCAGGTACATCAGCAGGCCCTGGGCCGTGATCAGGACATCGCAGGGATCGGCCTGTTCGTCGCGCAGCTCGTGCATCCAGCCCTCGTCCAGGGCGGACGTGGCGATCTCGCGGCGGCGTTCGTGGCGTGGCAACACCTGGCGCTGCACCACTGCAGACTCGGGCAGGTCGACACTCACCCAGTGCACGCGGCCGTCGTCCACGCGCCAGAACTGAGTCTCGAGTCCTTCACCGAGGGCCACCACCGTGCCCCCGGGGTGCGCGGTCATGAACGAGCGGATCTGCTCGTCGAAGGTCCGGGCGCGCAGACCCTGCCATTGCGCACGCCGGACGCCGCGTCCCAACCGCTGCGCGAAGGGGTAGTCGAGGCGATCGATGAGCTCGATGGCGAGCGGGTCGCTCAGCACGCTGTCCGGGCGGGACGCCTCCTGGGCGCGGAAGTAGAGCGTCCACAGCAGTGTCTCGGGCACGCCGGTGAGGGTGACCGGGATGCGCTCGGACCGTGACGGCACCCCACCTTCTTACCGTGATCATCGTGAGATCGCAGGTTGCCTCGCCTCCGGCGGGTCCCACGTGATCACGTGGTGATCACCCGGTGATCACGCTGGCTCGCGGTCACGGTGTGCTCCAGCCGGCGATCGAGGGCGTCGATCTCCGATCGGACACGAAGCTGGCCGCTGTTCCTACCCGAGGTGCCCGGACTCGTCGAATCAGTCGCGCGGTCGGGAGCGGATCAGGTGCAGCAGTGCAGCGACCAGCAGGAGGGGAGCGGCGCTCGACATCACGAGCACTCCGGGCCCGGGCAACCGGATCATCGCTGCGCCCGCCAGCAGGAGCAGAACGGCGATGATCGTCAGGTAACGGGCCACGCTCACGGTGGTCGATTCTGGCAGGAGTGCCGGCCGGCCCGGCGGACCCGTCCCGGGAGACCTGTCCGGTTCCGCGAAGCAGCCTCAGCTCAGCAGTGCCATGCCGACCGCGGCGCATCCGGCGGCCCACAACACGCTGGCGAAGGTGCCGATGATGAACCGCTCGGCCGCCGCCGGCGACCGCAGCTCGGGGTAACGACCCAGGCCCTTGATGGCCAGGGCGATCGCGATGCCCTCCGGCCAGCCCGCCAGCAGTGAGGCCGTGATGCCCAGTCGCTCGAGGGTGCCGACCCACGCCCCGCCGTGCAGCACATCGGGATCTGCCGGGCCGGGGCGGTCGCGCCGTCCGGGATCGGCCAGCCGCAGCACCGCGGTGGCGACCGGGCCACCCCCCGCCACCGAGCCCGCCCCCACCAGTCCCAGGGCGATGACCGTGGCGCCCCCGCTGACGGCGGCGGCCTGCCAGGCCAGGATCTCGGCAGCGGCCAACCCCGTCGTGGCGACGACGACCACGGCGCCGGCGCGCAGGCGCAGCCGCCGCACGTGACGCACTCGGCCCCAGAACGGCAGAGCCAGGACGGCCAGGCCCCCGAGCACGGCCTGGGCCGCCACGGCCGCCACGTTCACGTGCGGGTTCACCGGACCGGCGTGGTGGGTTCGGCCGCGGGAGGCAGCCGCTCGGCACGGATCAGCAGGTCGGCGATCACCGGCCGCACCGCCAGCTCTTGGGAGCGCAGGCCCACCGCGAGACGTTGCCCGACGGCCTGCCGGCTGATGCCGAGCTTGGTGGCGGCCTGGGCTGCTGTGAGCCCGGCGTCGTCCAGGTCGATCGCCTGCCAGGCGGCCTCGCTGCGCCGTTGGATCACCGCGGCGAGCAGGGTCAGTACGGCATCGGCCTGGGCTGCAGGTGCGGTGTCGGCCCCCTGCACCGCCAGATGCTGTGGGCGACGCTTGGCCGCCTCGACCGCGGCGCGGGCCCGCTCGAACGCCGAGCCGCGAGCGGCCCTCGTGCTGGAGGGCAGCGGCTCGGCCACCGGGCCGGCCCCGAGCCCGATGTGCCAGTTGCCATCTCTCACGAGATCGAGGATGGCATCGACCACCGACACCGGGTCCTCCAGCAGGCCCTGGAACTCATCGCCCGCTGTCCGCTCGAACGGCAGGCGGGTGTGGATGCGCGTGAGTCTGGCCAGCATGTGATCCACCAGATCGGTTGTGGTGCTCGATCCGCGTTGGTCGATCGTCAGGACAAAGGGCATGAATAAAGTCTGAAGCCTTTCTCAAGTGAAAGCAAGGTCTCAGGCTTGCCTTTCGGGGAATAGTGCGGGCATAGGGTGCCTGCGTGCATCTTCTTGACCTGGCCGCGCTCCTGGCGTTTCTCATCGGCGTCCTCGCCTTCGTCAATGCCCGCTATCTGCGGCTCCCGTCGACCATCGGGGTCACCATCGCCGGTTTGGGCGTCAGCTTGCTGATGTTGGGTTTGGCCGGCCTTCAGGTGCCACTCGCCGTGAACGCCGTCGACCTGGTGCGGGACATCGACTTCGACGCGGTGGTCTTCCTCGGGGTGCTCTCGTTCCTGCTGTTCGCCGGCGCCCTCGGACTGGATTCGCACGAGCTCTGGCGCATGCGCTGGCCGGTGCTGGTGTTCGCGCTGCTGGCCACGGCGATCTCGATCGCCCTGGTGGGGGGACTGACCTACGGCGTCTTGACGCTCTTCGGTCTCGAGGTCCCGTTCGTGTACTGCCTCTTGTTCGGCTCGCTCATCAGCCCGACCGATCCGGTTGCCGTGCTCGGCATGCTGAAGCACGCCAAGGTTCCGCCACGGATCGAGACCCTGGTCGCCGGCGAGAGTCTGTTCAACGACGGCATCGGCGTGGTCGCCTTCACCGTGATCGCCGCGGCGGCCACGGCTGGTGACGGCGCTGACGGACACGGCGCGACGGGCGCCGGTGAGATCAGCCTGTTCTTCCTGCAGGAGGCGGTCGGGGGCCTGGTGCTCGGCGCCGTCCTGGGCTATGCGGGCCTGATCGGCATCCGTCTCATCGAGGACGTCGTCACCGAGGTGATGATCTCACTCGGCGTGGTGCTGGTACTGACTGCGGTAGCCGTTCACCTGCACGTCTCCGGTCCGTTGGCCGCGGTTGCCGCCGGGTTGCTGGTCGGCTCGTTGACCGACCGCAAGCCGTCCCTGCTCACCAGCCGGGAACGCTTCGAAGAGGTCTGGCACCTGATCGACGAGGTGCTCAACGTCGTCTTGTTCGCCTTGCTCGCGCTCGAGATCGTGGCCATCGCCTTCGAGGTGCGCTGGATCGTCATCGGCCTGATCACGATCCCGCTGGTGCTGTTCGCCCGCACGGTGAGCGTGCAGGGCTCGACGCTGTTGTTCACCCGCCGGGTCTTCGACCCGTACACCCGGCGGCTGATGGTGTGGGGTGGTCTGCGAGGTGCCCTCGGCGTCGCCATGGCCTTCACCCTGCCGGACGGCGCCCCCCGCGAGCTGTTCCTGGTGATGACCTATTGCGTGGTCGTGTTCAGCATCGTGGTGCAGGGGCTGACCGTGGGTCGGCTGGCTGCTCGGGCGGCGGAGGCCACCGCCGAGCCGGTCGAGACGGATCCCAGCCCGGATCACGCGAGCACGAAGTAGCGCACCACCACGTAGGGCGTCGCGATCGCGATCGTCACCACGGCGGTGAGCAGGCCGTACTTCGTGAAGCCCCAGAAGCTGATCGGCTGCCCGGCCTTGCGGGCCAGGCCCAGGGCGACCACGTTCGCCGAGGCGCCGACCGCCGTGGCGTTGCCGCCCAGGTCGGCGCCCAGGGCCAGCGCCCACCACAGCGATCTCGCCTGAGGCGAGCTGCCCTCGGCCGCGACCACCTCGGCGACCACCGGGCTCATGGTGGCCACGTAGGGGATGTTGTCGATGATCGCCGACAGGGCGGCCGACCCCCACAGCAGTCCCACGGCTGCCGCAGCGAGACGTCCGTCGGCGGCCTCGGCGGCGGCGCGCGCGATCTGGTCGACGACCCCGGTGTTCACCAGTGCCCCGACCATGACGAACAGGCCGGCGAAGAAGATCAAGGTGGGCCACTCGACGTCCGAGGCGACCTCTTCGGCGTCCAGGCCCGAGACCGCCAACAGCACCAGGGCACCGATCATGGCCACCACCGCCGGCTCGAGGTGCAAGGCGGTGTGCAGGACGAAGGCGAGTGTGACCGCCGCCAGGACCACCGAGGAGATCACCAGCAGCCGCGGATCACGGATCGCGTCGCGCTCTCGCAGGGCCATGATCTGAGCGGCGCGCTGCTCGTCGTGAACGAACGCGGAGCGGAACATCACCCGGCACAACCCGATGAACACCACCATGAGGACGACGACCAGTGGCGCCAGGTGGATGAGGAAGTCGTCGTAGGTCAACCCGCTCCGGCTGGCGATGATGATGTTGGGAGGGTCGCCGACCAGGGTGGCCGTGCCGCCGATGTTGCTGGCGAGCGTCTCGGCGATCAGGAAGGGGGTCGCCGGGACGGCGAGTCGGTCGCACACCAGGAATGTCACCGGGGCGATGAGCAGGATCGTCGTGACGTTGTCGAGCAGGGCCGAGGCCACCGCCGTCACCACCACGAGGATCACCATCACGCGAAACGGCTTGCCCCCGGCCCGTTTCACCGCCCAGATGGCGATGAACTCGAACACCCCGGTCCGCTCCACCACGGCGACGATGAGCATCATGCCGAGCAGCAGGAACAGTACGTTCCAGTCGATGCCGGCCTCGGGGGAGAAGAAGGCCGTGCGGCCGTCCGTCGCCTGGATGAGAAGCATGAGGACGGCGCCGCCCAGGACGATCTTGACCTTGCTGATCCGATCACTGGCGATGAGGACGTAGGCCGAGGCGAAAACGGCTACAGCAGACCACGCGGTGAGGGTCACGGTACGAACTCCCGGCAGCTCGCAGGCGAGCGACGGCGAGTGACCCTGCGGGCAGGGGGCGCCGTCGCGCCGACCAGGCTTCCCGGCTCACCCGTACTCGATCACTGTAGCCCGGTCGGCGGGCATCGGCCGAGCGAGATCGGCCGAGGTCAGCCGAGGTCAGCCGAGGTCAGCCCTGCACAGCGCGGTACTCCTCGGTGGCCAGCCGGATGCAGGCGGCCACCACCTGCATCGCGGTGTACACCTCCTCGACCGGCGGACGGGTGGGGGCGAGGCGGATGTTGCTGTTCGCCGGGTCGTTCCCGCCGGGGTAGGTGGCGCCCGCCGGGGTCAGGCTGACGCCCGCGGCGCCCGCCAGTTCGATGACCCGGGAGGCCACCGGTGCGGTGGTGAACAGCGAGCTGAAGTAGCCGCCCCTCGGGCTGGTCCAGGTGGCCAGACTGCCGTCGGTGCCCAGCTCGGCGGCCAGCACCTCGTCGACCGCGGCGAACTTCGGCGCGATCAGCGCGGCGTGGTCGCGCATCAATCCCGTCAGGCCACCCGGGTAGCCCTGCAGGAACCGGACGTGACGGGCTTGCTCCACCTTGTTCGGGCCGATGCTCTGGGCGCCGAGATAGGTCGAGATCCAGCCCAGGGTCGCTGCGCTGGAGGCGAGGAAGCCGAGCCCGGCGCTGGCGAAGGTGACCTTGCTGGTGCTGGCGTAGACGATCACCCGGTCGGGGTTGCCGGCCGCGGCTGCCAGCTCGATCAGGTTCACCACCGCATCCGGTTCGCCCAGGTGGTGAGCGCGGTAGGCGTCGTCCGCGAAGATGGTGAAATCGGCTGCGGCCGTGGGCATCGCGACCAGACGGCGGGCCTTGTCGGCGCTGATCGTCTCGCCGCCCGGGTTGGAGTAGGTGGGCACGAACACGATGCCCTTGATGCTGGGGTCGCTCGCGGCGAGCTGCTCGACGGCGTCCAGATCGGGGCCGTCGGGGTGCATCGGCACGGTGACCAGCTCGAAGCCCAAGGTCTCGAGCAGCAGGAAGTGCCGGTCGTAGCCGGGCGTGGTGACGATCATCTTCGGGTGCTGCCCGAACCAGGGCTGCGATCCCCGGACGCCATGTAGCAGAGCGAAACTCAGCACCATGCCCTGCAGTTCGAGCGAGGAGTTGTTCCACACCACCACGTTGGCCGGGGCGACGTCGAGGTAGTCGGCGAACAGCGCGCGGGCACTCGGTAGCCCGGCGACGCCACCGGGGTAGTTGCGCAGGTCGATGCCGTCCAGCGAGGTGTCCTGCTCCGACAGGGCGGTGATCAGGCCGTTGGACAGGTCGAAGTCGGCATCGGACGGTTGACCGCGCTGCATGTTGAGCTTCAGACCCTTGGCGGCGAAGGCGTCGTAGGCGGCCTGGGCGTCGGCGAGTGCGGGGCGCGCGTCGTTCGTCATGGGCACAAAGTACTCGTCCGTGACCGGCGACCGGCGGCAGGTGTGAGGGTCCGCTGTCGCCGGATCGTGATCCTCGGCCCGGCAACGCCGGTGCACGGGGCAGCGTCCTCGGGTCATGACCCACATCTGGTCCTCGCCCACTCGCTCCGTGGCGGTCCTGCTGATGTCGGCCGCAGCGTCGGCCCTCGCCGGGTGCACCGGCCCGACCCCGATCCCGGCCGATTCGGCGTCGCCCTCGTCGGCCTCGTCGGCACGGACCTCGACGGCGGTTCCGTCGTCCGGGCAGAGTTCCGCGCCGACCGCGGCTGGTGAGGCGGATGACGTCCGGTTGCCGCACCAGGGTGTGCGCTCCACTGATACCGACATCAGCGACTGGCAGCCCACCACGTGGGCCTACCGCCCCTGCGGGGACGACGCGCCCCTGAGCTTCGGCGCGGGCGTCGACGCCCGGTCGATCGTGCAGACCGGCCCGGAGTACACCCGGCAGGAGATGGTCGCGGTCTTCCCGGACGCGGCAGCGGCCATCGCCTACGTCGCCCGCCTGGACGCCGCGGTCACCCGCTGTGCCCCGGCGGCCCGGGGCGAGCACGTGATGCGCGCGGGTGATCTGGCCGGGCCGTGGGGGCGCGGGCGGGTCTACAGCACCTCGGTCGCCGTCCGTGACGGTGCGAGCGATGCGACCGTGGGCCACATGGGTCTGGACTACCTGGTGCTCGCGCGCACCGGCCGGGCGGTCGCCGCCGTGCGTGCCGGCGGCGAGTTCACCCCGGCGATCGACCGGTTCGATGCCGCGGTGATCGCCGACCTGCGCCCGGATCTGGAGCTCATCGCCCGTCAGCTGTGCCGCTTCACCCTGGCCGGGTGCGGCTGATGGTTCAGCGCCGGTTGGTGCTGGGACGTGTCGGTGGGGGCACGTAGTCTGGACGACGCCATGAGCACCCTGTTCGAAGACATCCCGTTGCCCGGCCTGGACACCCTCGGTGACCCGGCGCCGTCGGTGTCGCTCGCGCGCACCCGTGCCTCGGTCGCCGACCTGCTCGACGGGCTGAATCCGCAGCAGCGCGAGGGCGTGCTGCACCAGGGCAGCCCGCTGCTGCTGGTGGCCGGTGCCGGATCGGGCAAGACCCGGGTGCTGACCCACCGGATCGCTCACCTGCTGGCGGCGCGCGGCGTCCGGCCGGGTCAGGTCTTGGCGATCACCTTCACCAACAAGGCCGCCGCCGAGATGCGCGAACGGGTGGCGACCCTGGTCGGCCCGCAGGCCTCGACGATGTGGGTCTCGACCTTCCACTCGGCGTGCGTGAAGATCCTGCGCCGCGAGGCGAGCCGGGTCGGCATGAAGTCGAGCTTCTCGATCTACGACCAGGCCGACTCGCAGCGGCTGATGGCGCTGGTCTGTCGCGACCTCGACCTCGACCCCAAGCGGTACCCGCCACGGGCGTTCAGCCACCAGGTGAGCAACCTGAAGAACGACCTGATCGACGAGGAGACGTACGCCTCGCAGGTGGCCGAGGGCACCCCGATCGAGCGCACCCTGGCGCAGGCCTACACCGGGTACGCCCAGCGGCTGCGCCAGGCGCATGCGATGGACTTCGACGACCTGATCATGACGACGGTCAACATCCTGCAGGCCTTCCCGGACGTCGCCTCGCACTACCGGCGCCGGTTCCGGCACGTCCTGGTCGACGAGTACCAGGACACCAACCACGCGCAGTACGTGCTCGTTCGTGAACTGGTCGGTGGCTCGCTGTCCCAGGCGATCAAGGACGCCGAGCGCGCGGCGTCCGGGGTGGACGACGGCGCCGCGGCGCCTGCCGTGCCCGTGCCACCCGCGGAGCTGACCGTGGTCGGTGACGCCGACCAGTCGATCTACGCCTTCCGCGGCGCGACCATCCGGAACATCACCGAGTTCGAGCAGGACTACCCGGACGCCCGCACCATCTTGTTGGAACAGAACTACCGCTCGACGGCGACGATCCTGTCGGCGGCCAACGCGGTGATCGAACGCAACCCCGACCGCAAGCCCAAGAAGCTGTGGACGGCGGACGGTCCCGGCGCGAAGATCGTCGGCTACGTCGCCGACTCCGAACACGACGAGGCCGCGTTCGTCGCCGAGGAGATCGACCGCCTCACCGACGCCGAGGGGGTGCGCCCCGGGGACGTCGCGGTGTTCTATCGGACCAACGCTCAGTCGCGGGCGCTGGAGGAGGTCTTCGTCCGGGTCGGCCTGCCCTACAAGGTGGTCGGCGGTACCCGGTTCTACGAGCGGCGCGAGATCAAGGATGCCCTGGCCTACCTGCGCCTGATCGACAACCCGGCCGACACCGTGAACCTGCGCCGGATCCTCAACGTGCCCAAGCGGGGCATCGGTGAGCGCGCCGAGGCGTGCGTGGCGGCGCTGGCCGATCGCGAGCGGATCTCGTTCGGCGACGCCTTGCTGCGGGCCGAGGAGGCTCCCGGGATCGCCACGCGCTCGCTGAGCAACATCCTCGCGTTCAACGCCCTGATCGAGCAGTTGCGTACCGTGGTCGAGGCGGGGGAGGGGCCGGCGACGGTGCTCACCGCCGTCCTGGAACAGACCGGCTACCTGGCCGAACTGCAGGCCAGCCACGACCCGCAGGACGAGTCGCGCATCGAGAACCTGTCCGAGCTCGTGGCGGTCGCCCAGGAGTACGAGGTCACCGCTGCCGAGGCCGAGGCAGGTCCGAGCCTGACCGAGTTCCTCGAACAGGTCTCGCTGGTCGCCGACGCCGACCAGGTGCCGGACGAGGCCGTCGCCGCCGGCGAGCACGCGGCCGAGGAGCACGTGGACGCCGGGGTGGTCACCCTGATGACGCTGCACACCGCCAAGGGGCTCGAGTTCCCGACGGTGTTCCTCACCGGAATGGAAGATGGCACCTTCCCCCACATGCGCTCCCTCGGCAATGCCACCGAGCAGGCCGAGGAGCGGCGGCTGGCCTATGTCGGCATCACCCGCGCGCGGGAGCGGTTGTACCTGTCGCGGGCCGTGGTACGCAGCGCTTGGGGGCAGCCGAACTACTACCCGGCCAGTCGTTTCCTGGACGAGATCCCGCCCGACCTGGTCGATTGGCGCCGGCTGGAGGCCACGGGGATGTCCTCGCGTCCGGCGTCTGCCCCGGCGATGTCGCGCGTCGCGGCGCGTCCGGGAGTGCGCTCACCCGGCAACCGCGAGATCGTGCACCTCGAGCCCGGCGATCGGGTCACCCACGACACGTTCGGGTTGGGCACGGTGACCCGGGTCGAGGGCGCGGGGGACAAGGCCGTGGCGCACATCGAGTTCCGTTCCGAGGGCAGCAAGCGGCTGTTGCTGCGCTACGCCCCGGTCACCAAGCTCTGACGTCCGGGCAGGCGAAGGCCCTCCGGGCCTGCTCCCCCGAGGAAGCAGGCCCGAAGGGCCGCTGCGCGTCATCGACACGGCTCGCCTGCGCGGGGGCAGTCGAGCCCTGTGCCGTCAGCCGGTGTACCCGGCCAGGGTCGTGGTGAACGCCCAGGGTGTCTGCACGATGCTGCTGCAGGTGGCGTCGGCATAGGTCTTGGCCCCACCGGTGCAGGCGACGTCCCGGGTGAGCGACCACATCGACAGCCAACCCAGGTGAACGGTCCTGGCGAAGTCGACCAGTTGCCTGGCGTCGGTGACGGTGAAGATCTCGTTCGAGACATCGTTGACGCCGATCATCGGGGTCACCGCGACGGCGGCCCAGGCCTGGGTGTCGTTCAGGCCGAGAGCCGATTTCACCTGCGCCTGGGTCGATTTCGCCGCCTGGATGGCGTAGGCGCCCATCTTGCCCGCCGGGCTCGGGGCCGCCCAGTCGCCGTAGTCCATGGCCATGATGTTCACGGCGTCGACCCTCACCCCGGCCGCCTTCAGCCCGGAGACCAGGTTCACGCCGTCCGGGGTCAGGCCCGAGGGCAGCACCGGCAGGGTCACTGATACCTCGAGGGTCTTGCCGGCGGCGACGGCCTCCTTCTGCAGGGTGGCGATGGCGGTGGCCCGGCGCGCGTTGGCCGCGGTGTCGGCGATCGCTCCGCCCTCGACGTCGAAGTCGACCTTGGTGAGGTTGTAGGCCGAGATCACCGAGCGATAGGCCGCGGCCAACGTGGCCGGGGTGGTGCAGACCGTGGCGAGCTCACTGCCGGCGGCCCCACCGAAGGACACGCGGGCATCCCCTCCTGTCGCCCGCAGTGCCCCGATCTGAGAGGCCACCGCGTCGTCTGCCAGGGCCGTGACGCCGCCCCACTTGGGGGTGCAGCCACCGCCGGACACGATGAAGGCCAGGTTGACGACCTTCATTCCCGTGGCCTTCGAGATCGAGACCAGATTGGCGGGCGGGTAGAGCGAGGTGTCGACATACGGCGCGAAGGCGCCGGTTGCGCCCGTGGCCGGTGGCGCTGGGGGCGGCGTCGACCCGGAGGGTGGGGTGGTGACGGTGGGCGCCGGAGTGCTCGGGGCGCCCGTGCCGGTGGCGCCGGGCACCGACGGCCGGGGGGTCGAAGCGGTGGGAACCGGGACCTGAGAGGCGGGCACGCTCGGCGCCGGGGCGCCGGAGGTGGGGCTCGCCGGTCCGGGTGCGGTGCTCGACGATGGCGTGGGGATCGCCGTGGCGGTCGGCGGCGTGGCCGAGGTGCAGGAGTGACCATCGATCCGGCACCGGGTCGGCGCTCCCCGGCCGCTGACCACGAACCCGACCGTGGTCGAGTGGCGCGGGCCGAGCTGGGCGTTCCAGCTCTCCGGCCGCACGATGATGTGCCCGTTGGACGCCGAGGCGCTACCGCCCCACACGCTGGTCAGGTGTGCGCTCGTCGGCAGGTCGAACTCCAACCGCCACGCTGTCACGCCCGATCGGCCGACGTTGGTGATGGTGTAGGTCGACTGGTAACCCGAACCCCACGAGCTGTCGAGGTGATAGGTCGCCCGGGTCACCCCCGAGGTGATCCCGGCGACCGCATTCACGCCGAACCCGGCGAGGGTCACGGCAAGGGCTGCTCCTGCGGCGAGCCCCGCCCGCCGTCCGAGTCGCCGGTCCCGCCGTCCGTTCGAGCCGGCATGAGCCATCCGGGTGCCCGCCCGAGACGTCACGACGTCCACGGGGAGACAGTGGCGGCCGAGGGTCGGCCTGTTCGGGTCCATGTGATGCCTCCTGGTGCCGCCGGGTGACGAGCAGGGTCCGGCGTGCTGCGCGAGTGGTGCGGCCGAGACGACGCTAGAGGCCACGAACGGCCATGCCGTGATCGTTCAGGAGCGCATAAGGGGAATCAGAGCCCCTGATAACCGTGCGGCTCAGTCGCCCTGGTCGAGGGCGCTCAGCAGGGCCTGGAGGCCGGTGCGCAGGGACTGTCGCTCGGCGGCCGTCATCCGGCCGAGCACTCGCTGTTGCCGGTGGTGCATGGCGCTGCCGATGTCCCGGTGCAGTTGCTGCCCCGTCGGGGTCAGGATCAGCTGTACGTAGCGTCGATTGGCGGGATCGCGGTGGCGACGGATCAGGCCACGCCCCTCGAGCCCTGCGACGAGGCGGCTGACGGTGCTCTTGTCGAGTCGCAGCCGGTCGGCGAGTTCCTGTTGTGAGAGAACCACATCGGAATCGAGCTCGTGCAGGGTCAGAGCCTCGGACATGGTGACGGCCGTGCGGGCGCCGCCGTCCTCGTCGGTGCTCACCAGGTCGCCCATCGACCGCACCAACTCGAGCAGCAGGCCGTGCAGGTCGTCGTGCAGGTCGTCGTCCGCCCCGCCCATGCCGCCACCCCCTTGAAGTTGCATCGCACAACTGTCGGTCGTAGCGTGACCGACAGTTGCACCATACAACTCTGGAGTCTCGTCATGCGGATCCACCCTCAGCACCCTCACCACGGTCACGACGGCCACGACGACAACCCCTTTCACGGCAGGGCAGCCGCCTATGATCGCGTCGCCGGACGGCTGATGCGCCGACCCTTCCGACGGATCGCCGAAGATCTCGCGCAGCAGCTGCCGCCGGGAGCCGGCCTGCTGGACGTCGGCACCGGCCCGGGGCGGCTCTTGGTCGAGGTCGCCCGTCGCCGACCCGACGTGCGGGTCACCGGCGTCGACCTGGCCCCGGACATGGTCGAGACCGCGCGGGGTCATCTGGCCGAGTTCGGCGAGCGCGCCGCCGTCCTCGTGGCCGACGTCCGCGAGCTTCCGTTCCCGGACGGCGCGTTCGACGTCATCGTCTCGACCCTGAGCCTGCACCACTGGGCGGACCCGGCTGCCGGGGCCGTCGAGCTGAACAGGGTGCGCCGGGTGGGGGGCCAGATCCGGATCTACGACCTCCGATCCGCTCCGTTCGCCGAACTCCAGAATGCGCTCACCGGCCAGGGCAACGGGCAGACCGAGCGGTTTCGGATCTCACCCCTGCCGGTCCCCGCGTTGCGGCTCCTGGTGATCTGATCCGCTCCCGACCGCGCCCGACCGCGCCCGACCGGACTACGTCGACCAGGGCCGAGGAGGCAGGACGGCAGCGGCCACCTGATCGAGGACGCCGGCCATGGCGCCGACCTGGTCGGTGAGCGTCTCGACCTTGGTGTCGAGGCTGCTGACCTTGGTGTCGAGGCTACTGAACTTGGTGTCGAGAGCGTCGACCTTGGTGTCGAGGGTGTCGACCTTCTGGTCCAGCCGGTCCACACGGGCCTCGTTCGTACCCAGCTGGTCGATCATCCGGTCCAGCCGAACACCCATCTCGTTGAAGCGATGCGTGTGACGTCGTTGAGTGTTCTGGATGTCCGCGATCATGGTGTAGATCTCGGACACGTCGTTGTCGAGCTGGGAGACCTTGCGCTCCATCTCGGTTGCGCTCATCGCCATGCCGGGCAGCCTAGGCGCCTCGCCGAGGAACGCGATACGGCTCGACCAGATCTGTGGACAACTCGCCGGACGACTCACCCGGCGGGCATGGCGGACGGCGGGACCAACGGCAATTGGCTCACCCCGGCGGTGACCGTGTCGCCCTGGGTGTCGAGCTGACTGAGCATGGCGCCGATCTCGCGGACCACGCGAGCATGGATCGGCAAGGACATGTGGCCCGTGGCGTGGATCCGCAGGTTGCGGGTGATCAGGTCGGGGTGATCCAGCCGGCCATGGGTGTGGGGGATCACGACCTGATCGAGGTCGGAGTAGTAGGCCACGAACCGGGTGCGGCAGCCGGGCGCCGGCTGGGCCAGCTCGACGTAGAGATCGCTGCCGGGCCGGAGCTGGCGCCCCAACCGGACCGGCAGGCCGTAGGCCAGCAGCGACCCGGCGTGCGGCGTGCCGAGGGTGACCAGGGTGTGGACTCGCTCGTCACCGCCGAGGCGCTGGACGTAGTACCGGGCGATCAGCCCGCCCAGGCTGTGCCCGATCACGTGGATGCGTTCGTAGCCGGTGCGTGCCACCAGCTCTTCGATGGCGCCGGACAGGTCACGGGCCGCGGCCCGGATGTCGTTGGTGGCAGGGGAGTAGTTGATGGTGAACACCCGGCCGAAACCGCGTCGACTCAACCGGCGGCGGAGCACCGTGAAGATCATTCGGTTGTCGACCATGCCGTGCACCAGCAGGATCGGCGTCCCGGCGGCCTCGACGTCGCCCATCACCAGGCCGCGTTGGTGCGGCGCGAGGTCGCCCAGGTGGTAGCGCTCGCGGGTGTCGTGCCGGTCGGCGATCACCCCGAACGGGTAGAGGGCGAGGTGCGTGGCGCTCCACACCGCCTCGACGAGTGCGCCGCGGATTGCCTGCACCGAGAACAGCGCCAAGAGGTCGCGGGGCAGATCGGCCAGGCTCGGCGCCAGTCCGTCGTCCGAGCTGCCGTGCACCGAACCGACGCCAGAGGCCTCAGCGGACGTCGTCAGGGCAGCTCGCGGCCCGGTACGGCCGCCGCGGGGGGCCGGAATGCCCCCTGCACGGGTACCGGAGCTGCCCTCACGCCCTCGTGTGGCCACGGTGCCTCCTGACCCGAGGGTAACCCGGCGGGTGCCCGCATGGGATGAGTCCGGGGAGTGGTTGTGGGCTGTGCCACCCAAGGTCCGTGGTCGTGCGGGGCACACGCGTTCTAGGCTCGCCGCAGGATCGAAGCTCGAGCCCCCTGGAGGAGCGTTATGGCCCCGCTGCGGATCGTTGTCGCCAAGCCTGGCCTGGACGGGCACGACCGGGGGGCGAAGGTCGTCGCCCGCGCCCTGCGCGACGCCGGCATGGAGGTCGTCTACACCGGTCTCCACCAGTCACCCGAGCAGATCGTGCAGACCGCCATCCAGGAGGACGCGGACGCGGTCGGCCTGTCGGTGCTCTCCGGCGCCCACCTGACACTGTTCGCCCGGGTGCTGGACCTGCTGAAGGCCAAGGATGCCGCCGACATCGTGGTCTTCGGTGGCGGCATCATCCCGGACGCCGACGTGACCGAGTTGGAGCGGATCGGCGTCCGCAAGGTGTTCACGCCCGGCGCCCCGATGCACGAGATCGTCGATTGGGTGCGCGCCAACGTCGGGGTCCCGGCCTGAGGCGGTCATCGACCCTGGTGCACCGCCCGGCGCGTGGTTTGCGTCAACGTGACGCGAGGCACGCGCCGACGCATTCCTGCCGAGCACGGCCCGACTAGGCTGGCGCGCGCGCCCCGAGTCGCGTCGTCCCGCCGTCCGGAAATCTCTGACGGTGAGCCGGACGGCCGGCCAGGGCGCACTCGCGACTGTTCGGCAACCAACGACGGTGAGGACGCAGAGTGGATCTGTTCGAATACCAGGCGCGCGACATGTTCGCCGCCCATGGCGTGCCGGTACTGGATGCCGTCGTCGCCACCACCCCGGAAGAGGCCCGCGCGGCCGCCGAGCAGCTCGGTGGCGGCACAGTGGTCGTCAAGGCCCAGGTCAAGACAGGCGGTCGTGGCAAGGCGGGCGGCGTCAAGCTCGCCCACAACCCTGACGAGGCCGCGGCCCGTGCCGGCGAGATCCTGGGCATGGACATCAAGGGCCACACGGTGCATCGGGTGATGATCGCCCAAGGGGCCAAGATCGCCGAGGAGTACTACTTCTCGGTGCTGCTCGATCGGGCCAACCGCACCTACCTGGCGATGTGCTCGCGTGAGGGCGGCATGGACATCGAGACCCTCGCGGTCGAGCGTCCCGACGCCCTGGCCAAGGTGCCTGTCGACGCGATCACGGGCATCGACGACGCCAAGGCCGCCGAGATCGTCGCCAAGGCGGGCTTCGAGGGTGACCTCGCGGCGTCCATCGCCCCGGTGATCGTCAAGCTGTGGGGAGTCTTCGTCGGCGAGGACGCCACGCTGGTCGAGGTCAACCCGCTGGTCAAGACCGAGGACGGCGCGATCATCGCGCTCGACGGCAAGGTCTCGCTCGATGCCAACGCGGACTTCCGTCACCCCGACCACGAGCAGTACCACGACCACGGCGCGGCCGACCCGTTCGAGGCGAGGGCCAAGGCGAAGGGTCTCAACTACGTCAAGCTGGACGGCGAGGTCGGCGTGATCGGCAACGGCGCCGGCCTGGTGATGTCCACCCTGGACGTCGTTGCGTACGCCGGTGAGGAGTACGGCGTCAAGCCGGCGAACTTCCTCGACCTCGGGGGCGGCTCCAGTGCCCAGGTGATGGCCGACGGGCTCGAGCTGATCCTTTCCGACCCGCAGGTCAAGAGCGTGTTCGTCAACGTGTTCGGCGGCATCACCTCGTGTGACACGGTGGCGGACGGCATCGTGCAGGCCTTCGAGCTGCTCGCCTCGCACGGCTCGGCGGTCACCCACCCGCTGGTGCTGCGGTTGGACGGCAACAACGCCGACGTGGCGCGGCAGATCCTCGACGGGGCGAACCTGCCCAACGTGGAGCTCTTGGACACGATGGACGGCGCCGCGCACCGCGCCGCCGAACTGGCCTCGATCGAGATCAGCAAGGGAGCCTGACCGTGGCGATTTTTCTCGACAGCAACAGCCGGGTGATCGTCCAGGGGATGACCGGCTCCGAGGGGCGCAAGCACACCCAGCGGATGATCAACTTCGGCACCAAGGTCGTTGGTGGAGTAACCCCCGGCAAGGCCGGTCAGAGTGTGGAGTTCGACGACGGCGTGAAGGTGCCGGTGTTCGGGTCGGTGGCCGAGGCCGTCGAGGCCACCGGCGCGAACGTGAGCGTGATCTTCGTGCCCGCCAAGTTCACCAAGGCCGCCGTGCACGAGGCGGTCGACGCCAAGATCCCGCTCGGCGTGGTGATCACCGAGGGTGTCGCGGTGCACGACAGCGCCGAGTTCTTCCAGTACGCGCAGAACTCGGGTACCACGCGGCTGATCGGCCCGAACTGCCCCGGCATCATCTCGCCCGGGCAGTCCAACGCCGGCATCATCCCGGCCAACATCACCAAGCGTGGCCCGATCGGCCTGGTCAGCAAGTCCGGCACGCTGACCTATCAGATGATGTACGAGCTGCGGGACATCGGCTTCACCACCGGTGTCGGTATCGGTGGTGACCCGGTCATCGGGACGACGCACATCGACTGCCTGGCGGCATTCGAGGCCGACCCCGACACCAAGGCCATCGTGATGATCGGCGAGATCGGCGGTGACGCCGAAGAGCGCGCCGCCGACTACATCAAGGCCCACATCACCAAGCCGGTGGTGGGCTACGTGGCCGGGTTCACCGCTCCCGAGGGCAAGACCATGGGCCACGCCGGCGCCATCGTGTCGGGTTCCTCGGGTACGGCCCAGGCCAAGAAGGAGGCCCTCGAGGCGGTCGGGGTCAAGGTCGGCAAGACGCCGTCCGAGACTGCGGTGCTGATGCGCGAGATCATCACCTCGCTCGGCTGAGCCCGCACCAACCCGCTCCAGCACCAAACCCGCTCATGCTCCGCAGCGGTGGATCTCAGGGGGTGAAATGCCCTGAAATGTCCACTCGCTGCGGAGCATGAGCCGTTTGCTGCGGAGCATGAGCGGGTTGGGAGGGTGTGGCTTCAGGGCAGGTAGTGCTCGGGTGGGGGTAGTTCGTACTGCAGGGCGCGGGTGGCGGCCGCGGTGGCCTGGGGTCCGTAGTAGCGGCCGAGCAGGTGGATGGCGACGTCGAGGCTGCACGCCGGGGCGCCGCCGGTGACGATGTCGCCGTCGTCCACGACGCGGGCCCGGACCACCTGGGCGCCGGCGGCCGACAACTCCTCGACAGCCCGGGGATTCGTGGTGGCGCGGCGTCCGGCCAGGATGCCGGACGCCGCCAGCAGCAGGGCGCCGGTGCACACCGAGGCGATCACGGTGCCGCGGGCGTGGCGTTCGGCCAGCGCCTGGGGTAACTCGCCTCGCACGGCCTGCCCCCAGGCGCCTTCGGCCGAGCGATCGAGCCAGCCACCGCCGGGCACGATCAGCACGTCCGGCCGCTGCGACAGCGCTGCCTGAGAACGGATCACCGCCCCGTGATCGGCCCGGACCTCGCGGGCGCCGTCGAGCGTCACCAACCGCACGGTCAGGTCCTCGATCAGGCTCGCGGCGCCGGACAACACCTCCCAGGCGCCGAGTGCGTCGAGTTCGTCGAATCCATCGAAGAGAACGATCTCCATGTCCATACCCAGCAGCATTGCCCGCCCTCGGTCTTGTCGACGAGTGGCTGGATCGACGTCATTCGATGGATTACTGCCACATCTCGAGCTAGCTTGAGCTCCATGGTGCACCGGGTTGTGGGGCTGCTGACCGGCGAGGTGGTGACCTTCGATCTGGCGATCGCCGACCAAGTGTTCGGCGAGACACCCGGCTACTCGTGGACCGTCTGCACCGACGTCCCCGGAATGCTGCCGACCGAGACCGGACTGCAACTGCGGGTCGACCGTGGCCTGGGCGCGCTGCGCTCGGCCGACACGATCGTCGTCCCCGGCCTCGGCCGGAGCGGTTGGCCGGTGCCCGAACCGGAGCTCGCGGCGCTGCGCCGGGCGGCGGCGCGCGGCGTCCGGCTGGTGTCGATCTGTACCGGTGCCTTCGTGCTGGCCGCGGCGGGGGTGCTCGACGGCCGTCGGGCCACCACGCATTGGCGATATGCAGCGCGGCTGCAGCGTGAGTTCCCGCTGGTCGAGGTCGACCCCGACGTGCTCTTCGTGGACGACGGACAGGTGCTCACCTCGGCAGGTTTGGCCGCCGGGCTCGACCTGTGCCTGCACGTCGTGCGTCGCGATCGGGGGGCAGCGGCGGCCACGGCGCTGGCTCGTCACCTGGTGGTGGCCCCGCACCGGGCCGGCGGCCAGGCCCAGTTCATCGAACGACCGGTACCCGATGAGCCGGACGCCGGGCTGGCGGCCACGCGGGAGTGGGTGCTGCAGCGGCTGGCCGAGCCCTGGAGCGTCGAGCGGTTGGCCCGGCACGCTCGGTGTAGCTCGCGGACCTTCGCTCGGCGGTTCCGGGCAGAGACCGGGACGACGCCGGCCCAGTGGCTGATCGGGCAACGGGTCGCCGAGGCGCAGCGATTGCTGGAGCTGACGGACCTACCCGTCGAGCAGGTGGCCGACCGGGTGGGATTCGGTGCCGGGGTGACACTGCGCCAGCACTTCGTCAGGGCGCTCGGGGTCTCACCGACGGCCTACCGCACGACCTTTCGCGGCACGGCCGGACGATGAGCAGCCTCAGGGGAGGTACTGCTCGGCGAGGTAGGTCACCCAGCCGCGGTCCTTGCCGTCGTGCTTCAACCACACATGGGTCTTGGTGCCCGAGGCCTTCGCTCGGGCGAAACCGTCGAGGAGCCGGGCGGCGTCCGCGGGTTGCGGTGGGTCGGTCTGCCCGATCATCGGGCCGAGGAAGATCGGGGTCCCGGGCGCCAGGGTGAAGGTGTAGATCCGGGGCGACTGGTTGGCGATGGCGTACTCGGCGGGCTCGAGGTCGGGGTGCTTCTTGTAGTAGTCGGCTGCCTTGGCGCCGACGTAGAAGGTGAGCCGGTCAACGGTGATCACGATGGCATCGCCGGTGGAGCGCTTGACCGACTTCAGCTCCGACAACTCCAGGGCCTTGTCATCCCACGGCTTCTCGACCAGTGTCGCCGGCTCGGCGGGCGGCGGCGACGCCGACGGTGACGGGCTGCGGGTCACCGATCCGGACGGCGAGACCGAGGCGGGTGCGGCCGAGGCCGAGGTGGTGGAGGCGCCCGCGGCCGCGGCCACCGTGCGCGGTGCCGGCGGTCGCACCACCGTCATGACGCCCCCGGCGAGCACGCCGGAGGCCACCGCCCCCGCCAGCCAAAACCCGATCGTGCGCCGGCTGGGACCCGTCGAGGCGCCGGGAGAGGTCGATCCACCGCCTGAGTTCACGGTGCGCATCCTGCCGGACGCCGTGGGCTGTGTCCCGCTCGTCGGCGCGTCGCGCGCAGCCGGGGCTGCCGCCCGGGTGAGCATGAACGGATGAACCCCGCCCGCACCACCGCACCGCCCGCCACCGGCTCGGCCACCCCCGGCCTGTCGGTGGCGGGGGTCGCGGTGCTGCCGATGGCCCCGGTGGCCGGGGCGTTGGCCGCCGCGCAGGCCGCGGCGGCGTCGTTGGCCGTCGTCCTGGTGCCGGTGGTGCTCACCTGGGTGGCCAGTGGGGGCGGTTCGGCATCCTGGGTCGAGGTGGTGCAGGTCGGTACGGCGCTGTGGCTGCTGGCCCAGCACACCGGTCTGGCCGTGACCGGTGGGCATCTCGGTCTGGTTCCACTCGGCACCGCGGTGGTGCCGCTACTGGCCTGCTCGTACGCCGGGATGCGGCTCGCCCGCAGCCTGGACCCCAAGGCCGACAAGATCGCTGCCGGGGCCAGCCGGGCACGGCCCTCAGCGGCCCCCCGCAGCGCACTGATCACCATGGCGCTGACCCACGGCGCCCTCGGGGCATTGGCAGCCACGGTGTCGGTGACCGACCTGGCCCGTCCGATCCTGTGGCAGGCCACGCTCGCCACGACCCTCGTCGCGGCTGCGGGGGGCGCTCTGGGCAGTCTCGGATACGCCCACGGGGGCACGTTGCGGGCCGGTCTGGCCGCGCTCGCCGATGCCCTGCCCGACCACGCCCGGCGCTATCTGACGCCGATCGGCGCCACGGTGGCCCTCCAGCTCCTCGCCGGCCTGGTCGCGGTCGGGGTGGCACTGGTCCTGGGCGCCGGTCGGGTGGCCGACCTGTACGGAGCTCTCGGCGGTGGTGTGTTCGGCGCGGTCATGGTGACCCTGCTGCAGCTGCTGTTGCTGCCCAACCTGGCCATCTGGGCGGCCAGCGCGCTGGCCGGGCCGGGGTTCGCCGTCGGCGTCGGCACCGAGGTGTCCCCGCTGACCAGCACGTTGGGGCCGCTGCCCGCGGTCCCGGCGCTGGGCGCTCTGCCGGACCCCGGGCCGATGCCCGGATTCGCGGTCGCGGTGGTGGTGTGCGGCGTGTTGGCCGGTGCCGTCGGGGGGCTGTTCCTGTGGCGCGAGGGTGAGCTGGAGCGGCGCTCACCGCTGCTGGATGGTCTGCAGGACCTCGTGCTGCTCGCGTTCGGCAGCGGCGTGGTGTTCGGCGTCCTCGCCTGGCTCAGCGGGGGACCGGCCGGACCGGGTCGGATGAGCCAGGTCGGCCCCACGCCCTGGCTGGTGGCCGGGGTCTTCGCGATCGAGGTGATGATCGGGGCAGCGGTGATGCTGGTGATCGGGCAGCTGGCACCGCGACTGGTCAGTGGGTTGGCCAGTGGCCTGGCCGGTGCGTTGCCCGGCCGCCGGGGTGGATATCGTCGGGACTCGTGAGCCGTCCCGCGCGCGTCGTCGTCCTGGTCTCCGGATCGGGAACCCTGTTGCAGGCCCTGCTGGACGACGCCTGTGCTGCGGGGGAGTCCGCGCCGTTCGGCGTCGCGGCGGTGATCAGCGATCGGGACGACGCCTACGGCCTGCAGCGGGCACGGGACGCGGGGGTGCCCACGGCCGTGGTGCGTCCGGGCGACTTCCCCGACCGGGCGACCTGGGACCTGGCGGTGGCCAAGGCGGTCGAGGTGTTCACCCCCGATCTGGTGGTGTTGGCCGGTTTCATGCGGCTGCTGGGTGAGGCCTACCTGAGCCGGTTCGCCGATCGCACCATCAACTCACATCCGGCCCTGTTGCCCGCCTTCCCGGGGGCACATGCCGTCCGCGACGCGCTGGCGTACGGCGTCACGGTGACCGGCACCAGCGTGATCCTGCTGGACGCCGGGGTGGACTCCGGGCCGGTGGTTGCCCAGCGCGCCGTCGAGGTGCTGCCCGGGGACGACGAGGCGAGCCTGCACGAGCGGATCAAGGTGGTCGAGCGGGAGTTGCTGGTCGAGGTCGTGCGTCGCATGACCGGTGTCGGGTGGAGCGTCGAGGGCAGGAGCGTGCGGTTCGGTGAATGAGCATTCGGTGAGTGAGGTCTCGGTGTCTGGTGCGGTGTCGGGCGACCTGTCCGGCGACCTGTCCGGTGACAAGGTCGTGATCCGACGGGCGTTGCTGTCGGTCTACGACAAGACCGGGCTGGAGGACCTCGCCCTCGCGCTGCACGCCGCCGGGGTGGCGCTGGTCTCGACCGGCTCGACGGCTGCCCGGATCGCTGCGGCCGGGGTGCCGGTGACGGCGGTCGAGGCGCTGACCGGGTTCCCGGAATGTCTGGACGGGCGAGTCAAGACGCTGCACCCGACGGTGCACGCGGGCATTCTCGCCGACCGCCGGCTGCCCACGCACGTGGCCCAGTTGGCCGAGCTCGGGGTCGAGCCGTTCGACCTGGTGGTCAGCAACCTCTACCCGTTCCGGGCCACCGTGGCCTCGGGGGCCGGCGTCGACGAGTGCGTCGAGCAGATCGACATCGGCGGCCCGTCGATGGTGCGCGCCGCGGCCAAGAATCACCCGAGTGTCGCCGTGGTCACCGACCCGGGTGACTACCCGCTGGTGATCGAGGCGTTGGCGGACGGCGGGTTCGACCTGGCCACCCGGCGCCGGCTCGCAGCGCGGGCCTTCGCACACACGGCGTCCTACGACACCGCCGTGGCGCAGTGGACGGCGACACACCTGGCCGGTGAGTCCGTCGCGGACGGCGCCTGGCCGGCGTATGCCGGGGTGGCGTTGGAGCGCGCGGCGGTATTGCGCTACGGCGAGAACCCGCACCAGGCCGCCGCACTGTACGTCGACCAGGCGGTCTCGCCCGGAAGTCCCACGGCCGCACCGGGTATCGCGCAGGCGACGCAGCTGCACGGCAAGGAGATGTCGTACAACAACTACGTGGACGCCGACGCGGCGCTGCGGGCGGCCTACGATTTCGAGGCGCCGGCGGTGGCGATCATCAAGCATGCCAATCCGTGTGGCCTCGCCGTGGCCTCACCCGGGGTGGCCGACCCGATCGCCGATGCGCACGCCAAAGCCCATGAGTGCGACCCGGTCTCGGCATACGGCGGCGTCGTCGCGGCGAACCGTCCGGTCTCGATCGGCATGGCCACGCGGCTGGCGGAGATCTTCACCGAGGTGGTCATCGCCCCCGGGTTCGAGCCCGAGGCCCTGAACCTGCTGTCGCAGAAGAAGAACGTGCGGTTGCTCGAGCTGGCGGACGGGTACGTCCGGGACGCGGTCGAGCTGCGTCAGGTGTCCGGCGGCATGCTGGTGCAGGTCAGTGACCGGCTCGATGCGGCCGGCGACGACCCGTCGAGCTGGAGCCTGGCCGCGGGTGAACCGGCGGACGACGCGACCCTGGCCGAGTTGGCCTTCGCCTGGCGGGCGGTACGCGCGGCCAAGTCGAACGCGATCCTGCTGGCCCGGGACGGCGCCACGGTCGGTATCGGCATGGGCCAGGTGAACCGGGTCGACTCCTGCCGGTTGGCCGTCTCCCGGGCCGGTGAGGACCGCGCCCGCGGAGCGGTGGCTGCCTCCGATGCCTTCTTCCCGTTCGCCGACGGCCTGCAGGTGCTGCTGGACGCCGGGGTGCGCGCCGTCGTCCAGCCGGGTGGGTCGGTGCGTGACGCGGAGGTCATCGCGGCAGCCCAGGCGGCCGGGGTCACGATGTACCTGACCGGGGCGCGGCACTTCGCCCACTGACGACGACGGCTGGGTCGCGGCAGATTCCGATTCGCGGATTGTGTGCGGCAAGAGTGGTGCCATACGCCGACTTCGACCGCACAGAAATCCTGGATTCGGGGGTCCGTGTCGCGATGCACACCTGGGAGAACGCGGTGACCCGGCACGCGGGTCTACCGCCCCTCCGGGCCGTCTCGCGGGCGGTCCGGTTCGCCGTGTCGGCGACCTCACGCCCAAATGGCAGGATCGTGGCAGCGAACCATGTCGAACGGGAGTTCCAGTGATCCAGTGGGAGGTGCCGCCGACCCGGCGGTTCGCGTTCGTGCTGGTCCTGAGCGTGATGCTGATCTCGGTGCTCACCGCGGGACTGGGTCACGTGCGCCTCGGTGGCTACCTGTTGGCCCTGGCCATGGCCATGGCCGCGACCATGCGCGCGATGCTGCCCGAGAAGTACTGCCTGGGTCTGCTGGTGCGCACTCGGACCTTCGACGTGGTCACCGCCGCCACCTTCGCCGTGGCCCTGGTGGCGGCCACGGCTGTGCTACCCGCCTGAGTCAGGACGGTGGCGTCCAGGTATCGAACGTCACCTGGCTGCACCTGCTGTCCGTGACGGTGCACTGCACGGTGCCACCGGATACGAGCCGATTGCGCACTGTGGTGGCGTCCTGCCAAGCCCATCGGTCTGCGAGCTGCTGCCCCTTCGGCACCAGCCGGTCACCACGTCGTCCGGTGGCCACCTCGATGGGGATCACCCCGTCGAGCAACCAGCCTCCGCCAGGGCCGATCGCGACGTCCTGTAGCTCGGCCGCCGTGCCACACAGCACCGGATCCGACGTGGTCAGGTCGGTCACGTCGAGGACGGCGAAGCAGGCCCGACCCGGGGCAGTCTGGGTGATCGCCGATGGGTGCGTGGTGGTGATCAGGACGGCCGTGCCGTCCTCGGCGATGATGCTCGGCCACTGTGCGGCCGTCCCCCCGATGGCCGGCAGGGGGACGAAGCGGCGTGGTCCCTCGGGGCGCCAGATCGTCACGCCCCTCGGTGACCGGTTCATCGAGATCGAGATCAACCCCGCCGGTCCCCACAGCTGGCCATCCGCCACCGGCACCTCGGTCGGCGGCTCGTGCAGTGTCACCGACCCGGTCACCAGCTCGAGGACGCCGTATCGCACCTGGTCGGGCCGAGCGGTGCGCGGGATGAGGGTGAAGTAGGCCGATCCGCCGTCGGCGGAGACGGCATTGAGCGCCACAACTTCCGCATGCTGGGGTGCGAACGCCGTCTGCAACGGGCCGGCACTGGAGAGCAGCAGCAGGAGGGTGCGCTCGTCCGGCGTTCCCGGGCGGATGAAACCGACCATCAGCAGGCCGTGCGGGGTGACATGCATGCTCGACACCGTTTCCAGGCCCTCGGGTGCCTCGACGGAGCGACCGCGCAGGGTCAGTTGCGGCGGTGATCCGCTCAGGACCCACATTCCCGGATCGTCGCTGAGCCGGGGCAGGGTCGCGAGCCAGCCGGTGACCGGACTCGGGCTGGTGGCGGGAGCCGGCAGCATCGGCTCGGGCGTCGTCCGGGTGGTCCCCGGCCCCGATGCGAAGACGGCCACGGCGACAGCCGTTGCCAGGGCGGTGGCGGTCAGGGCCGATGCGGCGCCGATGATCCGCCGCCGCAGGCGGCGACGGCGTGCGTTCCCGAGGATCTGCCGGGCCGCTCGGTCGGGGTCGACGCGATCCAGCCCGGGCATCCGTTCAGCGGTTTCTGCCAGTGAAGCGGGCAGCCGGTCCTCGAAGCTGATCATCGGGTGCCTCCCGTCCTGGCGGTGGGGCCGGCATCGGGCTCGGTCACGAGTTCGCGCAGTCGGGCGACGCCGCGAGAGGTGTGAGCCCGCACGGTGCCGACGCTGCAGCCCATGACTTGCGCTGTGGCGGTTTCGGTCAGGTCCTCGAAGTACCGGAGGACGACGGCGGCGCGTTGACGCGGGGGCAGCCGGCGCAGCGCCTGGATGAGTTCGTCCCGAACCTCGACCGTTGCTGACGGGTCGGTGGCGCCGAGCGTCGCAGGGGGCTCGGGCAAGGTGGCGCTGGGCCGCTCGGCACGCCATGCCCGTCGCCACCATGACGTGGCCTGACGTGTCAGCGCGGTACGCGCATAGGCGCTCAAGGCGCCCCGGTCGCGTACCTCGTCGAGTCGGTCCCACCGCAGGTAGAGGCGCGCCAACACCGTCTGCACCAGGTCTTCGGCCAACCCGGCATCACTGGTCAGCAGATACCCCATGCGCACCAGCCGCGGGTAGCTCGCGCGGACGAAGGCGGTGAACTCCTCATCGGCGCGCTGCCGCGGATCTCCGGCGCGTGGCAGGGGATCCGCGACCTCCGGCGACGTGTGGTCGACCATGCCCTGAGGACGCGGCAGGTGGTCCATATCGATGAGTCTGGAGGAGGACGCCTCGACTGACGCTCATTCGAGGGCACTGACCCTGCGGCAGGTCAGTGTCCCCCCGGCACACCGACAGCACAGTGACCTCAGCCGAGCACCGTGGCCGGGCCGATGAACGATCTTCCCTGGGATTGCCCTGATTCTCCCCTGACCAGCGCAGCGCTCGGTGGGGGAACCGCGTAGATTGACGACGCGTCACCACTGCACCATGTGCACCCTGCCTACCGGCCACCTCGGGGACGACGTGTGGCCCGGACATTCCCGAGGAGAGGCCCGATGACCGAGCCGACGCCCCTTGCCCCGCCCGCCGAGGCCACGCTCACGCTCACCGCGCCCGAGCCGCCCAAGGCCGTCGCGACGACCCAGGCGCCGAAGATCGCCCCGCAGGTCGAGGCGGCCGCGGTGCCCGGTCTGGACGCCAAGGTGGAGGCCTACCTCGACGCCTTGCTGAAGGAGGCGCCCAACTCGCCGAACTTCACCGCCAAGGCCAACGACGTGCGCACCATGGGCGACGCCGACATCCGCCGCGCGGCAGAGACGTCGAACACCCTGCTCAAGTCGCCGGTCAAGGCGCTGCAGGAGGGCGGTCTGAGCGAGGGGTCGAAGATCGGCAAGACGCTGATCGAGCTGCGCCGCACCGTCGAGGATCTCGACCCGGCCGGGGCCAAGGGCAGTCGCAAGCTGTTCGGCATCCTGCCCATGGGCGACAAGATCGAGGACTACTTCCGTAAGTACCAGAGCGCGCAGAGCCACCTCGATGCGATCTTGAACGCGCTGTACTCCGGCCAGGACGAGCTGCGCAAGGACAACGCCGCCCTGAACGCCGAGAAGAAGAACCTGTGGGACACCATGGGCCGGCTCAACCAGTACGTCTACATCGCCGAGCGGCTCGACGCCCGGCTGGCCGCCGGCATCAGCGAGCTGCAGGTCAGCGACCCCGAACAGGCCAAGGCGCTGCAGCAGGACGTGCTCTTCTACGTCCGCCAGAAGCACCAGGACCTGCTCACCCAGCTCGCGGTCTCGATCCAGAACTACCTGGCGATCGACATTGTGATCAAGAACAACATCGAGCTGATCAAGGGCGTTGACCGGGCCTCGACCACCACCGTCTCGGCGCTGCGCACCGCGGTCATCGTGGCCCAGGCCCTCGGTAACCAGAAGCTGGTGCTCGACCAGATCACGGCGCTGAACAGCACCACCTCCGACATGATCCAGCGCACCAGCGAGATGCTGCGCGACAACTCGGTGCAGATCCAGGAACAGGCCGCCTCGGCCACCATCGGCCTGCCCCAGCTGCAGGCGGCGTTCCAGAACATCTACGCCACCATGGACGCCATCGACACGTTCAAGGTGCAGGCGCTGGACACCATGGCGACCACGATCGGCACGCTCGAGACCGAGGTCACCAAGTCGCGCGACTACCTCGAGCGGGTCAAGAAGCGGGACGAGCGGATCGCCGCCGGATCGCTCGACATCGGGGACGCGCGACGCTGACCTGTCGGCACACGAGGACATGACGGACGAAGGGACGGCACTGGGGTGTCTGTGAAGGACTGGTGGGGAGGGCTGTTCGGCCGTCCCCGCGAGGCCGCGCGCGCCGCCGAGGGAGCGGCGCCGATCGACATCCCGCGGGTGCCCACGGGCGATGAGTTGTTGACCCAGCTGACAGCGCTCGAGGCCGACATCGCCGAGAAGGCCCGCACCGAGCGGATCTCCGGAGTGGTGGCGGTGCGGGTGCACGACATCTGCAGCACCGCGCGCGACATCATTCCCCGGCTGAACCAGCTCGGTGGTGGCACCCGGGACGCGCACTCGGTGATGTCGACGGTGACCAGTTACCTGCCCGAGGCGCTGGGCACCTACCTACGCCTGCCCCGCACCTACGCCGACACCCGGCCCGTCGCCGGGGGCAAGACCTCGCTGATGGTGCTGGTCGACCAGCTCGACCTGTTGTCGCTGACCATGGACAAGATCCTGGACGCCGCGACGCGCCGCGACGTGCAGGCCCTGGTGGCGCACGGGCAGTTCCTGGCGGACAAGTTCGGTCACTCCGCGGACGGCGGCACGCTCGATCTCGGCCTGGCCGGAGGGTCGTCGTGAGCGCAGCGGGCGCGGACCTGGCGAAGGCCCTGGCCTCCCTGGTCGGGGTCGGCGTGGGCGCCGGGCTGAACGCGGACGACGTGCGCGCCGAGGGTGCCTCGCTCGCCGCCACCCTGGCCGAGTCGGCAATCGGTGCGCCGGCCGCCTGGGCCGCTGCGCTCGGGGACGGCGCGGACACCACGGCCTTCTTCGATGCCGCCAGTCGGGCTCGCCGCTATCGCACGTCCCCGACCGCGGGCCTGCTCGCCCTGATCGCCGCCGATTCGGCGCAGGCGAAGGCCTACGCCGAGGCCCTGGTCGAGCTGACCACGGCGGCGTGCACCCTGGGCGAGTCCAACCTGCAGGTGGTGCTCAACGCATCGACGTCCGCGGCCGCCCAGTTGCGGGCGGTCACCCCGGGCGCCTCATCGCCCGGTCCGGCGGCGCCGCCGGCCGCGACGCCGGGGGAGGGCACCAGGTTGCCGGTCGACCCCCGCCTGCTGGACCAACTGCGGATCACCCACGGCATCACGCTGCCACCCGGCGTCCAGGGCACGCAGACCCCCGGCACCTCGCCGGACGGAACAGTGCCAGAGGGACCAGTGCCGGAGGGGACAGTGCCGGGCACGGCAGGCGGAGCCCCCGCGGCCACCCAGCCCGCGCCGTCCGACCCCGCGGCGCCCGAGGCCGCCCCCGAGCCGCCGCCGAAGACCCTCGAGGAACTGCTCGCCGAACTCGACGACCTCACCGGCCTGGCCGCGGTCAAGACCGAGATCCACCGGCAGACCGCGGTACTGCGGGTCGAGAAGCTGCGTGCTGAGGCCGGCATGGCCAAGGCCACCATCACCCGGCACCTGGTGTTCGTGGGCAACCCGGGCACCGGCAAGACCACGGTGGCGCGGCTGGTGTCCGGCATCTACCGAGCTCTCGGCCTCCTGAGCAAGGGCCAGTTGATCGAGGTCGATCGATCCGAGCTGGTGGCCGGCTACCTCGGCCAGACCGCGATCAAGACCGCCGAGATCGTCGCCAAGGCCATCGGCGGGGTGCTGTTCATCGACGAGGCCTACAGCCTGGCCGGTGACCAGTACGGCCAGGAGGCCATCGACACCCTGGTCAAGGAGATGGAGGACCACCGCGACGACCTGGTCGTCGTGGTCGCCGGGTATCCGGGACCGATGGCCGACTTCATCGACACCAACCCGGGGCTGGCGAGCCGGTTCCGCACCATCTTGACCTTCGCCGACTACACCGACGACGAGTTGGTCGACATCTTCGGACAGATGGCCGTCAAGGCCGACTACACCGCCGGCCCGGCCGTGCTCGCTGCCTTCCGGGCGATGCTGGCCGGCGTGGTGCACGACGAGTCCTTCGGCAACGGCCGCTACGCGCGCAACGTGCTCGAGGCCGCCATCGGACGGCACGCCTGGCGGCTACGGGACGTTGAGCAGCCGACCATCGAGCAACTGCGCGAGCTGGCTCCGCACGACCTGGTCGACCCGCCGGCCGACGTGCCCGCGGGGGAGCCGGGGGAACCCGTGGTGAGCGCGCCGGTCGACACCGGCGATCCCGTCGGCCAGGATGCCAACGCTGCAGGAGGTGAGCGTCCGTGAGTACCGCCCCACCGATCGGCGTCCCGGTCGGGTTGCCCGCCCCGGTGCCGGGCACGGCCGTCGACCCGACCGCGCCCGCCCGCCCGGCGCCGTCCGGACGCCGCGAGGCAGCCGCCCGGGCGCTGTCCGGAACCCCCGGGCGGATGCGGATCGCGGCAGCGCTCGCCGTCCTGGGTGCGTTGATCTTCGGATTGCTGGGCGGCTCGGCCTTCCAGGCGTGGGGCAGCGCCCTGGACGACGCCCGCACCAACGCCGCCCAGTTGGTGCGGATCCAGACCATTCAGAACGACCTGGTCAAGGCCGACGCCACCGCAGCCACCAACTACCTGACCGGTGGCAGCAAGACCGTGCCGAACCAGGCGCTGTACGACCAGGCCATCACCGAGGCCTCACGCCGCCTCGCGCAACCCTCGCCCTCGGCGGACACGGCCGCGCTCGAGCAGGTGGTCGAAGGGCTGACCCGCTACACCGCCCTGGTGGCGCAGGCGCAGGTGAACAACCGATTCGGCCTGCAGGTGGGGGCGGCCTATCAGCGCCAGGCGGGCGAGGTGCTGCGCAGCCAGATCGTGCCGGCACTGGAGCAGGTCTCGGCGGCCGACCAGCGCCGGGTGTCGGCGGCCTACGACGCGGCGAACGGCGCCACGGTGCGCCTGATCGCCTCGGCCGTGGTGGCGCTGGTCCTGCTGCTCGGGACGCAGCTGTGGTTGGCTCGGCGCACCCACCGAGTGATCAACCTGCCGCTGGCCGTGGCCACCCTGGCCGTGCTGGCGGCCACGCTCGGTGGATGGGCGGCGCTGAACAATGCCGCCGGAGTCGCCCGGACCGTGGCGTCGGGCAGCTATGCCAGCGCGGTGAGTATGGCGTCGGCCCGCACCGCGGCCTTCGACGCCAAGGCTCAGGAGGCCTTCGGGCTGATCGCCCGGGGCAACGCCAAGGCCGCCGAGGACATCGCCGTCAAGCGCATCGCCACGGCGGAGGCGAACCTGAAGGCCGGCAAGGCTGCCGATGAGTCGACCCTGAACTTCACCGCCTGGGTGAAGGCCCACGGTGCGGTGCGTGCTGCGGACGACAAGGGTTCCTGGGTGGCGGCGCGTGACCTGGCGCTCACCACCTCCACCGAGGTGTTCAACGCGTTCGACCAGGCCTCCAAATCGGAGTTGGACGGCCACGCCGCCACCGTCGAGGGCGAGCTGGGCAGCGCGCGAACCTCCTTGATCATCATGGGTTGGCTCGTGTTGGCCTGCGGGTTGGTCGCGGCCGGGGCGGCCTATACCGGGTTCTCGCAGCGGTTGGGGGAGTACCGATGAGCCGGTCTCTGCTCGCGCGCAGCGCAGGGCTGGTGGCGGCCGGGCTGGCCCTGGCCGGGCTGGCCGGGTGTGTCACGGCACCCCCCACGCCGGCTGCGGCGCCGTCCTCGGCTGCCGCCTCACCGGCGGCGCCGGCCGCGCCCGTGGTGTGCGCCAATGCCACGCAGTCCTACACCCCGGCCGCCTCCAGCGCCTACGCCAACGTGATCAAGGCGCGGGGCTACCTGGTGGTCGGGGTCTCGGCCGACACCCGTCAGCTCGGCGCCGTCGACCCGAACAATCCCGACGTCTTCGCGGGCTTCGACATCGAGATGGCCAAGCTGGTGGCCGCCAAGCTCGGCGTGAACGTGCGGTTCAAGGTGATCACCACGGCCGACCGGATCAATCAGTTGAAGAAGGAGGTTGCCGACGGCGGGGTCGACCTGGTTGCGCGGGCCTTCACCATGAACTGCGCCCGGTGGAGGGACGTCTCGTTCTCGGCGGTGTACTTCCTGGCGCATCAGGGGTTGATGGTGCCCGCGCGCTCGACGCTGACCTCGTTGGCCGCGCTGCCGGGCAAGACCGTCTGTGCCCCCGTGGGTTCCACCAGCCTGGACAACATCAAGGCCAAGGTGCCGTCCGTGAAGACCCGGGGCGTGGCCAACCACACCGACTGCCTGGTGCTACTGCAACAGGGCAAGGTCGATGCGATCACCGGGGACGACGCCATCCTCGCCGGGTTCAAGGCCCAGGACCCGACCACGATCGTGGTCGACGGCATCGAGCTCAGCAACGAGCCCTACGGTCTCGGCGTGAACGCCAAGTACAAGGACTTCGCCGCCTACGTCAACCAGGTGCTCGCCGAGGCCCGCACCAGCGGGGCGTGGCAGAAGGCGTACGACGCCTATCTGAAGAGTTCGCTGGGAGCCGGCGTCCAACCCGAGCCGAGTTACGGGCGGCCGCTGTCGTGACCAGCCCGTCGTCCCGTTCGGGCGCCTCCGGTGCCTCGCGTGGGCTCGCCATCGCACCGACCCCGCCCGGCAAGCTCGGCGAGGCCGCCGACCCGGCTGCCCTGCTGGCCTACCTGCGCGAGTTGCGCGACTGGGTGGCCCAGCGCAAGCGGGAGTTGGACGGCATCGACGCCGCGGCCCAGCGCTCGGCCGACCCCGACGACTACACCGGCGACGTCACACTCTCGATGGCGCTGTGGCAGTCGGTCAGCGATCGCTGCCTCAGCTTGGACACGTTGTGGGACTCCGGGCGGGCCACGGCGATCACCCGCGAGCAGATGTCGCAGGTGATCTGGGGGCGACTGGCCAGTGGTGGGGCGACGGGTGGGCTGACGCTCAGCGTGGTCGAGGCCTGTCGGCTCTCGGACGCACTGGCCGCTCAGCTACGGGCCCGGCTGTCGTTCGACCCGCGAGCCAGTGACGCCGCCGTCCGGGTGGCCTCACTCCGGGCGAGCGTCGAGCGGTTGCGTGAACTCGTCAAACAAGAACCCACCTGGTCGGCGCAGGTCGATCTGCTGTCGAACCGGGTGGACGACGTCGCGGTGCGCGCCGCTCGGGGCGGCGACATCGACGGGGTGCTGCACACGCTCGAGGTCGACTCCGCCCGGGCCGAGCGCGACCTGGTGGTCACCACCGCGACCAAGCTGAAGGAGGCCCGCTCGGCCGATGCCCGGGCCGCCGCGCTGTCCGCCGATCGCACCCGAGCCGCCAGCGAGGTCGCGGCGCTCGAACACCGCCGCACCCGGCTGCTCGCCCTGGTCGAGCGCTGCGTCGCCGAGATCACCCCGGCGCCGCGCTACGCCGTCCCCGACGTGGCGGCGCTCGGACCGGTACCGGCCGAACGGGACGCCCTCGATGCCTATACCCGACGCCTCGACACCGTGGTGCGTGCCATGGACCTGCTCGAGGATGCCTACGGTGACCCACTGAGCGAGCGGGAGGAGCTGATCGGGCTGCTCACCGGCTATCGCACCATGGTCGCGCGGCTCGCCCGAGGCAACGACCCGGCCGTGAGCCGGGCGCTCGCGCAGGCCGAGCAGACGCTCGCCGCGACACCGTGCGACGTGGCGGCAGCGCGACTGGCCGTGACCACGTTCCGCGAACTGGTCCGCACGCCCGCGCCGGTCGCCTCCGGCGTGGCGGTCGCGGCGGCCGCCGCGAGCGCATCCCAGACACAGATCGGACCACCGGATCCAGCGGCAACGGGGGCGACGGCATGACACCGGCGATGACGGTTCCCAACGGCGCGGCCTGCACCCAGCCCGGTTGCGGCGGCACCATCCAGGACGGGTACTGCGACATCTGTGGCACCCCCGCCGGAGCCCCGGTGATCGCGGCGCCCGCGGCCGGCGGCACCGGCACGGCCGGCGGTGCGGCGGCGGGGTCCGCCTCCACGGCCAGCAAGATCACCTCCTCGAACCGGTTGGAGAGCATCCCGATCGGTTCCGCCCGCGCCGGTGGCAGCCGGGTGACGCGCACCGTCGGCACCGGCTCGACCCGATTGCGGGGGGTGCGCCTCGGTGCGGGCCTGACCATGGTGCCGCCGGTGCCGGCGATCGACCCCCAGGCCGCGATCATGAAGGATCCGATGGTCCCCGAGGACCGTCGGTTCTGCCCCAGCTGCGGTTCGGCGGTCGGTCGCTCGCGCGACGGGCAGCCCGGACGGACCCAGGGGTTCTGCGCCCAGTGTCGTAACCCGTTCTCGTTCACCCCGAAGCTGCAGCCCGGCGACCTGGTGGGCGGGCAGTACAAGGTGGTGGGTTGCCTGGCCCACGGCGGCCTGGGCTGGATCTACCTGGCGCGCGACGTCGTCCTCGCCTCGCGGTGGGTGGTGCTCAAGGGCCTGCTCAACTCCGGGGACGCCGACGCCTACGCCGCCGCGGTCGCCGAACGCGAGTTCCTGGCCAAGGTCGAACACCCGCTCATCGTCGAGATCTTCAACTTCGCCCAGCACGAGGGCGCCGGCTACATCGTCATGGAGTACGTCGGCGGCACCTCGCTGAAAGACCTTCTCAAGCAACGGATGCAGCGCGCCGGACGCTACGACCCGATCCCGGTCGACCAGGCGATCGCGTACGTCCTCGAGATCCTGCCGGCGTTCAGCTACCTGCACGATCTCGGCCTGCTCTACTGCGACTTCAAGCCCGACAACATCATTCAGGTCGGCGACGCGGTCAAGCTGATCGACATGGGCGGCGTCCGGCGGATCGACGACCTGGAGTCGGCGATCTACGGCACCGTCGGCTACCAGGCCCCCGAGGTGCCCACCATCGGCCCCTCGATCAGCTCGGACATCTACACCATCGGCCGCACCCTGGCGGTGCTGGTCATGGAGTTCCGTGGCTACCAGTCGACCTACGCCACCTCGCTGCCCCCGGTGGCCGAGGTGCCACTGTTCCAGCGCTACGACTCGCTCTACCGGTTGCTGGCCAAGGCCTGCGCGCCCGATCCGAACGACCGCTTCCAGTCGGCGGACGAACTGCGGGTGCAGCTGCTCGGGGTGCTGCGCGAGATCGTGGCCCTCGACCGACCGGATTCCGGGGTGGCGCAGCACTCCACGGCCTCGGTGCTGTTCGAGGTGCCCGTGGTCTCGGGTGACACCCTGGAGTGGTCCGAGTTGCCGGTGCTGAAGGTCGATGCCTCCGACCCCAAGGCCGCCTGGCTCGCCGGGTTGTCGGTGACCGAGCCGACCGCCCGCTGGACCGAGCTGGCCAAGCAGGTCGCTCCGACCGTCGAGGTGCGCCTGGCGATGATCCGGGCCGCGCTCGAGGCCGGGCGGCACGACCTGGCGGACGGCGTGGTGCAAGAGACGCTGAAGGCCGACGCCTGGGAATGGCGTGCGGTCTGGATGAACGGTCTGAGCGCCCTCGATGCCGGCAACCCCTCGGCCGCCCGGGCGGCGTTCAACGCCGTCTACGGCCAGATCCCGGGTGAGCTGGCGCCCAAGCTCGCCCTGGCCCTGTCGTGTGAACTCAGCGGTGAGGGCGAGGTTGCCGAGGCGCTCTACCTGACCTGTGCCCGCACCGACGCCAACTACACCGCGCCGTCGGCCTTCGGCCTGGCCCGGATCCGGCTCGGCCGAGGCGATGTGGACGGCGCCGTGGCCGCTCTCGACCTGGTGCCCTCGACCAGCCGGGCCTTCGTCGAGGCACGGCGGCAGCGCGCCGGTCTGCTGGCGGGCTCGGGGCGTGGTCTGCCCGGGTTGGCCGAGGCCCTGGACAGCGTGGCCTCGGTGACCATCGAGCCGCTCGACCGGGCTCGGCTGGAGGTCAACGTGCTGGGCGCTGCGCTGGACGAGGTGGTGAAAAACGGCCCGCAGGAAGCGATCTCGGTGGGCGGCCACCCCGCGCGGGAGGCCTCGCTGCGGGACGCCGTCGAGGCGGCCTACCGTCGGCTGGCGGCGATGGAAGGCGATACGGACGAACGGGTCCGGCTCGTCGATGCGGCCAACGGCGTGCGGCGGTGGACGCTGCGATGACCCCCACCGAGGGCGAGTCCCCGGCGTCGGTGCCCTGCTCACGCTGCGGCGAACTGCTCGCGGCCGATGCCAAGTTCTGCGAGGCGTGCGGTGCCGACAACCCGTTCGCCCCCGCCGCCGCGGTGCCGTCCGTGCCCGCCGCGCCGTCTGTGCCGTCTGGACCCACGGCGCCGTCCGTGCCGGCCCCCGCGACGGCGACGCCCGAGCCGACGGTGGCCCCGGTGCCGGGCGGCTCGGTGCACGACGGCACCCTGCTGGACGACCTCACCGTCGCCGCGACCGACCGGGCACGGCACCCCGTCCCACCGACCGAGGCGATCCAGATCGCCGACGCCGACCTCACGCTCACGCCGCCGGTCTGTGCTGCGTGCAGCGGCACGGTGGCGCCCGACGGGTACTGCGAGCAGTGCGGCACCGCGGCACCGCGGTTGCGTGACCACTGGCGCGATCAGCCGGCCGCCTGGCTGGCCGCGGTCTGTGACCGCGGCGTCCGGCACACCCGCAACGAGGACGCCATGGCCGTCGCGGCGGCCCTGGTTCCCGGCAGTCTGGGCGCCCTGGTGGTCTGCGACGGGGTCTCGATGGCCACCGACTCCGATCGGGCCAGCCTGGCCGCCGCCCGCGCGGCGCGCGACGCCCTGGTCGAGGGACTGACCGCGCGCTCGGACGCCGCCCTGCCCGGAGGGCGCACCGGGGCCCAGATCGCCCGCGCCGGGGAGTTCACCCAGCGGCTCATCGCCGCCGGAGCTGCCGCTCAGGCGCAGGCCGCAGCCGCGGCCTCGGCCGTGGCGGCCAGCGCGAACCCGCCGTCCTGCACCTTCGTGGCGGCCCTGATCGAACGCTCGCCCGGCGACGCCCCCGGATTGGCGGTCGTCGGCTGGGTCGGCGACAGCAGGGCCTATTGGATCCCCGACGACGGCCCCGCGCTGCAGCTGAGCGTCGACGACTCCTGGGCCGCCGAGGCGATGGCTCAGGGCGTACCGCGGGCCGAGGCCGAGACCATGCCGCAGGCGCACGCGATCACCCGCTGGCTCGGGTTGGACGCGCCGGACCCGGTGCCGCGCACCGCCGTCCAGGCCCTCGACGGCCCGGGCTGGTTGCTGGTGTGCTCGGACGGGCTGTGGAACTACGCCTCCGAGGCCAGTGCGCTGGCCGACCTGGTGCACACCACGATCGCTGCCCGGGCCGGCGATGGTGCCCCCGCCGATGACCCGGCCCCGCTGGCCGAGGAACTCGTCGCCTGGGCGATCGCGCAGGGTGGCCACGACAACATCACCGCTGCGCTGGCGCGGCACGACCCGAACGCGCCGACCGAGGTGGTGCCCGCGCCGGCACCCCTGTACCCGTTGGTCGACCGCTCGGCGCCGGCCGCCGTCCCTGCGCCGGACGACGCGGCGCCATCGGTCGACCCGGCCGCCACGCTGGCCGAGCCGGCTCAGGTGCCACCACCGGCCTGGGGCACGCTCACACCCCCGGATCCGGGCACGGTGTGATCGGATGTTCGTTGTCGTACCTGCATGGTCTGATCTGGGTATCGAGGGGATAGCGAGGTAGCTGACGTGGCCGAATTCACCGCCGACGTGTTCCAGAACGAGTTCCTGCCCGATGGCGGCACGGACGTGCACGCCGTGGTCACCGTCACCTGCTCGGGCGCCGGTGAGGCGGGGCGCGGTGAGGGCGGCGAGGCCGCCGAGATCATCATCGTCGACACCTCCGGCTCGATGCAGGGCGACAAGATCATCGCGGCCCAGACCGCGGCGGCGGCCGCTGTCGAGCAGATCCTGGACGGCACCTGGTTCGCGATCGTGGCCGGTACCGACGGCGCCAATCGGGTGTTCCCCTACCCCAACGCCGAGACCGCGATGGTGATGATGGAGCCCGGCGCCCGCGCCGAGGCCAAGCGGGCCGTCGGTCGGCTGGTCGCCGGTGGTGGTACCGCCATGGGGTCGTGGTTGCGGCTGGCCAAACGAATCTTCGAGAGCATGCCGCGGGCGACCCAGCGGCACGCCATCCTGCTCACCGACGGTCGCAACCAGAGCGAGCAGCCCGAGGTGCTGGCCGCCTCGGTGCGCGATGCGCAGGGCGTGTTCCAATGCGACTGCCGCGGCGCCGGGGTCGACTGGGACGTCGCCGAACTGCGGGGCGTGGCCACCGCCCTGCTGGGCACCGTCGACCTGATCCCGGACTCGGCGTCCATGCCGAGGGTGTTCGCCGAGCTGATGCAGCAGGCGATGAGCCGCGGCGTGGCCGATGCCCAGCTGCGGGTCTGGGCGCCACAGGGCGCTCAGGTGCTGTTCGTCCGGCAGGTCGCGCCGCAGGTCGAGGACCTGACCGGCCGCCGGATCGACGTCAATGCGCTCACCGCGGGGTTCCCGACCGGCGCCTGGGGTGACGAGTCCCGCGATTACCACGTCGCTGTGCGGTTGCCGGCCAAGCCCATCGGGTCCGAGCAGCTCGCGGCCCGGGTGCAGCTCGTGGTGCGTGACCAGGTGGTGGCCAGTTCGCTGGTGAAGGCCCTCTGGTCCGACAACGACGCGCTGACCACCCGGATCAACCCGGAGGTGGCGCACTACACCGGTCAGGCCGAGCTGGCCGAGGCCATCCAGGCAGGTCTGGCGGCGCGGTCCGCCGGCGACGAGGCGACGGCCCGGCTCAAGCTCGGTCGCGCCGTCCAGCTGGCCGAGGCCACCGGCAATGCCGAGGCCACCACCCGGTTGAAGAAGGTGGTCGACGTCGAGGACGCGGTGACCGGCAAGGTGGCGTTGAAGCGCAACGTCGACCGGCTCGACGAGATGGCGCTGGACACCAGCTCGACCAAGACCACCCGGGTCAAGAAGTAGCCGGGCGAGAAGCAGACAGCGGGCTGGACACGGTGGACACGGTGGAACACGGCAGGACACGGAGGGACACGCACGGATGAGCACCTACACCTGCCCGGACGGGCACACCTCGGCGGCGAGCGACTACTGCGACGTCTGCGGGGCGCCGATCGGCCCTGCCGCTCCGGGTGCCGCCGCGCCGAGCGCGGCCCCGCCCAGCCTGCCCGGCGCGGCCGCCGCCGGGTCCAGCCTCGACCTGGATTCCGCTGCTCCGGCCGCCCCGCCCGCCTCGGTCGCGGCGACCGATCAGGAGTGTCCGAACTGTGCCTCGACGCAGCCGGCGGCCGCCCTGTTCTGCGAGAGCTGCGGCTACGACTTCGTGACCGGGCAGATGCCCCGGCCGCTGGCTCCGCCGGATGGCGCTCCGCCCGCTCCGCAGGCAGTCGACGCCGGGTCGTCCGACCCTGCCGTGACGGTGCAGCCACCGCCGAGCGATCCGGCTCCGGCCCAGCTGCCGCCGACCGCACAGCCCCCGGACGGTATCGAGTGGGTGGTGGAGGTCTGGGTCGACCCCGACTGGCACGCCGCCCAGGACGTCGACGACCCGTGTCCGTCCGCCGGGATGCCCGTGGTGGTACCCCTGCGCCAGCGCAGCGTGCTGATCGGGCGGACCTCGACCAGCCGCAACATCCACCCGGAGGTCGATGTCACCGGTGACACCGGGGTCTCGCGTCGGCACGCGCAGCTCACCACCGACGGGCTGCGCTGGTGGATCGAGGACCTGGGCTCGGCCAACGGCACCTACGTGGGTGGCGCCGGCCAGCCACTGCCCACCGACCCGGTCTCGGGGCGGGTCGAGCTGACCGACGACGGCCGGATCTACCTGGGCGCCTGGAGCCGGCTCGTGGTGCGCAAGGCCTCGCCTGCGGAGCGCACCGCCGGCTGACGTGCCCCACCTGTGGTGGCTCCTTACCGGCTTCTTACGGGACGGCCGGGGCACGGCCCGCGGTGGGGCCGCGCGACCTAGGCTCGTGCAGTGACGAGCATCCTGCTGGTCGAGGACGACGCGACCGTCCGCGAGACGGTCGGCGTCTACCTGCGCCGGGCCGGGTACGAGGTGCGCTGCGTCGCCGACGGCGCGTCGGCGGTCGAGGAATTCGCGGCCCGCGGAGCCGACCTGGTGTTGCTCGACCTGATGTTGCCGCAGCTGGGCGGCTTCGACGTGCTTCGCCGGGTGCGGGCACTCCGACGCGAGACACCCGTGATCATGCTCACCGCCCGTGGCCAGGAACACGAACGCGTCCAGGGCCTGCAGGTCGGGGCCGACGACTACGTCACCAAACCGTTCAGCCTGCGCGAGCTCGAGCTGCGGGTGCGTTCGGTGCTGCGCCGCAGTGCGCCCTCCCCGCACCCGGTGGACGTCGTGGTCACCTCGGGAGACCTGACCGTCGACCTGGCCGGACGTCGGGTGCTGCGCGAGGGTGCGGAGCTGGCCCTGACCTCTCGCGAGTTCGATCTTCTGGCCTGGCTGGTACGTCACCCGGGCGTGGTGGCGGGGCGGGACCAGCTGATCCGTGAGGTGTGGGGTTGGGACGTGGGGGACGAGTCCACGGTGACCGTGCACGTGCGGCGGCTGCGGGAGAAGATCGAGCCGGACCCGTCCCGGCCGTCCCTCCTGGTCACCGTCTTCGGGCGCGGCTATCGCTGGGACGGTGACGCGTGAGGCGGCGACGCGTGAGGCGGATGCGATGCGACCCGAGCTGAGCGCCGTCCTGGTCTCCGCAGGAACCACCGCGGCCGTCGCCTCGGCCGGGGCGTTCGGGCTGTGGCGCCTGGCCTTCGGGCGCCCGGCCGCCGCGGCTCGGGCGGCCCCCGCTGTGGTCGTGGCGGCACTGGCCGCCGGGGTCGCGGTGGCCACCCGGGCCATGGTGGTCGCCGAGGACGACTACCGCACCGTGCTGTTCGTGCTCGCCGCCGGTGCGCCCCTGGCGGCGCTGATCGGCGTCCTGCTCGCTCGGCGAGTCTCGGCGATGGAGGAACATGCTGCCCGCGAGCGGGCCGATCGGCTGCGCGCCGAGCAGGTCGAGGAGAGCCGGCGGGAGCTCATCGGCTGGCTGTCGCACGACCTGCGGACCCCTCTGGCTGGGGTTCGGGCGCTCGCTGAATCGTTGCAGGAGAACGTGATCGACGATCCGACGAGCACCGGGGAGCGGATCGTGCGCGAGGTCGACCGGCTCAACGCCATGGTCGACGACATCGCCGAGCTGTCCCGGATGCACGGGATGCACGACCTGGCCGGCGGCCCGGTGCGCCCCCGCGAACGGGTGCGCGTCGACGATCTGGTCTCCGATGCGGTCGAGTCCGTCATGCCGCTCGCCGATGCCGCCGGGGTCGGTGTCGAGGCAGGTGCCCTGTGCGGCGCCGGCGCCGATCTCGACGTCGCCTCGGTGACCCGGGCGGTGATCAACCTGGTGCGCAATGCGGTGCAGCACAGCGCCCGCGCCGCGGTGCGGCACGGCACCGCCGGTGCACTGGTCACGGTCAGCACTCACCGCACCGGGCCCTGGATCGACATCGTGGTCGACGATGGGTGCGGCGGGATCCCCGAGGCGGACCTGCCCCGGGTGTTCGAGGCCGGCTGGCGAGGTGATCCTGCCCGCGGCGGCACCAGCCCATCGCTGCCCCTGGCCTGGGGCGGTGGTGGGCTGGGCCTGGGGTTGGCCATCGTCGCCGAGGTGGCCGGTGCCCATCAGGGGACGGTGAGCGTGGCCAACCGGGACGACGGCTCCGGCTGCACGTTCACCCTGCGCCTGCCCGCTGGCGACACCTGACCTCTTACGAGGTGATGACGGATCAGCCGTAGCGCTGGGGGATCGGCGGCTTTGCGCGTTCCCTGGGGACACCGAACCTGTCCCCCCTTGTGAGGAGAAGAGCCCGTGCGGATCACCGTGCTACCCCTGATGCTGGCCGCCACCCTGTCCCTGGCCGCCTGCGGATCGACCGCCGAGACGTCCCCGGCGGCGTCGGCGAGCGCCACATCGGCGGCCACGTCGGCGGCCGCGGCGGCACCCTCACCTGCCGCCTCGGCGATGCCGGCCGGGGCCTACCTGGCCCAGGCCGACTACGACAAGGACGCCGCGAGCCGCGCCGGCACGAAGGTCGTGTACTTCTTCCATGCCTCCTGGTGCCCCGATTGCCGAGCCACCGAGGCCTCGTTGACCGCCGATGGAGTACCGGCCGGGTTGACCGTGGTCAAGGTCGACTACGACACCGCCACCGACCTGCGCAAGACCTACGGCATCACCCAGCAGCACACCTTCGTCCAGATCGGCCCGGACGGCGCACAGCTGGCGAAGTGGACCGGCACCAAGACCGGTGAGGCGATCAAGGCCAAGACCCTCTGATGGAGGTACCCACCGCGTTGGTCGGGGCGCTGGTGGCGGGGGCGCTGACCGTGCTGGCCCCGTGCGCACTCTCGCTGCTGCCGGTGATCGTCGGCGGGGCCGTGTCCGGCGCGGCCGACGCGCGCGCCGTCCGCAGAGCACTGGTCATCACCGTCTCACTGGGGGCGTCGGTTGCCGCCTTCACCCTGCTGCTCAAGGCTTCCACGGCCCTCATCGACGTCCCGGTCTCGGCGTGGCGGTGGCTCAGCGGCGGCCTGCTGATCGCCCTCGGGCTGGCCGAGCTGCTGCCCGACGTCTGGAGCCGGATCACGGTGGTCACCGGTCTGGGGTCGCGCAGCGCCGGGGGGTTGGCGGCGGCGCACCGGCGTGGCGGCCTGGTCGGGGCGGTGCTCACCGGGGCCGCGCTCGGGCCGGTGTTCACCTCGTGCAGCCCGCTGTACGCCTATGTCGTGGTGACGGTGCTTCCCGCCGAACCCGTGCGGGGCCTGGTGCTGTTGGCCACCTACGTGAGTGGGCTGGTCGCCGTCCTGCTGCTGGTCGCGCTGCTCGGGCAGCGGGCGGTGCGCCGGCTGCGCTGGGCGGCCGATCCGCACTCACCGTGGCGGCGGGGACTCGGTGTGCTGTTCGTCGTGGTCGGGGTGCTGGTGGTGACCGGGCTGATGCAGGACGTCGAGACCTGGGTGCTCGACCACTCCCCGGTGGCCCCGTGGGAGATCGGGGCGGACATCGGCCGCTGACGCCGGGTTCGACTGACGGGCGCGGTACCGGCCCGGCGGCATCCCGAGGTGCGCCCGGACGTCGCGCGTGAGGTGCGCCTGGTCGCTGTAGCCGAGTTCGGCGGCCAGCTCGGCCCAGCCCGCCCAGCCCGGCCCGGGCGTCGCGAGCGAGGAGCCACCGGCGCGCTCGGCGGCCTCGATGATCCGCCAACGCCGGATCACCCAGGCCGGCCCGGCGCCGACGAACTCACCGAACAGTCGCTGCAGGGTGCGCACGCTCACCCCGGCCTCGGCGGCGAGCTGCTCGACCCGCATCACGCGCCGGTCGGTCTCGGCGATGCGCGCCACCCGCGCCACCTCGCGGGCTTGGGCCACGCGCTGCGGATCACGTCGGCGCACCACCGACTCCAGGGCCTCGCGCAGCAGGTCGATCCGGTCCGGTTCGATGCCGGCGTCGACGATGCGCGCCACCAGCGACCCGCCGTCGAGGCGCAACGCGTCGTCCAGGGTGAGTTGGTGGTCCGTGACGGCGCGCGCCGAGCGATCGATCAGAGCCCCCAACCCTCCGGTGGTGGTCTTGGCGGCCACCGTCCACCCCTCACCCACCAGGTGCCGCTGCGACATCCTGGTGATGAGCCCGTAGACCCGGCCGGCGGGTCGCTCGGCGCTGGCTCCCGTCTCGTCCGTGGTGCCGACGCTGATGTGGCCACTGGGGTGGTTCAACACCTGCTGCACGTGCTCGTGACCGTCGGGCAACTGCCAGCTCACCGCCCAGAACCACTCCACCAGACCCTCGAGCACCACGCCGGCGGGGTAGCGGTGCAGGGTGACGTAGCGGGCCATGGTCGCCGGGTCGACGATGCCCCGGGTGTCGGCCGGCAGCCGGGGTGGTGGCGAGTCGGTCATCGCCCCCAACCTAACGGCGGCGAGGTTGTCGCGAACCTTCAATCCGGTCGGTCCGGGTGCTGCCTACGGTGGGGGCATGACCAATGCGACCGACGAGATCCCGTACTTTCCGGCCATCGCTCCGGCCGTCTTCACCGATGGGGCGGCGACCGCCGCTCTGTTCCGGCCCGTTCTGGCAGACCTGGCCGAGGCGGTCGAGGTGCCGGACGCCGCGCTGCCCGCCCCGACCCCGTGCGCCTCGTTCACCGTGGCCGGTCTGCGCGACCACGTGTTGGGCTGGCTGCAGCACTTCGCGGTGGCGTTGTCCGATCCCGACCGCACCTCGCCCCGGTCGGATGCCGATGCCTACCGCGCCACCGATGACGAGCGGGCTCCCGCCGAGGTGGTCCGCGAGAGCGCCGCCCGCCTCGAGGCTGCCCTCGTGGGTGACGTGCTGGGCCGCCAGGTGGTGATGTCGACCTCGCGCATGGACGGGTCGGCCGTGGCGGCGATGGCGCTGGGGGAGTACCTGATCCACGGCTGGGACCTGTCGGTGGCCAGCGGCCGCCACTGGGCACCATCCGATGCGGCGTGCGATGCCGCCCGCGAGTTCTTCGAGGGCATGATCGCGCCCGAGTACCGCTCCGAGGACGGCGGTGGCGGATTCTTCGCTCCCGAGGTACCGGTTCCGGACGACGCCCCCGCGCTGCACCGTCTGCTCGGCTTCGCCGGCCGCAACCCCGCCTGGACCCCACCCGCCTGACCGGTCGCACCCCGACAACCCCGACAACCCCGACAAGCGGACAACGGCGGGATTTCGTGCGCTCTGGCGACACCGAATCCCGCCGTTGACGGTCGGCTGGTTATCCACAGCTGCGTGCGCGTCGTCCCACTGTCCACAGGCGCTCCGGCGAGCCGCCCGGCCTCGGGGTGGTTCGGGCAGGGTTCGGGGTGTGGGCGATGAGCGGCTGCGGATGGTCGTGACCCGTCTGGCCGCTGACCAGGCCGGTGTCATCGGTCGGGCACAGGCCCTCGACCTCGGGATGACCCCCGGCATGGTCCGGGCATTCCTCGACTCCAGCCGATGGCAGCGTGTCCACCCGGGCGTCTACGCGACCTTCACCGGCCCACTGCCGACCATGAGCCGCCTGTGGGCAGCGATCCTGTATTCCGGGCGCGATGCCGTGGTGGCGGGTGCAAGTGCGCTGTGGCTCGCCGGGGCCTTGGACGGGCCGCCGCAGCCCATCCGCATCGGCGTTCCCCATGGCCGGTCGGTGGTCCAGGTCCCCGGCGTCCTGATCGTCGGCAGTCGATGCCTGGGCACTCGGCCGCGTCCGGCTGCCTGCCCGCCGCGTCTGGCGGCCGAGGACGCGCTGCTGGCCGAAGTCGGTGCACTGACGAGTGTCGACGCGGTGGTCGGTCTGGTGCTCCAGGTGCTACAACGCCGCGTCACGACCCCACAGCGGCTGCGGGCCGCCCTCGCCGAGCGGCAACGGCAACGGTGGCGGTCGCTGATCCTCGACCTGACCGAAGAGGCTGCGGACGGCGTCCAATCTCGGCTCGAGTACTGCTTTCGGCGTGACGTGGAGCGTCGTCACGGTCTGCCGCGCGGGGAGCGCAACGTCGCCGAGACCGTTGTCGCCGACGGCTCGTCCGGGTCGACCCGCCGGTACCGCGATGTCCGCTATCGAGCCCACCACCTGGTCGTCGACTTGGACGGCGCGCGGGCTCACCCGGCAGAGGACGCCTGGCTGGATCGTCGACGAGACAACGACCTCGTGATCAGCGGTGATCGGACACTGCGCTACGGCTGGCGCGAGGTGGGCGGGCAGCCGTGCACGGTGGCGGTCAGGTCGGGGCCGCCCTCCAGGTGGGCGGCTGGACCGGTCACCCTCACCGGTGTGGCCCCACCTGCCGCCTCCCCAGGGTGCCCGACTGACAACGGCGGGATTCCGTGCGCTCTGGCGACACCGAATCCCGCCGTTGACGGGTGGAAGGGATTACCTGCGGGTCTTGCCCTCGATCTTGACCACGTTGTGCCTCGCCGGTGATCAGGCCGTAGGTGGCGCCGGCGATCACGGCACCGACGACGGGGCCACCCAGAACAGCCACAGTTGCTGCAGCGCCCATGGGTCAGCAAACAGCGCCACACCGGTGCTGCGCGCCGGGTTCACCGAGGTGTTGGTCACCGGGATCGAGATCAGGTGGATGAGCGTCAGCGCCAGACCGATGGCGATGGGGCGAAGCCCACCGGGGCGCGCCCGTCGGTGGCGCCCAGGATCACGTAGAGGAAGAACGCCGTGAGCACGATCTCGATCACGAGCGCCGCCAGCATGGAGTACTTGCCCGGGGAGTGGTCGCCGAAACCGTTGGCCGCGAAGCCGGCAGCCCGGACGGCAGCCCGGTCGAAGCCGGTCTGCTGGCTCGCCACCACCCAGAGTGCGCCGGCAGCGGTCGAGCCCGCGATCACCTGGGTGATGACGTAGGCCGGAACGTCCTTCCACCCGAAGCGCCTGGCCATGGCCAGACCGACGGTGACGGCGGGATTGAAGTGGCCGCCCGAGACGTGGCCGACGGCGTAGGCCATCGTCAGCACGCTCAAGCCGAAGGCGATCGACACGCCGAGCAGGCCGACGCCCACGTCGGGGAAGGCCGCGGCGAGCACGGCCGTGCCGCACCCGCCGAAGACCAGCCAGAACGTCCCCAGGAACTCGGCGCCCAGACGCGATGACAAGGCGGGTGTCGTGGTCATCGGGATCCCCTCTCGAATCAGTGACAGTGGGCCGGGTGAGTCATCGGCCCCAGTGTGATCCTCTTTGGGGTGGTCGTGCGGCAGGATCGCCGCCGTTCGGCGACATCCGGGCCGCACGTGCGCAAACGCACACCCGGTATCGGCTCGCGGATCGACCCGCTGGCTAGGCTGCACCCCACCGACAAGTGCGTCCCGCCAAGTGTGCCCGAAGGAGAGCCGCCCGTGGCCAAGATCAAGGTCGCCAACCCAGTCGTCGAGCTCGATGGCGACGAGATGACCCGCATCATCTGGCAGTTCATCAAGGACCGGCTGATCCACCCGTACCTCGACATCGACCTGAAGTACTACGACCTGGGCATCGAACACCGGGACGCCACGGACGACCAGGTCACCATCGACTCGGCCAACGCCATCAAGCAGTACGGCGTCGGGGTCAAGTGCGCGACCATCACCCCGGACGAGGCCCGCGTCGAGGAGTTCAAGCTCAAGAAGATGTGGGTCAGCCCCAACGGCACGATCCGCAACATCCTCGGTGGTGTGGTGTTCCGTGAGCCGATCATCATCAGCAACATCCCGCGGCTGGTGCCGGGCTGGACCAAGCCCATCGTCATCGGTCGTCACGCCCACGGTGACCAGTACAAGGCCACCAACTTCAAGGTGCCCGGTGCGGGTCAGCTGACCATCACCTTCACCCCCGAGGACGGCTCCGAGCCGATCCAGCACGTCGTGGCGAACTACGGCCCCGACGGTGGTGTCGCGATGGGCATGTACAACTTCAACAAGTCCATCGAGGACTTCGCCCGGGCGTCCTTCGCCTACGGCCTGCAGCGCGGCTACCCGGTGTACCTGTCGACCAAGAACACGATCCTCAAGGCGTACGACGGCGCCTTCAAGGACATCTTCCAGCAGGTGTTCGACGCCGACTTCAAGGCCGAGTACGACGCGGCCGGCCTGACCTACGAGCACCGCCTGATCGACGACATGGTCGCTGCGGCGATGAAGTGGGAGGGCGGCTACGTCTGGGCCTGCAAGAACTACGACGGTGACGTGCAGTCCGACACCGTGGCGCAGGGCTTCGGCTCGCTCGGTCTGATGACCAGCGTGCTGATGACCCCGGACGGCAAGACCGTCGAGGCCGAGGCCGCCCACGGCACGGTCACCCGGCACTTCCGCCAGCACCAGCAGGGCAAGCCGACCTCGACCAACCCGATCGCCTCGATCTACGCCTGGACCGGTGGCCTGAAGCACCGCGGCAAGCTGGACGGCACACCCGAGGTCACCGCGTTCGCCGAGCGGCTGGAGCGGGTCTGCATCGAGACCGTCGAGAGCGGCAAGATGACCAAGGACCTCGCGCTGCTGGTCGGTCCCGACCAGGCCTTCCTGACCACCGAGGGCTTCCTGGCGGCGCTGGACGAGAACCTGCAGGCCTCGTCCTGATCGCTGCGGCACGCCCTTCGGTCGACCTGCCCGCGGTCGATGCCCCCTGACGTCTGTACCACCCGTGAACGAAGGAGTTCTGATGAGCAAGGCCCCCGTCAAGGTCACGGTCACCGGCGCTGCCGGTCAGATCGGTTACGCGTTGCTGTTCCGGATCGCCTCCGGCGCGCTGCTCGGCCCGGACACCCCGGTCGCCCTGCGGCTGCTGGAGATCCCGCAGGCCGTGAAGGCGGCCGAGGGCACCGCGATGGAACTGAACGACTGCGCCTTCCCGCTGTTGAGTTCGATCGACATCTTCGACAACCCGACCGCGGGGTTCGAGGGTGCCAACGTCGGCCTGCTGGTCGGCGCCCGGCCGCGTACCGCCGGCATGGAGCGGGGCGACCTGCTCGAGGCCAACGGTGGCATCTTCGGCCCACAGGGCAAGGCCATCAACGATGGTGCTGCCGATGACATCCGGGTGCTGGTGGTGGGCAATCCGGCCAACACCAACGCGCTGATCGCTGCGGCCTCGGCACCCGACGTGCCGAACACGCGGTTCACCGCGATGACCCGGCTCGACCACAACCGGGCACTGGCCCAGTTGTCCGAGCGCACCGGTGCTCCGGTGACGGCGATCAAGAACATGACCATCTGGGGCAACCACTCGGCGACCCAGTACCCGGACGTGTTCCACGCCACCATCGACGGCCGCCCGGCCGCCGAGGTCATCAACGACCAGGCGTGGCTCGAGAGCACCTTCATCCCGACCGTGGCCAAGCGCGGCGCGGCGATCATCGAGGCCCGCGGGGCGTCGTCCGCGGCCTCGGCGGCGTCCTCGGCGATCGACCACGTGCACGACTGGGTGCTCGGCACCCCGGACGACAGCTGGACCTCGGCCGCCATCGCGTCAGACGGTTCGTACGGCGTGCCGGAGGGTCTGATCTCCTCGTTCCCGTGCCGCTCCGTCAACGGCGAGTGGCAGATCGTGCAGGGCTCGAGATCTCCGAGTTCTCCCGTGGCCGGATCGACGCCTCCGTGGCCGAGTTGGCCGAGGAGCGCGACGCGGTCGCCAAGCTGGGTCTGATCTGATCAGCTGAATCACCCTGCGGCCCCGGTCACCCGACCGGGGCCGCAGTGCTGTGAGCCGACAGTTCCCCTGACAGGCCCATCCAGCCGAGCGCGACAACGCCCGATGCCCCACAGGTGAGGCTCAGCCGGACGACGGCCGCGGCCGCCCTGGTGATCGTGGCGGCCGGTTCGTCGGTGGCCCTGGCGCCGCCGTCCTCGGCACGGACCGCCGGGACGACGCCCGGTTCGGCCGGCGTCATCGAGGCGGCGGTGCTGTACGGCACGCCGCGGCTCGGGGCACGGTCCACGGTGACCGCGATGGCCTTCGTCCGGGTGCCGCGGGCCACCCAGGGCAGCATCTCTCTGACTCTGGGTCGGCAGACCTGCACCGGTCGGGCGTGGTCCCGGCCGGCCGGTCCCGGCTCTCGGTCGTGTGCCGCGACGCCTGCGGCGGCGACGGTGCCCGCGCTGGCCGGTGCCGTGCGGGTCACCCTCGACCGCGTGGACGCCGGCCGGATCAAACGGTCCACCGAACCGGTCGGCCCAGCCTGGCGCTGAGCGACGGCCCGGCCCTGGCCGACCAGGTCGCCGCAGCTCGGTGGAGTGCCGTCGTGGCCCGGCTGCGCGCAGCGGCGGCCCCGGCGGCGACGACGGTCAGGCGGCGACGACGGTCAGGGCTCAGGGTGCCGGCTACGTGACGGCGGCGGCGTTCACCCCCACGGCCGCGAACGCGGCCGCTCAGGTGTGGCAGCAGGGGGGTACGGCCTCGGGACGGCCTGGGACGCCTTCGGCGACGGCACCCGCAACCCGGCGTCCACGACCTACACCGTGACCACCGCCGGACACGTGGGCTGGGTGCTGCTCGAGGCGCGCAAGAACGATGCGGACGGCGGTGCGTTGAACGGGGCCATCGATGCCCTGCTGGCGATGCCGCGACTCGATCAGGGCGCTGCCTGGCGTACTCGAACTCGCGGTACGACCGGGCGAAACCCTGTGTCTACAACGTGTCCCACGGGGCGGCGGCGTTCCTGGTGCAGGCTCGGGCACTGTCCACCCACCGCGCCGGCGAGGTCGATGCCCTGATCGCCGCGCTGCGCTCGGGGCTGCGTCGGGGGTATGACCCGGCTACCGGGTACTGGCGCTACAAGGCCGGTGACCGGGTGGCTCAGGACATCTCGCACCAGATCTACACCGCCCGCAGCGTGGACGTCGTCGACCCGACCTTCGGGGCGGTCGCGCGGATGATGGCCCGGCCCTGGTGGCGCCAACCGGGCGGGATGCGCCAGCGCTCGGTCGACGTCGCCTCGGCGATGCTGGACGTCGCCACGGACTGCGCCCGGGCGCGCTCGCCGGCCGTGCTGCTCGGCGTGGAACGCGCAGCAGGTGCCGGCGCGCCGGCCTTCACGGTGGTGGGCATGTCGAACCTGGCCGACGAGATCCGGCAGAGCTGCTTGGCTGACCTGTTGCGTATCGCGAGACGGATTGCGATGGACACAACGTCTGGGGTGGACGAGGAGCCTCGCCCCTGGTGCACTGTGCTCGGGAGCAACACCGGGATCCGTGCTCGAGTGCCACGGCGGGTTAGACTCGCGCGTGCCGCGACTGGCGTAGGTGGGCCACCACCGGGGAGCGGCGCGTGTCGTGTCCGAGGGTCGTCCGCCTGGGCCCGGGCCGTGAACTGTTGCCCGCCGAGGTTCGATGTCACGAGGAGCTCCCCATGCCGGACCAGCACGTCGCCACTTCCGTCTCGCACACCGTTGCGCCGCTGTCCGAGATCGACCCCGAACTCGCTGCCATCCTCGACGGTGAACTGTCCCGTCAGCGCGGCACGCTCGAGATGATCGCGAGCGAGAACTTCGCGCCGCGCGCCGTGCTCGAGGCCCAGGGCAGCGTGTTGACGAACAAGTACGCCGAGGGGTACCCGGGGGCAAGCGGTACTACGGCGGCTGCGAAGAGGTCGACAAGGCCGAGCGGCTGGCCGTCGCCCGGGTCAAGGCCCTCTACGGAGCCGCCTACGCCAACGTGCAGCCGCACTCCGGTGCGCAGGCCAACGCCGCGGCGATGCACGCCCTGATCCGGCCCGGTGACGGCATCCTCGGCCTGGAGTTGGCCCACGGTGGGCACCTGACGCACGGCATGAAGATCAACTTCAGCGGCCGGCTCTACACCGTCGCCTCCTACGGCGTCGACCCGCAGACCTTCCGGATCGACATGGACGTGGTGCGGGCCAAGGCGCTCGAGCACCGGCCCAAGCTGATCATCGCCGGCTGGTCGGCCTACCCGCGGCAGCTCGACTTCGCGGCCTTCCGCGCGATCGCCGACGAGGTGGGCGCGCTGCTCATGGTCGACATGGCGCACTTCTCCGGGCTGGTGGCGGCGGGCCTGCACCCCAACCCGGTGCCGCACGCCCACGTCACCACCTCGACCACGCACAAGACGTTGGCCGGCCGCGGGGCGGCATGATCCTGTCGGGCACCGAGGACCACGCCAAGGTGTTCCAGTCGGCGGTCTTCCCCGGCCAGCAGGGCGGACCGTTGATGCACGTGATCGCGGCCAAGGCGGCGGCGTTCGGGGTGGCGGGCACGCCCGAGTTCGCCGAACGGCAGCAGCGCACGATCCGCGGCGCGCAGATCCTCGCCGAGCGACTCAGCGCGGGCGATGCCCAGCAGGCCGGCGTCTCGGTGCTCACCGGTGGCACCGACGTCCACCTGGTGTTGGTCGACCTGCGCAACTCCACCCTGGACGGCCAGCAGGCCGAGGATCGGCTGCACGAGGTCGGCATCACGGTCAACCGCAACGCGGTGCCGTTCGACCCCCGACCGCCGATGGTGACCTCCGGGCTGCGGATCGGGACGCCGGCACTGGCGACCCGCGGCTTCGGCGACGGCGAGTTCACCGAGGTGGCCGACATCATCGCCGCCGCGCTGCAGCCGACCTGCGACGTCGCGGCGCTGCGGTCTCGGGTCGACAAGCTGGTCGAGGCGTTCCCGCTGTACGCCGACCTCGAGAAGTGGTGACGCGATGACCGCTCGCATCCTCGACGGCAAGGCGACCGCGAAGGCCGTCAAAGCCGAACTCGCCCAACGGGTTGCCGCGCTCGCCGAGCGCGGCATCCGGCCCGGGCTGGGTACTGTGCTGGTCGGGGAGGACCCAGGCAGCCACGCCTACGTCGCGGGCAAGCACCGCGACTGTTCCGAGGTGGGCATCGCCTCGATCCGGGTCGACCTCCCGGCCACAGCCACCCAGGCGGACGTCGAGCAGGCCGTCGCCCGGCTCAACGCCGACCCCGCGTGCACCGGCTACATCGTGCAGCTGCCGCTGCCGAAGGGGCTCGATGCGGACGCCGTGCTGGGAGCTGATGGATCCCGACAAGGACGCCGACGGGCTGCACCCGACCAACCTCGGCCGCCTGGTGCTCAACGTGAGCCGGCCGATGGCCTCGCCGCTGCCGTGCACGCCGCGCGGCATCGTCGAACTGCTGACCCGGCACGGGGTGTCGCTGAAGGGCGCCGAGGTGTGTCGTGGGCCGCGGCGTCACCGTGGGCCGCCCGCTGGGGTTGTTGCTCACCCGCCGAGACGTCAACGCCACCGTGACCTTTGTGCCACACCGGGACGACGGACCTCGCCGCGCACGTGGCCAAGGCCGACGTCGTGGTCGCCGCGGCAGGTGTGCCGGGCATCATCACGGCCGACATGGTCAAGCCGGGGGCGGCGGTGCTGGACGTCGGCATCACCCGGGTCGAGCGCGACGGCGGGGCCAGCCTGGTCGGGGACGTCGCGCCCGCCGTCCGGGAGGTCGCCGCCTGGGTGGCGCCGATGCCCGGCGGGGTCGGCCCGATGACCCGGGCGATGCTGATCAGCAACGTGGTCGAGGCCGCCGAGCGCCAGGCCTGAGCGGGACGTCGGAGGACGACACGTGAGGGTGCCTCGGGGAGGACGATCCGGCGGCTGCTCGCCGTCCTGGTGTTGCTCGGTGGTGTGGGCGGGCCGTGGGTGGCGGGCAGCGTGCTGACCCGGTCCACCACCTCGGACGTGCCCGCTGCCGTCGCACCGACTCAGGACGTGCGGTTGCGGTCGGCGGACGGGCTGTCCCTCGCCGGCACCTACTGGCCCGGCGATCGGTCCGGCAATCGGTCCGGTGCCGGCGCGGCGGCCCCGGGGCTGCTGTTGCTGCACGGCAACAACTCCTCGCGGGCGGTGATGGCGGGCAACGCGGCCTGGTTCGCCCGCCAGGGGTACGCCGTCCTGACGATCGACCTGCGGGGTCACGGCGAGTCCGCGGCGGCCGAGCACTCCTTCGGCCTGCTGGAGTCGCGTGATGCCTGGGCCGGCTACCGCTGGCTGCAGCAACGTCAGAACGGAGCGCCGGTGGGCATCGTCGGGGTCTCGCTCGGTGGGGCGGCCACCCTGATCGGCGACGAGGGGCCGATCCCGGCGCCGGCCATCGTGCTGCAGGCGGTCTACCCCGAACTGCGCCAGGCCACGGCCCATCGCCTGCGTTCCGTGCTGGGGCCAGTGCTGGCGACGGCGCTCGAACCCACGTTGAGCTATCAGTCCTACCCGCGCCTCGGGGTCGCCCCAGGGCGGTTGTCACCCGTGACGGTGATCGCCGGGGCTCACTCGTCGTTCCTGGTGATCGGCGGGCTCGACGATGTCCACACGCCGCCGGCCGACACCGAGGCCATGGTGGCAGCGGCACCGAAGGGGACCCAGGTGTGGTGGGTGCCCGACCTCGATCACGCCGCCTTGAGCGGGCTGGAGAGCGACGCCTACCGGCAGCAGGTGGAGCAGTTCTTCGATGCGAGGCTGCGCGGCGTCACGGGGTGAGCCAGCGCCGGAAACCGCGCACCAGGCCTCGAGTCCGCTCGAGTGGCGGTGTTCCGGTGCGCCCTCGGCCACCATGTCCAGCCGGGCGTGTCACTGCGCCCGCTCGGCGGAACGGTTCCAGCTGTCGATGCCCGCCTCGGACTCGAACTGCAGCACCACCTGGTACTCGCCCGAGACCTCGGCCGGCGGAATGATCTGGGCGCCGACGAAGCCCGGGTGCTGTTGACGTCCTCGAACATGCCGGCCAGCAACGCCTCGTAGGCGGGGGCGCACCCCGGCTTGGCCCGCCGGGTGGCGATGCGGACGACAGGGGTCGACGAGGTCACGGGTCAACAGTGGCGCACTCGGCGCGTCGGGTGTCCGGCCGTCCTGGATTGTGTGCGGGTCACAGGGTGCGCAGCATGCCCTTGAAGACCAGATCGGTATAGCTGACCAGGCCGATGATCTCGCCCCGCTGCGCCACGGGCGCCCGGGACAGGCCGAACTTGTCGAACAGCCTGGCGCAGTAGCGAATGTCCATCGTGGGTGAGACGGTCAGCACCGGCTTGGACATGATCTCGTAGATGTCCACTCGCTCCGGTGACCGATTCGTGGCCAACACGTGGCGGGCGATGTCGGACAGCAGCACGATGCCGTACTCGTCCTCGGGGTGGCGTTTGTCGATGATCAGGCACTTGGTGTCGACGTGCTTCATGGTGCGCAAGGCGTCGGCGACGCTGGTCTGGCCCTGCACGATGTCGACGTGCCGCTTCATCACGTCGTTGACCCGGATCACGGGGTGAGTGCTCACAGTTCGTCCTCCACGGTGTAACGGAGCTTCTGGGTCTGATGGGTGACACCGACGGCGTCCTCGACGTCGATCTGAATGGCGATGCCGTTACCCGGCTCTTCCTCGAAGCGGCCCACCCGGGCGATGTGCTCGAGGATCCGGCGACTCAGGTGCTCCTCGACCAAGAGCAGGATCAGGTCTCGGTTGCTGTCCAGGTCGAGGCCGAAGAAGGTCTTGGCCGGCTCGAGTCCTTCGCCTCGCGCCTGTTCCACCACCGTGGCCCCCGTGGCCCGGCCCCGCGGGCCGCGGTCAGCACGCGATCCGTGTGCTCGTCCTCGACCATCGCGATGATCAGTTTGAAGTGAACGTCATACCGTCCTGTTCTCGGGGGTGGCGGGGGGCTGAGAGATGCGTTCCGGCTGTGGAATCGGGGCGGGCCGGAACACGGGGTGGGGGATGGGTCGCGAACGGGGCGGCCGCAGCGCCGGAGCCAGTCTGCTCGTTCCCGTTCCGTTGGCACCCGACGACCTGCCTCGTTGCGCACGCCAGTGGCCCAGTTGCGCGTAGGCCATCACCGTCATCATGGGGAACAGACTCGCAAAGGCGATGAGCCCGAACCCGTCCAGCACCGGATTGCGTCCAGGCACGGTACTGGCCAACCCCAATCCCAGGGCAGCCACCAGCGGCACGGTCACGGTCGAGGTGGTCACCCCTCCGGTGTCGTAGGCCAGGGCGATGATCGAACGGGGCGCGAACAAGGTCTGGAGGGAGACCAGCACGTAGCCGGTGATGATGTAGAACGGCAGTGGGGTTCCGGTCACGATCCGGAAGGCGCCCAGGCTGATGCCGATCGCCACCCCCAGGGCCACGGCGACCCGCAACGCCACGGCGCTGATCGTTCCGCCGGAGACGTGTTCGGCCTTGAGGGCCACCGCCATCAACGCTGGCTCGGCCACCGTGGTCGAGAAGCCGATCAGGGCGGCGAACAGGTAGACCCATCCGTAGTCCGTCCACGTCACCGGGCCCGGACGGCCACCGCTCACCAACGTGGGGTCCGTGAGCTGTTCGGCCATCAACCGCCCGAGGGGGAACAGGGCGTCGTCCAGACCGGCCAGGAACAGCACCATGCCGACCAGCACGAGGGCGAATCCGACCAGGACACGGCGCAGGTGTGGCACCGGCCGCCGCAGCACGACCAGCTGGAACCCGAGCAGGACGGTGGCGATCGGCAGGATGTCTCGCAGTGTTCCGAGCAGGCCGACGCCCAACTCGTGCACGAACTGCATCATCTCGCCACCATCCCGTAGCCCATGACGAAGATCATCGGCGTCAGGGATGCGAACGCGATGAGCCCGAACCCGTCGATCATCGGGTTGCGGCCCTTGATCGAGGAGGCCAGGCCGACCCCGAGAGCGGTGACCAGCGGAACGGTCACGGTTGATGTGGTCACGCCCCCGGCGTCGTAGGCGATGCCGATGATCTCGGGCGGGGCGAAGAACGTCGCGGCCACGACGCCGAGATACCCACCGATGACCAAGCGCTGCACCGGCCAGCCCTTGATGATCCGGACGACGCCGAGCACGATCGCCGAGCCGACCGACAGTGCGACGGTCAGCCGCAGGCCGAAGGCGTAGCCGGCTCGGGCCTCGGCCGTCTGCTGAATCACCGAGCCCTCGGCCGCGACGCGCGCCGCTTCGCCGGCGATGGCGATCAGCGCAGGCTCCGCGACGGTGGTGGTGAATCCGAGGGCGAACGCGAACGCGGCGAGCCAGTAGATGTTGCCCTTGCGGGCGAATCCGTGGGCCATGGTCTCGCCGATCGGGAACAGGCCGAGTTGCAGGCCGCGAAGGAACAAGGCGAGGCCGAGCACCACCATCACCGCGCCGGTCAGGATCTGCTCCAGGTGGGGTAACCGTTGCCGCAGCACGACGGCTTGGAAGAACGCGACCACGAGAACGATGGGTAGTAGATCGCGCCCGCTGTCGCGAACGTCGTGGGCGAGTTCGGTGAGCAGGGTTCGGAGCGAGCCGTGGTCACGGGTGGGCGGGGCATGAGAAGAGACAGACATGATCGACCGTCCTGGTGTCGATGGCAGGCGGCAGCGCGGCGCGGATGGCATCGATCACGCAGATCGGCCACCTGGCCTCGGGCATGCCGGAAGAGAGCGAGAACCCTGGGCGGAGCTGGTGAGCCCTGTAGCGGCTCACGCCAGGGCGTGCCCAGTGGGACTGTGCACTGGTTGGCGGACGAACTCAGATGAGCGGCGGGGGCGCCCGGGCGGGCGTGACATCGGCCCCGTAGCGGGCACGACCACCGATGAGGGCAGCACCAGCCGCTGATCGGGTGCCGGCGAGGGTGGCCAGCAGGACGACCAGGGCCAGGCCCAGGAGCAGCGGACGGTCCTGAACCCGCGAGTGCGTCAGGTGCTGGCGGGAGGCAGCGGCCAGCAGGCGCTGGGAGTGGTGAACGGCGTAGATCAGGTCGCTGGGGCGCGGCGCCAGTGCCAGGGATCGCACGGGCAGATCCCGGCGTCCGACGGCTGCCTGCTGTGGCGTCGTCATGGCTGTCGTCGCGGCGTCGGCCGCGTCGGCCACCTGCAGGACGGTGACGCGCCCCGAGCCGGCGCTGTCGGCGCCGCCTGAGTCGATCCGGCGCCGGCCCCGGCCAGCAGGAAGATCAGGAGAGCGAGGAGCCCGCCGAGTGGATGGCGGCCCTGGTGCCGCCGCGCCGACGGGCCCGACCCAGATCGACGGCGCGATGGGCGCTGCCGATCGATGGTCATGCCGAGGACTCCGCTCGCAGGTCGGGCAACAGTGCAGGACGCCGATCTTCGGGATGGCTGGTCAAAGGGGATGGTTGGAGGATGTCCTGTTCCGGGTCTGGACTCGCCGGGACGTTCGGCCCCGGACGATGCGGCGTCCGTTCCGCGAGCAGGGAACGGACGCCGCCGGGGGTCAGCCGTCGAGCCGCAGCGTGGCCACCACCCCCGCGTGATCCGAGGCCCACAGCGGCGCCGCCGTCGTCCGGAACGGGACACCACCCACGAGCCGTGAGGTCACCGGGCGCACCCCGTGCCGACCGAGCACGCAGATCGATGCGCGTCGCCGCCTGCGATGTGCCGTTGGTCAGGGTCTCGTTCTGGCAGCACGACAGTCCGGTGCCGAGCGTCGCAGGATTCCAGGCGTCGCGGAACGAGGCGGTCAACAGCGCGTAACTGCGGGTGGTCGACCCGTCGGCGGCGGAGTTGAAGTCGCCGGTGGCGATCACCGCGCCGCGCGAGCGGGCCGGCCCGGCCAGGAACTCGGCCGTCTGGGCCTCCTGAACGGCGGCGAAGTCCTCGGTCTCGAGGTGGGTGTTCACCATCCGGAAGCGCTCTCCCGCATACGATCCCTCGATCGAGGCCCACCCCCGGTCGAACGACACCGGCGAGCTGCCGGGCACCGGCGGGGTGAACGTCTGCTGTGCGGTGTAGTTGCCGCTCTTTGCTCCCCACCACCGCAGCCGCCGGTCACCGGCATCCGCCAGGATCACGTCCCGGTCCTTCAGGGTCACCAGGCAGGCGCCCACCACGGTCGACCCACGGGGACACCAAGGGCACCGGGCCGATGTTCGCGTTGGCCGAGGTGGCCGCCACCCGGTAGTTCAGCCCGCGCGCGACCAGCGCCGACTGCAGCGTTGTCAGGAAGTCCAGGGTCGCCGGGACGCCGGGCCCCGACGTCTCCCAGACGCTCACCTCCTGCAGCCCGATCAGTTGCGGCCGAGTCGCTTTGATCTCGTCCGCCAAGGGCCTCGGCCCGCGTCGGGAAGTCGGTGAACTGCGCGGTCCCGTAGATCTTCGCGACCGCGCCGAGGAAGGACGGCGTATCGGTGGCGGTCAGCGCCGGGGTCAGACTCGCCCCGAGATAGAGATTGCGGGTCATCACCCGCACCGTGGGGTTCGCGTGCGCCTGAGCCGGGGCGGCGGCGGTGAGCATCGTGGCAGCTGCCAACGTTGCGGCGCCGATCGCCATCGCTCGACGGCGCCGAATGAATGACACGGCGAAGTGCAATGGTCGACGGTGTGTGACGGTCATGGTCGTTCTCCTGAGGGTGCGGGGTGACTCACCCTGAACTTCGACCTCGCTCAGGTCAAGGCATGTAACCCGCAGTACGCCCGTCTGGACGCATGGTGACCAAAACCTTTGGTCACGCAACGGATTCGACGCTGAGCCGATTAGGCCGACCGGAGGGCGAGCTCGGCCAACAGCGCCGCGCCGTCCGGTAGTACCCGGTCGTCGAACCGCGCCTGGGGCGAGTGATTGCCGGGCGCCCGACCCGGCGCAGCGCCGTCCACCATGGCCCCCAGGAACACCATCGCACCGGGCACCTGGGCGAGAATCCGTGAGAAGTCCTCCGACCCGGCGATCGGCTGTGGCATGCGTACGCAGGCCTTCGCGCCGAACAACTCGGCGGCGACCGACATCGCCCGGTCGACGGCGTCCGCGTCGTTGACCGTCACCGGGTACTCGCTCTGGTGGTCGACCTCGACCCTCACCCCGTGTGCCGCGGCGATGCCCTCACACGTGCGTCGTGCGACCTCGGCGATCAGCGCTGAGGTCGCCGGGTCGATGGTGCGCACGGTGGCCTCGAAGCTCGCCACCTCGGGGATGATGTTGCGCTTGGTGCCGGCGTGGAACGTGCCGACCGTGAGCACCGCCGGCGCGAACGCATCCACCGATCGTGACAGCGCGGTCTGCAGCGCCAGCACCATCTCGCAGGCGGCCGGGATCGGGTCGGCGGCCAGATGCGGGGATGCCGCGTGCCCCCCGCGGCCGTGCACGCTCACCCGCAACGCGTCACTGGCGGCCATCATCGCGCCGGCCCGCGAGGTCACCGTGCCGCGCGGGCTCTGGTTGCTGAGCACGTGCAGCGCGTAGGCCGCATCGGGCAGGCGTCCCGCGGCGTGCAGCACGCCGTCGGCGATCATGTGCCCGGCCCCGTCGTAGCCCTCCTCACCGGGCTGGAACATCAGCACCACATCGGCGGCCAGCTGGTCGCGCCGCGCGGTGAGCAGTCGGGCGGCACCCACCAGCATCGCGGTGTGCAGGTCGTGGCCGCAGGCGTGCATCACCCCGTCCACCCGCGAGCGGTACTCGACGTCGGCGTCCTCGGTCACCGGCAGCGCATCCATGTCGGCCCGCAGCAGGACGACGGGGCGCCGCGGCGCACCGCCCTCACCGCGGCGGTCCCTGCCCTCGCCCGGTTTCGGGCCGGTGACGGCAGCACCGCCGCGCAGCACTGCGGTCACCGAACTACAGGACGTGCCGGTGGTGACCTCGAGCTGCAGCGGTTCGAGTGCCTCGAGCACCGCCTGCTGGGTGCGCGGCAGGTCGAGGCCGACCTCGGGGTGACGGTGCAGCCGATGGCGCAGCGCCGTCAGCTCACCCACCAGCGCTCGGGCGTCGTCGAGGATGCTCATCCGTCATTGTGACCATGCAACGCCCGGTAGCGTCGCTCAGGTGATCCGCGTGGCGAGTGTCAATGTCAACGGTGTGCGCGCCGCCGTCCGCCGCGGCATGCCCGCCTGGCAGGCCAAACGCAGCCCGGATGTGCTGTGCCTGCAAGAGATCCGGGCCACCGACGAGCTGTTGCACGAGGCCCTGGGCGCCGGGTGGCACGGCGTCCACGAAGAGGGGGCCGCCAAGGGACGCGCCGGGGTGGCGGTGCTGGGCCGGGTACCGGCGCGCGCCGTCCGGCAGGGGGTGGGGCCTGCCGAGTTCGAGGGCGCCGGGCGCTGGGTCGAGGCCGACTATGCGATCACCGGGTTGAAGTCCGGGCTGCTGACGGCGATCAGCGCCTACGTACACACCGGTGAGGCGGGCACGCCGCGCCAGGACGAGAAGCATCGCTTCCTGGACGCCGCCCGCGCCCGCCTCGACACGCTGCGGGGTGAGGGCCGGGCCGTGGTGCTGACCGGAGACCTCAACGTCGCTCATCGCGAGGCGGACCTGAAGAACTGGAAGGGCAACCTGACCAAGGCCGGCTTCCTGCCCGCCGAGCGCGCCTGGTTCGATGCGTTGTTCGCGGCCGGCTGGGTCGACGTGGTGCGTCACGTCACCGAAGAGGTGGCCGGGCCGTATTCGTGGTGGTCCTGGCGCGGCAAGGCGTTCGACAACGACTCCGGCTGGCGCATCGACTATCAGATCGCCACCCCTGATCTCTCCGCCACGGTGCTGTCGGCCGAGATCGACCGGGCACCGAGCTACGCCGAGCGCTGGAGTGACCATGCGCCGGTGGTGGTCGACTACGAGGTGGACTTCTGCTGAGCCCGCCCGACGGTGCGTGACATGACGCGAAAGCCGCGCGTCACGGCAGAAGCCGACGAAGGGCGACGGCAGGTCGAGATCGGTGAAACCGTTGGCCACGTAGAACTTTCGAGCACGCGAATTGCCCCTGGCGACATCCAGCACGATGCGTCGCTGCCCTCGCTCGCGGGCATGGGCCAGTGTGACCCGCAGCAGGGCACGCCCGACGCCGCGACCCTTCAGCTCCGGCCGGACGACGATCCGGCGCAGTTCCAGGCTGCGTCGCGGCCCGGGCGCCAACACCACGAAACCCGCCACCCGCCCGTCGTGTGTCACCACGAGGTGATGGCTCGTCGGATCGGCGAGAACCTCACGGTGCCAGGCGATCCCGGTGGTGCCGAGGTGGCGCGAGACCTCCGCCGATTGCTCCAGGCGGGAGACCGCGTAGAGGTCGGCGGAGGTGGTGGGACGCAGTTCCAGGCGCATGGCTGTCCTCGATCACGGGTCAACTGAGCAGGTAGTCGACCACATCACGCGCGGTGTAGCCGAATTCGCCCGAATCCACCGTGCCGCCTCGAGCGGCCGTGAGCAGTGCCGCCACGCCGGAGAGATCCTCACCGGAGGTCACCAGGGGAGGCTCGATCAACCCGCCCGGACGTCGTTGCCCCAGCCCGGCGCTGGCGAACAAGGCATTGCACAGGCAGATCCGGCCCTCGGTGTTGGCCTCGCGGCCTCCCTTGCGGGTGTAGGCCCGCAGGGGTTCGGCGGGGCAGCGATAGTCGACGCCGCCGTCCTCGCGACGAAATGCCGAGCGCAGTGCACCCAGGTCGCACACCGGCTGACGTGCCTCGTGCACGGCCGCCTCGGTGAGGGTTCCGGGCAACTCGACCACGCGGAACGGGAAACCGGTCGGTGAGGCCCGCCAGTCGGCGCGCACCTGCAGGTCACCGGCCAGCACCCGGGCGCGCACCATGGCCACCAGCTCGGGGTCGAAGCCCGAGTCGTCGCAGTAGGCGAAGACGGTGCCGACCTGAATCCCCGCGGCGCCGGAGGCCAGGGCCTCGCGGAACCGTTCCGGGCTGCCGTACGAACCGGCCAGCCAGTACGGCAGGCCGAGAGCGGCGAGGGTGGGCAGGTCGACCACGTCGCGGTCGTCGTAGACCGGCTGCCCGATCGGGTCGAGCCGGCGTGGCCCGCGCGGTGGGGCGTTGTGGCCACCGGCGCTCGGCCCCTCGACCACGAAACCGCTGGGGCGGGTGTCGGGGTTCTCGGCCAGGGCGGTGGCCAGGTCCGTCGAGGCGACGATGGCCAGTACTCGAGGCAGAGCCAGCGGTGCCAGGGCGGTGGCGGCGTCCGGGCGCACCTGCGCCGGGTCGAACCGAACGTCGCCCAGGCCGTCGCTGGACCGTGCTCCCTGCACCTTGATCGAGAAGGCGACCGGCGCGTGCCGGGCCAGGGTCCGGGTCAGCTCGGGGATCTCGGCCGGGCTGCCGGCGCCGACCAGCACGTAGTCGACCCCGGCGAGCATCGCGCCGTACAGCGCCGACGGCAGCGGCAGCTCGATCTTGCGCAGGTAGTTGACGCCGACCACGCCGTCGTGGCCCTCCTTGGCCAGGAACACCTCGACGAAGTTGGCGGCGGTGGTGAGCTGCACCGTGCGGCGTCCGGACTCGATGGTGTGGCGGGGAACCTGCCGGTAGAGCGCGTCCGGGGCGATGCCGCCCTCGACGAAGTAGGCGTCCAGGATCCACTGCGCCACCTCGGGTACCGGGAAGGCGGCCAGTGCCCGCCGGACGTGCCCACCCGGGTCGCCGTGCTGCAACCGCCGGGTGCACAGCACGTCGAGCGCGGTGCCCGAGACGACCCCGAGTTGGCCGGTCAACGACACCGCCCGGGCCAGCCCCCAGTCGGAGACGGCGACGCCCATGCCGCCCTGGATGATCTGCGGCAGGGCGTCCGATCGCTCAGGTCGCGCGCCTGAGCTGGGGGGTGTGGACGGCGTGGCTGGACTCACGGGATCACCTCTCGACGCGACCACCGCGGAATGGGTGATCCACAATACCTACGCTAGCGTAACCTACGCTGTCGTAGGTTGCTCGGGAGGTAGGGCCCGCGGGTCCTTCTACCATGGTCACAGTGCTTGATCCAGGTCCAGACTGGGGTCATGGTCACGGTGTCACCCAGGCAACTCGCCTGGCTGGAGGAGGAAATCGTCGGCTGGCGGTCTGACGGTCTGGTGACCGATGAGGCCGCCACCGCCATCCGCTCGCGATATGTCGCCGGACGCCGGCTCTCGCTCATCACGGTGGTGGTGAGTCTGGGAGCGGCCTTCGTCTCCGTCGGAGTGATCTGGTTGGTCGCCGCCAATCTCGATCAGCTCTCACCCCTGGTGCGGTTCGCCCTGGTGGTGATGTTGTGGCTCGGCCTGGTGATCGCCGCCGAGCTGCTCGCCGAACGCCACACCGGTGAGCAGGCCTCGCCCCTGGTCGGTGGTGCCCGGTTGCTGGGGACGGCAGCGTTCGGTGCGGTGATCTTCCAAGCCGCCCAGAGCCTGCAGGTCCCGGCCTACTCCGCCTCGTTGATCGGCTGGTGGGCACTCGGCGCCTTGCTGTACGCCTATGCGGTGGACGGCGTGGCGCCCCTGATCCTGGGCGTTCTCACCGCCGCAGTGTGGTTCGCCTGGCAGAGCGCCGCAGCCGCCGACGGGGTGCGGGGCTTCGCGCTCGCGCTGCTGCTGGGAGCCGTTGTGGCGACGGCCACCGCGGTCGGGCACGCAGCACGGTGGCGGGCTCACGACGCCACGCCCTGGCGGCTGGCCGGTTCGACACTGGTGCTGGTCGGCTTGTTCATCGCCGCCCTGCCCTGGTTCGAGACTCGTGATCATCCCTGGACGACCACGACGATCGTCGTGGCGGTGCTCGCCGGGCTCGCCGCCCCGCTGGCCGGGCTCGTCGGCGACCGTCTCGACCGAGCGGAGGTGGGCGCGATCGTGGCGGCCGCTGCGGCGGGGATCGGCCTGCTGACCTGGGTCGACAGCAGCAGCGGCGACGAACTCAGCACTCCTGATGCACTGCGGGCCGTGGTCGCGGTCCTGGTCTACCTCGTGGTGGCCGGCGCTCTGGCGGTGATCGGAACCCGCCGAGATCTACCCGCCTTGACCGGGCTGGCCACCGCCGCCCTGATCGTGTTCACCACGGTGCAGAGCTTCGCCGTGTTCGCACGGATCATCACCGGGGCCACGCTGTTCCTGATCGTGGGTGCAGTGTTGCTGGCCAGCGGCTACGGCTTCGACCGGGCCCGCCGGCGACTGGTGGCCGAGCTGGCGCAGGGAGGTGACCAGTCATGACCGGCATGACCGGCACGACCGGCTCAGGCGGTCTGCTCGCCACGCGTCGGCGCCGGGTGGCGCTCGTCGTCCTGGCTCAGGTGGCGATCCTGGTGGTGGCGGTCTCGGGTCAGCTGTCGGCCCGGGTGCTCGGGCAGGACTACCGGTTGCGGGTGGCGGCGTACGACCCGATCGACCCGTTCCGCGGCGCCTACGTCGAGCTCAGCTATCCCGAGCTGTTCCCACCCGACGTCGTCACCGACGGGTCCTCGGGGCAGGTCTACGTCACCTTGGTGACCCAGGACGGCATCAGCCGGGCCGGTACCAGGGGCAGCTCGCGACCGGCCTCGGGGCCGTACCTGCGCTGCGAGCGGGACGTCCGACCGCGCTGCGGGATCGAGCACCTGTTCCTGCCGCAGGACCAGGCGCTCAGTCTGCAACTCGCGCTGCAGAACAGCTCGGCCGTGGCGACCATCAGGGTCGACTCGCGCGGTCACGCCGCCCTGGTGTCGGTCGACCCACCCCGGTGAGGCCGAGCCGTCGCGGGTGCCTACGATCGGCGCGTGACGACGTCCCTTCGCCCTGCGCGTCCCGGTGACCTGCCCGACATCGTGCACTTGGTCCGTGACCTGGCGGCCTACGAGCGCGAGCCGGACGCCGTCCACGCCACCGAGGCGCACTTTCGTGCCGCGCTGTTCCCGGACGACGCGGCGCCCACGGCGTTCTGTCACGTCGCGTGCGTGAGCGAGGACGGCGAGGAGCAGGTGGTGGGCCTGGCGGTGTGGTTCCTGTCGTTCTCGACCTGGACCGGCACCAACGGCATCTGGCTCGAGGACCTGTTCGTGCGCCCCGAGTTCCGTGGCCTGGGCTTGGGCCGTGACCTCCTCGCGACGCTGGCCGGCATCTGTACCGAGCGCGGCTACCACCGGCTCGAATGGTGGGTGCTGGACTGGAACGCGCCGAGCATCGCCTTCTACGAGTCCATCGGCGCGCGGGCGCAGGACGAGTGGACCCGCTATCGGCTGGACGGCGCGGCGCTGACGGCGCTTCAGAGCCCGGGTAGCCGCTGACCGCCCGCGCTGGCGCGGAACACCTCACCGGGCCCGCTGATCGAGATGGTGCCGCCGCCGCTGGCGCCGACGAAGGCCGATTGGCCCGGCTGCAAGGTCAGCGCGGTGCCGGGACAGGTGACGGTGACCGGCCCGGAGGTACACAACAGGATCTGTGGCCCGGCGATGCCCGGGTAGAGCGCGACCGGCGCGACATCGGTCACCCAGATGCGGCTGAGCTGGAACTCCGCGGCGTCCGGCACCCAGGCCACCTCGTACGGGCTGAGCCAGGTGAACGGAACGTCCCGCACCGGCCGGCTGTCGCCGTCCACGATGTGGAGCATCTCGTCGACGGCGACGTGCTTGTGGGTCAATCCGGCCCGTAGCACGTTGTCGGAGTTGCCCATGATCTCGACACCGAGCCCGTACAGGTAGGCGTGCGGGGCGCCGGAGGGGATGAACATCACCTCGCCCGGCTCCAGCCGGATCAGGTCGAGCAGCAACGGCGCCGCGACCATCGGGTCGTGGGGGTGCTGCTGCACCAGCCGGCTGGCCCAGGTCAGGGCACGGCGGTCATCGGGTGACAGCACGGACTCGGCGTGCGGACCGGCCTGCGCGAGCAGGCGACGCGACTCGCGGCCGACCTCCTCGACGAAGCCCTGGCGATCGTCGTCCGGCCAGGTCACCAGGTGGCGCATCACGTTCTCGAGCAGATGCTGTTCGCTGCCGTGACCGATCAGCAGCCCGGCGAGCAGGCCGGCGCGGTCGGTGCCCAACAGGTTCAGCAGCCGGCCGGCCACGTCCGCCGGGCGGAAACCGCACAACGCGTCGACCGGCTCGAGCGCGTAGAGCATCTCGGGCTTGGGGAAGGGGTCGACGTAATCGTGGTCACCGAGGACGTCGACCTCGCCGTCATAGCCGGCCTTGGCTCGGTCGGCCGACGGGTGCACCTGCAACGACAACGGCCGGGCGATGGCCAGCACCTTGAGCAGGTAGGGCAGCCGGGGCCCGAAGCGGTCGTGGACGTGACCGCCGAGCATCGTGCCGGGGTGCTGGCTGATGGCCTTGTCCAGCGGCACGACGGTGCCGTCGACCTGGGCCAGCGACGACGGGGCCGTGCTGTGGGCGCCCATCCACAGTTCCGCCTCCGGCTCGCCGGAGGGGTGGCGCCCCTGCAGACGCGCGAGGGCAGTGGTGGATCCCCAGTCGTAGGTTCGGACCGGGTTCACCATGCGTTGGGGCCAGGCAGCCAGCACGGTCATCGAGCCTAACCCGTTCGTGATGGCGTGGGTGATCGATCAGGAGTTTCCGTCAGGGACCAGGTCACCCCTGCGGGGGTGTCCCGGATCTCGAGCCCGGCGGCGAGCAACCGGTCGCGGATCAGGTCGCCGGTGGCGAAGTCACGGTGTGTTCGGGCCTGCGTGCGCAGGTCGAGGGCCAGATCGACGAACGGCCGGACGACGTCCGCGGGGTCGCCGGCCCCGGCCCGGGCCAGGTCGCCGAGCCGGAAGACCATCGAGCGCAGGGTGCGTCGGGCACGAGAGGTCTCGTCGCTCTGGAGTGAGTCGGTGCTCCAGGCCACGATGGCGGCGTCCAGGTCGAGGATCGCGCTCACGCACCCGTCGACGTCCCGGGCGGCCAGCGCCGCCTCGAACGCCTCGCGGGACCGTTCGGTGTGTTCGGCGAGCGAGGTGGGTTCGGGCGCTTCGGGTACGTCGTCCTGGGCGGCATCGGCCGAGTCGTCCGAGTCGTCCGAGTCGTCGGAGTCGTCGGAGTCGTCAAGGTCCGGTTCGTCGGAGTCGTGGCTCGCGGGGGGAGGCACGGTGGTGGGGTCGGCGACTCCGCGCAGCGCGGCGTCCAGGGACGCGATCGAGAGCTGGTCGCCGGCCACCAGCGTGCGGACGGCGCCGCGGCGGCGGATGGTCACCCGGCCGTTGCCGCCGACGGTGACCGTGCCGGCCTCGGTGTCGATCACGACCGCGGTGTGTTCGTCGATCCCGAGCACGCCCACCTCGTCCGGCAACATCGCTTCCAGCGCAGCGAGTCTCGGCTCGCCCAGGTAGCAGAACCGAGTGTCGTAGACACCGCCCTCGGCATTGTCGAAGTGAGGGATGACGACCGCGCGGATGCCGGTCAGCGCGCCGAGCACGTCGAGCCCGTCGTGCCAGAACGGGGTGGCCCCGGCCTTGTAGATCTCGTAGACCGGCACGGTGTGGGTGCCCACGGTGCAGGCTGCGGCGGAGCCGAAGACCAGCGTCCCGCCGCGCGCCGCGACGTCCAGCAGCGCCGGGGGGATGGCGGTGTCGCGCCATTGCGCCAGGGCATAGGTCGGGCTACCGGGGCCGGCGAACGCCCAACGTGAGCGAGCCAGCAGCGCGAGCGTCCGCTCCTGATCGACCGGGTCGATCTCGCGGGTGCGCCAGGTGGCCAGCTGGACGTCGACGCCGACCGAGTCGGCGAAGTAGGTGCGGGTCTTGGTGACCAGGTCCTCGGCGTTCATCTGGAAGCCGAACGTGGTGTCGAGCATCACCGCCGGTCCGGCCTCGGGCACGTCCGATCGCGCCAGGACGGCACGGTGCGCCTTGACCATGGTCGGGGCGGTCTCACCCGACCCCATGATCACCAGCAGGCTCATGCTCGGCTCGCTCTCATCGATCCATCATCGGGCCTTGACCAGCCCGGCAACCACGTCCAGGCGATCCTCGGCGACGGCCAGCCGAAAGGCATCCTGACAGCGGGCCCGAGCCCCCTCGGTCAGCCGAGTCCCGCCGAAGATGCGGTGAGTGGCCCGGAACAGGTCCTCCGGGGTGATGCCCATGGCCCCCTGCGCCAGGTCGGTCAATGCATTCGCGAGCTCACGCAGCGCGACGTCCTCCAGCGGCCGGTCCCGGGCCGGACCGTCGAATGTGCGGTACCCCCGCCAGGTGCGCGGATCGCGCTCGCGGGGCCAGATGAACCCCTCTGCGTCGCGGACCAGGTCCGGCGGGACGGCGGCCGAGATCTCCTGCTGTCGCTGCGGTTGCAGTCGGGTCACCCCGAAACGGCGCACCACCGATCGCGCCAGCCGGGCCGGTGAGATCGGTCCCTCGGCGGACACCGCCTCGCGGATCGCGACCAGGACCGGTTCGACGCGTCGCCCGGGGCCCAACCGGGCCAGCACCGACGGCGGCCCGGCGATGGGGGGTTCGTAGGGCACGAACGGCTCGGCCCAGCGTGAGCCGGCGCCGAGGGAAGCGGTCGGAGCCGTCGTCGTCATCGGCGTGGTCGGCGCCGGATCCTCGGGTTCGAGGCGGTGCGCGGGGTTCGCCTCGGTGAGGGTGCTGACCCGAGTGATCACCCGCTCCGGCCGGCGCATCGGCCGGCCGGCGGCCTGCCGCGCCTGCTCGATCACCTGGTCGAGGATCGGTTCGGGATCGCGTAACCAGGCGGGTAACCAGATCCGGGCGACGTCCGGCCAGGCCATGATGTCGCGCAGCACGGTGACGGGCAGGGCGTCGCGGTCGGCGGTGGTGCGGCGTCGGCCCCAGACAGGTGAATCGAGCAGGACGGCGAGAACCGCGGGCGCGCCGTCCGGGGCTCCCGGGGCACTGACGGCCAGGTCCACCCGGAACTCCGACAACCCCAGCCCGGTCTGCACCTGCACGCCACGCTCCCGCAGCCGGGTGGCGATCTGGTCGCGGTGCCGATCCACCGGAGCCGGTCGGGCCGGCGTGAGGGTGCGGTCGCCGCCCGCCCGGGCCTGCTCCAGGAAGTCGCGCAGGTCGCGGATGCCGATCGAGGACGTCGCCTCCACCCGGAGGTGCTCGGGATCGAAGGAGGAGAACACCATCACCCGGCGCCGGGCACGGGTGATGGCCACGTTGAGCCGGCGCTGCCCGCCGACCCGGTTGAGCGGGCCGAAGTTCAGCGGCAGGGTGCCGTTCGCGGTGGGGGAGAAGGCGGTCGAGAACAGCACCACGTCGCGCTCGTCGCCCTGCACGTTCTCGAGGTTCTTCACGAAGACGCCGTCGTGGCGGTCGTCCAGCGATTCGGCCAGCCCCGGCCGGCCGGCGTCGACCAGCAGCTGCTCGATCAGGGCGCGTTGCTGGATGTTGAACGTCACCACGCCCAGCGAGCGTTCACCGGCGCTCCAGCGGCGCAACACCTCGTCGGCAACGGCCCGGGCCTCGATCGGGTTGGTGCGCAGCAGCCCCTCGTCGGCGCCGTCGGCCGAGCGTCGCGCCGAGCGGTGGAACGTGCCCTCGACCCGGGTCAGGCTCAGCCCGCTGTCGAGCGCGCGGCCCGGCACGGTCGGGAAGGACTGCAGCTTGCCCTCGTAGTACCGCCCGTTGCTGAAGGCGATCAGCGACTCGTCCTGGCTGCGGTAGTGCCAGCTGAGCCAGAGCCGGGGCAGACCTGCCGCGACTGCCTCGGAGAGCACGCTCTCCTCGTCGGGGACGATGACGTAATCGCTCACCTCGTCGTCCACCTGATCGGGGTCGCCGGGGTGGTCGGCCCGGGCGAAGGAACTGGGCGGCATCTGCTGGGAATCGCCGGCGATCACCGCGGCGGCGGATCGGCCCAGGGCACCCACGGCGTCGGCCACGGTGATCTGTGAGGCCTCGTCGAAGACCACCAGATCGAAGTCCACGGCGCCCGGCGGGACGAACCGGGCCAGCGAGTCGGGGCTGACCAGCACGCACGGTGTCACCTCGGCGATCACCGGGCCGAACTTCTCGAGCAGCCGGCGCACGCTGAGCCCACCGCGCGATCGGTTCACCTCGCGTTCGAGGGCGGCGACGGTGCCGAGCATCGCCCCGGGCAGGAAGGGCCGATGGCCGACGACCGTCGCCGGCAGCACGGTGCGCAGGCCGTCGCGCAGCTGCTTCCCGGCCTCGAGGTAGCGGTCGAGCATGATGTGGTGACCGACCGGGTCGAACCCCGACAGGCCGGTGGCCTGCAGCCGCTCGTCGACCGAGGCGGCGGCGAGGCCTCGATCGAGGGCGGCGACCGCGTCGCGGGCGCTGATCACGCCGCTCAGCAGCTGCCAGCGGGCCGCGTCGGCCGTGCCGTCCAGCGCGGCCAGTGCCGCGACCGCGGCGACCCAGCGCCGCAGGGCGTACCCGGCGGGCCGGTCGGCGGCGCGTTCCCCGGCGCCGGCCGTCCACCGCGCCAGCAGTCCGATATCGGCGCAGTAGCGGGTCTGATCGCTCACGGTGCCGCCGGTGAGGGAACGCACCTGCCGCAGGTTCTGCGCTGCGGCGGCGAGCAGCTGGTGGGTGACGGCGGTCAGCGGTGGCTCGGCCGCGCGCGCTTGGCGGACGGCCAGTGCGAGCGCCGGCGGCAGCCCGGCCAACCGGGCGGAGTCTGCATCGAGGGCCGCGAGGAGTTGCGCGATCCGCTCGGATCCGCTGGCTGACAAGGGGTTCAGGCTCGGTGGCAGGACGGCGCAACCCGGCAGGGCGCGCCAGCCGGCCACGAGTGCGGCGGCCTGGGCGGCCAGGTCGGCGACCTGTTCCGCCAGGGCGGGTAGTTCCTTGGCCCGTAGCGGTGCGCCGGGGCGCAGATGCACCAGCAGGGGAGCGGCTGCCGCCAGCACACGCTTCGTGCGACCGATGAAGAAGGAACCGGCGGCTTCGCGCAGACCCTGGCGGACGCCGTCCAGGGGCACGGTCACCACCTCGGGCGTGAAGTGGTTCAGCAGGCCGGCGGCGGCGCCGTGCAGCGCGGTGGAGCGCTCGGACAGCTCCGAGCGGGCGTTCTGCCAGCGGACCGAGGTCACCTCGTGCGCCACCGTCGGATCGGTGGCCTCGCCGCTGAGCAGCCATGCCGTCGTGGCCAGGTCCTCGTCGGTGGTCGCGGCGGCCAGCGCCGCCGCCGTGCGGGGGCCGAGCCGGCTGACGGCGGCCTCGACGGCTGCCACGCCGGTGTCGGCGGCGGCGACGGCCGCCCACCACTGATCGTCGGGCATGGTGGGCAGCGAACGGGCGAAACCCCAGCTCGTCCAGGTGGTCTCACCGAGCGCCGTGAGTTGCGGCAATGCCGCGGACACGGCCTCGCGGGCATCGGCGACGTGCACGGGCACCGTCAACGCCGGTCCGGTGCCGCGGGCCAACCGCATGCCATGGGCGCCGTAGAGGGACAATCCGGCGGGGTTGGGCTGGTGGACCCGTTCGGCGTAGTCACGCAACACCGCGGCACACGAGGCGGTGTCCGTGGTGGCGATCTGGTGGGCGTCGAGGTCCGGTTCGGGTCGCTGCGCCAGGGCCTGCCGCAGTTGCAGGCGAACCTGGTTGGGGCGCGAGCCCTCGTCGTGCAGGTCCAGGGTGAACGGCGCCAACCCGGTCTGTTCCAACCGGGTGCGCACCACGTCGAGGGCGGCGCCCTTCTCGGCGACGAACAGTACGGTCCGGCCCTGGGCCATCTGGTCGGCGATGATCGTGGTGATGGTCTGGGACTTGCCGGTGCCGGGCGGACCCTCGAGCACGAAGCTGGTCCCGCTGCGCGCCGCGGCCACCGCCTCGGCCTGGGAACTGTCGGTCGGCACCGGCGCGGCGGCCACGACGTCGTCCAGGGTCAGGCCGGCCGGGACCAGGTGGTCCGGCGTCGGATACGGCTCGGTCGGGGTGAGGGTCAGGTGGCGCACCAGCGGGCGTTGCAGGAACTGCTCCCAGTACTCGTCCAGATCGCGCCACAGCAGATAGCCGGTGAACGAGACGATGGCCAGGCGTGCCTCGCCGTCCACCCGGAACGGCAGCCCGGAGTCAGCGATCGCCTCGCGGATCAGCCGGATCGCGGCGTCGACGTCCACGCCCGACGCATCGTCACCGGCGCGTTGCGGCAGCTCGTTCAGCGCCGGGACGGTGAAGCCGAACTCCTGGCGCAGCTTCTCCATGAGGCTGAGGTTCAGCGAGATCTGGCCTGCCGGGTCGAGGGTGATGCGGTGCGGCCGGATCACCCCGTCGAGGCGGGCGGGAGCGATCAGCAGGGGTGCCGACAGGGCGCGCTCGCCCAGCATCCAGTCGAGTCGCCCGAAGGTCACGGCGAGCAGGTTGGCGCCGGTCTCCTGCGCTGCGGTGCGGGCGCGGTAGCGCAACCGGTCGACGGTGCGGCCGTGGGGACCACTGTCCAACTCCGAGAACACGGTGTGCCGCCGCACCAGCATCGAGCGCTGGACGTCGCCGGGCAGGGTGGTGGCGCGCACCACCTCACGGGCTGCCACCGCCCATTCCAGGTCGTCGACGGCGCGCAGCGAGACCTTGTAGCCGTCCTGCAGCAGCTCGGCGAACGCGCCCAGGTGCTCGTGGGGGATGAGCAGCGGCAGGTTGGTCATGCCCCGGCCCATGGTGAGCAGCGGATTGCGCAGGCTGAGGTCGAGCAGCGCGTTCTTCCAGGCGTGGATGCGAGGCGGTGCAGCCGGCCGCTTCTCCGCCTTCTCGGTCGTCGGTAGCGGCGTGCGCGTCGGCGGCGACGTCGCCGGCCGGTCGAGGCCGTGCGGGCGCAGGTCCGCGGTGGCGGCGTGGTACTCGTGGACCTCGCGGACGCCGTCCGGCCGGTCGCGGTGGGCCGGCAGCGGCAGGGCGCCCGCGGTGCGGGCCAGGGACACGTCGACCACACCGACGAGTTCACCGGTGCCGCCACGGAAGAAGGTGTCCAGCGCGAACTGCCGGGCGCGGCGGAACACCTCGCGCGGCGGGCGGCGCTCGCGGGTCAGCAACGTGGTCTCGAGTACCCCGATCAGACCCAGGTCGACGGCGTTGACCGCGCTGGTGACCTGCAGGCTCACCGCATCGGGCAGCCCCAGCGACGGCTGACGCCACCAGCCGAGGAAGGCATGACCGCGGGCGATCCACACCACCGGGGCGATGCCGAGGTGCTCCAGGATGCCCGCCAGCGCCAGCGTGGTGTCGAGACAGGTGCCGAGCTGCTGGCCGAGCACGTCGCCGAGTGATCGCACCTTCTGGCCGTACCCCCAGCTCGCCGGCGGCTGGGCGTAGGAGATCTGTGCCTCGTGCAGGGCCAGGGCCGCGGCTTCGACGATGGCGTCGATCCGTTCGGGGCGCACGTCGGTGACGGCGAGCGAGGGCGATGAGGTGCGCTCGGCGAGGTGGTGCGCGACCCGGGGCAACAGGGTCGCGATGTCGGGATGGTTCGGCTGCACGAATGCGGCCAGCAACTGCAGGGACAACAGCGGGGAGTCCGGATCGACCAGCCACTGCCGGGCGGCCAGCAGACGGATCGGGGTGTAGGCCACCGCTGGGTCGGTCTGGTCGGGAGGCGCTGCCTGCACGCTGACCACGATCTCGCCGCCGGCCTCCTCGTCCAGATCGGCCAGGGCGGCCGGAACCAACCGCAGGGCGGGAGCCTCGACGGTCACCGGGCGAGAGAGCTCGACGTCCTCGATCACGGTGTGCCAGGGGCGTGTGATCACCGCGCCGGTGTGATCGCGGATCTGCGCCGCGATGGTGAGCGGCCCGATCTCGGTGGGCTCGTCGTCCGGGGCGGCTGCCTCCCGCGGGATGGTGACGGTGATCCGATGCACGACGGGCAACCCGTTGTGGGCGGCGGCGTGGCTGAGCAGGGGCGCGGCCACCACCTCGATCTCCACCCGCATGGAGTGCACTCTAGGCCGAGACGACACCGCGCTGATCAGGCCTCGACGAGGGCCTTCACGCGGGTGAGGGTCTGGGTCATGCCACGCCGGTTGGTTCGCCCGCGCCACCGCCCGGCCAGCGTCCAGTAGAGCCGGGTCCAGATCGTGTCGGGCAGCCGGAACGACTCGGTGACCGCGGAGCCGACCGCGCTGGGCTCGATGTCGTATCGCCACGAGTTCGCCACCACGTCGCCCGGGCCCAGGACGTCGAACCCGAAGCTGCGGCCCGGCTCGCAGCTGGTCACGCGGCAGGTGGTCCAGTAGGTCGGCCCGCGCTCGTTGCGCTTGACATGGCCGCGGAACCTCGCGCCCAGCGCAGGTCCGGTGGCACCGTCGAGCCACTCGGCCTCGAACGTCTCCGGGCTCAACTCACCGATTCGGGTCACATCGGAGACGACTGCCCACACCTGATCGGGGGTCGCTGCCATGTCCACCGTCACCGCATCGCCCAGGCTCACGACCTCGACTCTAGGTGGCTTCTGCCGGGGCGGCGCGCCGTGTCTCGTGTCATGATCGGGCAGTGACCGAGCAGCCCTCCCGTGACCCCGACCAGACCCGGCCCGCCGGTACTCAACCGACCGCTGCCCAGCCCACGGTGGTGGTCGAGCGCGAGCGCGACTGGAGTACGCGGATCGTGCTGGTGCTGGTGACGATCGTGTTGCTGGCGCTGGCGGGGCTGCTCGCGGTCACCTGGATGCCCAGCTGGTGGGCGCACCGGGTGGGGGACGTGGCCGACGGCAAGTGGGGCTCGGGCACCTTCGCCGGTCTCACCTGTGGCTTCGTGTTCACCGCCATTCCTCTGCTGCTGGTGCGCCGGGTCTTCGCTCGGCACGGTCGCATCGCCGTCCGGCTGGTCTGGCTGTTGCTGGCGGTGTTGTTCGCCGCACCGAACCTGATCACGCTCGGGATCGTGCTCGGCAACGGCAACTCCGCCCATGCCGCCGAACGCACCTTCGACGTCGAGGCACCAGGCTTCCGGAACGCGACCGCGATCGGCGCGGCGGTGGCGGTCGTGTTCGTCGTGATGCTCTGGGCGCTGCTGGCCAGCCGCCGGCGTCGGTCGAGGCAGTTGCACGAGCGTGACGAGGAGCTCAAGGCGCTGCGCCAGCAGGTGGGGGACGGCGGCCACTGACCCGTCCTCGATTGTGTGCGGCGGAACTGGGCCTATGGCACCACTTTCGCCACACACAATCGTCGGGAGGCTCGCGTTGTCCACAGGGTGAGGGTGGGCGGCTGCGTTCGGGGGCGTGGCTGGGCAGGATGGCGGTGTGGAGTCGATGCCGCCGCGACGTCGTCGGGCTGAACTCGCCGCTCCGCTGGCTGCCCGGCATGGCGGTGTCGTGCATCGTCGTGATCTTCGGCGCGTGGGCATCGACGAGCAGGGGGTTCGTGCCGAGGTGGCTGCTGGTCGATGGGCCAAGGCGGGACGGCACACCGTGATCGCGGGTAGTGGACCGGTGCAGGGCGAGGGCCTGTTGGCAGGGGTCTGGGAGAGCGGATCAGGGGTGCTGGACGGTGTGGCTGCGCTGTTGGCCGTTGGGCTGAGGGGGATTCGACCCCGACGTGATCGATGTGTCGGTGCCTGCCGGCACGCATCCGGGGCGGCCGGCGGGCGTGCGGGTGCGTCGACGTCGGCGGATGCCTCCGGTGGCCACTGGTGGGCTACCCCGGGTGCGACGCGAGTGGGCCACGCTGCATGCTGCGCAGTGGGCTCGGACCGACCGCGCCGCAGCGCTGCTGGTGTGTCTGCCGGTGCAGCAACGGTTGGTCGAGCCCGGCCGGCTGCTCGCGGCGTGGGAGGCGACGATCTACAGTTCGCGCCGTGCTCTGCTCGACCAGGTGGTGCGTGATGTCTGCGATGGCGCGCAGTCGTTGGGTGAGCTCGACTTCGCCCGGCGCTGCCGTGAGCGTGGTCTGCCGGAGCCGGATCGTCAGGTGGTGCGTCGTGGGCCGGGTGGCCGGGTCTACCTCGACGTCGAGTTCACCGACGTGGGCCTGGTGGTGGAGATCGACGGTGGGCATCACGCGCAGGCGTTGAACCCGGTCGATGACGCATTGCGCCAGAACGAGGTGACCCTGGACCGACGCATGGTGCTCCGCATCCCCGTCCTCGGCCTGCGGCTGACCCCGGATGCCTTCATGGACCAGGTGGTCAGAGCGCATCACCTGGCCAGCACCCGAGCCGCCTGACCGACCTCGGCAACGATTGCGTGCGGCGGAACTGGGCCTATGGCACCACGTTCGCCACACACATTCTAGGCAACACGACCTGCCGACCCTGCAGGGGTGGCCAGGAGGAAGGCGGGGGGACCGAACTCCCTGCGGGCGAAGGACTCTGCCACGGCGCCCGCCACCCGGGGCGCGGCGTCCGCACGGACCAGCGCGATCGCCGAGCCGCCGAAGCCGCCGCCGGTCATCCGGGCACCCAGCGCGCCGGCAGCCAGCGCCGCCTCACAGGCCAGGTCGAGTTCGGCGCACGAGACCTCGTAGTCGTCGCGCAGCGAGGCGTGCGAGGCATCGAACAGTGGGCCGAGGGCGTCCAACCGGCCGGCTCGCAACACGTCCACCGCTGCGCGCACCCGGTCGATCTCGGTCACCACGTGGCGCACCCGGCGCCGGTGCTCCTCGGTGCCCAGCCGCGCCAGGGCGTCGTCCAGGGACTCGATCTCGACGTCGCGCAGCGACGTGACCCCCAGGTCGGCCGCGGCCTCACGGCACACCTCGCGCCGCGACCCGTACCGGCCGTCGACCAACGCATGGTGCACCCGGGTGTCCATCACCAGCACCGCCAACCCGGCCCTGGCCGCATCGAACGGCACCTGCTGCAGCGAGAAGTCGCGACAGTCCAGCGCCAGCGCATGCCCCGCCCGGGCCCGCAACGAGGCGGCCTGGTCCATGCCCCCGGTGGGTGCTCCGGCAATCTCGTTCTCGGCACGCACACACGAGCGCGCCAACCGGGCGCGGCCGGCGTCGTCCGCTCCCAGGCCGCACCCCGCCAGCTCGTCCAGGGCGATCGCCACGGCACACTCCAGGGCCGCGGACGACGACAGCCCGGCACCGACCGGCACCTCGCTGACCACAGCGGCCTCGAAACCGGTCAGAGCGCAACCCTGATCGAGCGCGAGCGCCCAGGGCACGCCGACGACATACCCGGCCCAGCCCGCCACCCGTCCGGGCGCCACCTCGGCCAGGGTCCCGCGCCAGGGCTCACCGGCCGTCGAGGTCACCTGCAGCACGTTGTCCGCACGGTGTCGCAGCGCGACGAACGTCCGGTGCGGCAAGGCCATCGGCAGGCACAACCCGTCGTTGTAGTCCACGTGTTCGCCGATCAGGTTCACCCGCCCGGGGGCTGCCCAGACACCGTCCGGCTCGCCGCCGAACGACTGGCGAAAGTCCGCGGTCACCTGCTCGACGCCCGCCCCGGCGTCCGGCGACGGGTACCAGTGGGCACCGCTCACGAGGCGACCTCGCGCAGCCGATCGGCGATCCGCTCCGGCACCGCGTCGTTCACCCACGCGCCCATGGCCGACTCCGACCCGGCCAGGTACTTCAGCTTGCCCGGCGCACGAAGCACCGAGAACAGTTGCAGGTGAAGGCGTCCCAGGTCGCGGTCGGCCCCGACCGGCGCCTGGTGCCACCCCGCGATGTAGGGCAGCGCGGGCACCCCGTCGAAGTACCGGTCACAGCGACGCAACAGCTCCAGGTACACCTCGGCGAGTTCGGCCCGCTCACCGTCGTCCAGCGCCGGCAGGTCCGGGACGTCGCGGTGGGGCGCCAGGTGCACCTCGACCGGCCAGCGAGCCGCAGCCGGGACGTAGGCCGTCCAGTGCTCGCCGCTGAGCACCACGCGGCTGCCCGCCCGTCGCTCGGCGTCCAGCACGTCGCGCAGCAGGTTGCCGCCGGTGGCGCGTCGATGCTGCTCGGCCAGACGCAGCATGGTCGCCGAGCGGGGTGGCACGTACGGGTAGGCGTAGATCTGGCCGTGCGGGTGGTGCAGCGTCACGCCGATCTCCTGCCCGCGGTTCTCGAAGCAGAACACCTGCTCCACCCCGGGCAGCGCCGACAACTCGGTGGTGCGGTCACACCAGGCCTCCACCACGGTGCGCACCCGCGGCGCGGACAGCGACGAGAAGGCCGCGCCGTGGTCGGAGGTGAAGCACACCACCTCGCAGCGGCCGGTGCCCGGCCGCAGCGGCCACAACGGCTCGCCGTCCAGCAGCCCGCCGGAACCCGGCGCCAGCGTGGCATCCATGCTGAGAGAAGGGAATCGGTTCTCGAAGACCACCACGTCGTAGTCGCTCGCCGGGATCTCCGAGGGAACCGTGCCGCCGCCGGTCGGGCACAGCGGGCACTCGTCCTTGGGTGGCAGGAACGTGCGGTCGTTGCGATGCGAGGCGATGACCACCCACTCACCGGTGAGTGGGTCGAAGCGCAACTGCGAGCCGATGCCCGCCTCCGGGCTGTGCCCCGGTGGCGTCAGCGGACGGGTGTCGACCGTCGCGCGGCTCGCCCGACCCGAGAGATAGGGCTCGGAATCGTCGAAGTAGAACAGCTCGCGGCCGTCGGCCAGATGATCGAGTGTCCTGCGGACCCGGCCGGTGGCCAGCGTGTGGGTCATCGTGCCTCCTGGGGGAGGGTGGCCCCGGTCGGGGCGAGGATCAGGCGGCCGACCTTGCCGGCGAGCACCCGGCCTGCCTCCTCGTCGAGCTGATCGTCGGTGACCAACACATCGACCTCGGTGAGCCGGGCCATCGTGCTCAGGCCCACCACGCCCCACTTGGTGCTGTCGGCGGTGACCACGACCTGCCGGGCGCAGGCGATGAGCGCCTGGTTGGTCTCGGACTCGACCAGGTTGGGGGTGGTGAACCCGGCCCGCTCGTCGAAACCGTGCACCCCGAGGAACAGCCAGTCCACGTGCAGCCGGCGCAGGGTGGCGACGGCCACCGTGCCGACCAGGGCGTCGGACGGCGTGCGCTCGCCGCCCGTCAGCACCACGGTCAGATCGTCTCGGGCGGACTCGTGCAGCACCTCGGCGACCGGCAGCGAGTTGGTCACCACGGTCAGATCGGGGACGGCACGCAGCTGCTGCGCGACGGCGTAGGTGGTGGTGCCGGCCGAGACCGCCACGCAGTCACCGGGGGAGACCAGCTGGGTCGCCGCGGCGGCGATCGCGGCCTTCTCGATCAGCTGCAGCGAGGACTTGACGTTGAACCCGGGCTCCTCGGCGCTGCGTCCGGAGACCGCAGTGGCGCCGCCGTGCACCCGCGAGACCAGCCCTTTGCGGGCGAGGATCGCGATGTCCCGCCGGATGGTCATGTCCGAGACGCCGAGCAGTTCCACCAGGTCGCTGACCCGGGCGCCCCCGGTGAGCTGTACCTGTTCGAGGATGCGCTCCTGCCGTTGCCGTGCGAGCACGCCGACACCTCCTTCCGCCAGGGGTCAACACTAGAACCGCACGCACCGTGAAAGTCAACAATCTCGAACATCGGAGCGTGTGGCATGTCGACGCGCCACGCGCTGACCCACCCCGCCAGTCGCGTTCGCATCAGTTCGATTACGAGGGTGCCAGCCACTTGACAGGCGGGAGATGTCCCAGACAAGGTATGCAACATTGTGAGGGGTCGTGTTGATTTCTGTTCGCCCCTCGATCGGTCGGTCGTGCCAGTGTCGGCACGCTGAAGGAGGCATGCATGTCCCGTCCCCAGTCCGAGGCCGAGTACCTGGCTCGCTTGGTTCCGCCGTCGGTCGCCGCGACCTCGTTCAACCGACGCGCGCTGCTGCGCGCGGGTGCGGGCCTGGGTGCCGCCGCAGGTGGCGCCGTCCTGCTCTCCGCGTGCGGCGGTTCCGACTCGTCGACCTCCGGTGCGACCAGTGCCGCTGCGTCCGGCGGCGCCTCCGCCGCCGGCGGTGGCGAGGTGAGCTTCGGCTCCAACGCCTCCGATGAGATCCCGAAGAAGGTCATCGCCGCCCTCGCGGACGGCTTCAAGACCTCGGCCGGCACCACGGTCAAGGTCAACACCCAGGACCACAACACCTTCCAGGAGAACATCAACAACTACCTTCAGGGCAAGCCGGACGACGTGTTCACCTGGTTCGCCGGGTACCGGATGCGGTTCTTCGCCTCCAAGGGCCTGGCCGGCGACGTGAGCGACGTCTGGGGCAAGATGCAGGGCTTCACCGACGCCTTCAAGACCGCCTCGACCGGTGATGACGGCAAGCAGTACTTCGTGCCCAGCTCGTACTACCCGTGGGCCGTCTTCTACCGGCCGTCGCTGTGGAAGGAGAAGGGCTACACCGTTCCCAAGACGCTGGACGAGCTGAAGACACTCGGCGCCCAGATGAAGAAGGACGGCCTGACCCCGATCGCGTTCGGCGACAAGGACGGCTGGCCGGCGATGGGCACCTTCGACGTGCTCAACATGCGCGTCAACGGCTACCAGTTCCACATCGACCTGATGTCGCACAAGGTGTCCTGGAGCGACCCGAAGGTCAAGAAGGTCTTCTCGACCTGGGCCGAGCTGCTGCCGCTGCACCAGGCCGACCCGCTGGGCCGCACCTGGCAGGAGGCCGCGCAGGCGCTGCAGACCAAGAAGGCCGGCATGTACCTGCTGGGCCTGTTCGTCACCCAGCAGATGACCGCCAACCTGGACGACGTCGACTTCTTCACCTTCCCGGAGATCGACTCGGCCATCGGCTCCGATGCGCTGGACGCCCCGATCGACGGCTTCATGATGGCCAAGAAGCCCAAGGACGAGGCCCGTGCCAAGGCCCTGCTGGAGTGGCTCGGCGGCAAGGAGGCCGGTGGCATCTACGCCAAGACCGACCCGACGACGCTGATCGCCAACTCTCAGGTCGACATCAGCGGGTACACGGCACTGCAGAAGAAGTCGGCCGAACTGGTCGGCTCGGCGAAGAACATCGCGCAGTTCCTCGACCGCGACACGCGGCCGGACTTCGCCTCGACCGTGATGATCCCGGGTATTCAGACCTTCTTGAAGAACCCCAAGGACATCGACGGCCTCTGCAACAGCTTGGAGAACCAGGCCAAGACCATCTTCACGGCCTGATCCACCGGAGCGCCGCCGGCAGGCGGGGGAAGGCAGGTACTCGATGACGGCCGGCGGCGACGTCCCGATCGTCAACCCCGCCGCGGTCGCGACAGCACCCTCGGGGGGCGCCCAGCAGGGCGTCCCCCGTGGGGGTCGCGTCCGGCGGCTCAGTGGCAGTGACCGCCTCGTGGTGCTGCTGATGGTGTCGGTGCCCCTGGTCCTCACCATGATGTTCGTCGTGCTGCCGGCGCTCGCGTCGGTGGTGCTGTCCTTCTCGAACTGGGACGGCATCGGTGGCTTGAGCACGATCAAGTGGGTCGGCTGGAAGAACTA